>NZ_JACGVE010000044.1:0-55383 GCF_014077065.1 Colwellia sp. MB3u-4 | reverse complement strand
AGTTAAATCAAGTTAAGTGAAGTGAAGTGAAGTGAAGTGAAGTGAAGCTAACTTGATTTAATATCGCTCGAAAAAGCTAAACATTTGTTTAGCTTTTTTTGGCCGTTATTTGGCCATTATTTAGTAAGGCTACAGGGGCTTGAAACTGTGGCTGGAAACACAGTCGTTGTGTTATTCAAATGAGCGTACTTTTACACGCTTACCGTCGTCCACTTCATCACTCGGATGATTGATAACCCGTTCACCATCATTTACGCCCTCAAGAATCTGGGCAATTAAACCGTTACGCTGACCGATTTTAACTTCCCGTCTTACCGCCAGATCACGCTCAATAATAAACACTGCCCAGCCCCCTTTATATCTAAATAAGCTGCTCGCCGGTATTTGCAGTACATTTTCCTGCTGCCATAAAATAAAATTTGCCTCAACTCGATAACCATCTCCCAGTTGATTCCAAAGCTGAGCCTCAGAAACAAAATCAGAAATAATCAGCACGCGTTGCTCTTCAACCCCAAGTGCTGACGCTTTGGTAAAGCCAACCGGTTCAACTATTCGAACCTGTCCCTCTAAAGGTTTGTCGCCGCCCCAGCGATCAAACAAAACCTTCATGCCAGATTTTATTTTCACCGCATCGGCGGAAAGTACATCCACCTCTATTTCCAGAGCTGAAGGGTTGCCTACTTCTAGCAATGGCTCACCAGTACGCACGGGACCTTCACATTCACGAACAACTTTAAGAATCTTTCCATTAATCGGCGATCGAACATTTACTCGCTCTGCCGGCTCTCCACTGTCAGCGGCAGCTGAGTATTGTAGAGCAGTGCCCGCAGCTTCCAGTTCATATTTAGCCACTTCGACACTAAAATTGGCTGAACGTTTTGCCGCCGCCGTCATTTGTGCCTGGGTTTGTGCCTTATCAAAGGCTTCACGTGAAATCAAAGCCTGTGCCATTAATGATTGCAGCCGTGTTAATTCATTACTGGCTAATTGTGCCGACGCAGATGCTGCATTTGCCTGTTCTTGCGCAGCATGTAAAGCCGATTTTGCGGCGGCTACTTGAGCCTGAGCTTGGGCACGGCTGCGCGGATCTAGCACCTGTGATTGTAATGGCGTAATCCCTAACAATACCTGCCCTTGCTTAACCGTATCACCGACCTTTAATTGTTGACGACAGGTTACGCCATCAACAGACGCTGATATCAGGTAACGATCAATCAACCGGGTACGGCCCTCCTCTTCAATGCTTACCGTCATAGGTGCGTACCTTGCCGCTATGCCTTCAACCATAATGGGCTGTGGCCAGAAACCCCAAATCAATAATCCGGTGGTTAAGGCAACAATAAAGCATATCAATGGATGTTTTTTTAACAGAGCAAGCATCTGTTTACTCCTTAGTTTTAAGTACGGCCACCATATCTAGGTGTGCCAGATTACGCCAAATCATCAATGCAGAAATGACAGAAGAGCCAATCACCACCAGCGCAGCAAAAGCATAAACTTTCAAACCAAGCACCAGCGGAATACGATATAAGTCAGAATCAAACTGAAACGCAAGGTATGCACACAAACCATAACCAATCATGATTCCCAGCGGAATAGCGATGAGTGTTAATACCGCCATTTCACCCAGAAGAATATAAGCAACCTCTGAGCGATGAAATCCCAACACGCGCAAACTGGCCAGTTCTCGGTTTCGCTCAGATAGTGCAATGCGCATACTGTTGTAAACCACACCAAATGCTATGCTTCCACCTAACAAAGTGGTGATATAAGTAAAAAATAAAATAGTTTCATCCATCGTTTCGTAAAAAGATTTAATCGCCGATTCCTGCTCAACTACGCCGGCTATGCGTGGCGCACCTTTAAGCTCTGCGTAAACATCAGACTGATGTAACCTATCAACTTTTAACCAAGCAGCGGAAATAACATGGCCTTCATTTAGCAGGCGATTTAATGAGTTTAACTGCATATAACCATTTAGACCCAGATACTCTTTCGCCAGACCAACCACGGGTACTTGCACCACAGGACGATCACCTTCCAGCACTTCTATGGTCAGCATATCGCCGACCTTCATATGCATTATTTTTGCTAGGTAATCGGTGAGTATGATGCCCTCAGGCGGTAAATCAATCACTTTGAGGCGCGTATCAAGCAAACGCATCAGACTGCCATCAGGCGCTATTCCTTGCACAGAAGTTCTATACGAGCGATGTTCAAAGCGCAATTTTGCCGTAACGACTCGAAAACCTTCAACATGCTCTACACCCCGTAAACTCTGTAGTGAATAAAGTGAACGCTGAGATGTTGGCTCGGTAAATATTGCTGTTAGGTCGCTGCGCTGACTCATACCAAACTGCACCTCGACCATGTGCTTAATAGCCCCCTCTTGAAAACCGCCAACCATCATAGTGCCGCAGGCCATGCTAATACCCAATATAGTCATTAATGATTTTAAGGGCCGGCGCTCAATGTGACGAAAAATCATTCGCGTAGGTTGTGAAAACCAGCGCTGTAAGCCCAGCTTTTCAATCAGGGTTGTATGATACATTGCCGGGGGCTCGGGACGCATTGCCTGTGCCGGTGGTAAACTGGCTGCACTAGATACCGCATACAGAGTGCCCACCATGGCGACACCGATACTAATTAACACCGCCGCAATAATAACCTCGGTTTTTAGTACATAAATCATAAATGGTAGGCTATAGAAGGTCATGTAAATATTACTCATACCCTTGCCCATCCAAATACCAAAACCTATTCCTGCAATAATGCCAATAGCGGTGATCATTAATATTAATTTTGTGTAATGCAAACCAACAGCAAAGTTGCTATAACCGAAGGCCTTAAGTCCAGCAATCTGTTCACGCTGTAAACTGATCAGTCGACTCGTGACAACATTTAAAAGAAATGCTGCTACGCCCAAAAAGATCATCGGAAAGATGGTGGCTATGGTTTTTTGTTGTTTAAGCTCCTCAGTCAAAAAACGATTAGACAACTGGTCTTTGCGCGCGTATGCGCCTATGCCGCCATAGGGTTTTAACAATTCATCAAGCCGGTCTATTACATCTTGTTCATTACCCTCTTTACTCAGGGTAAGCGTGACATCGTTAAATGCCCCGTCCATATCATAGGCACTTGCCAGCGGCTTACGTGCCATCCATAAAACACCGTATCGATAATAATCAGGAAACATTGCACCAGGCGCAATCTGGTAAATATATTCAGGTGATAGCACATGCCCGACTACATTCAGCACTTTTCGCCGACCATTTATTGTTGCTGCTAGTTTATCACCGGGTTGTAGATCATGGGCACGGGCAAACTCTTCACTGAGTAACACTTCATTATCACGACCGGCCTCAAGTAAACGCCCTTTACGTAAGTAAGTCTGATTTAAAAGACCGGCACTGTTAGCATTTAATGACAGTAAATGACCACTGACCGGATCCTTAAAACCTTCTACATCAAGATTCACATAAGCTAGTACCCGAGTTTCAACCTTATCAACACCGGGAATTTCCTGAATACGTTTTACCAGTGATAAGGGCGCACGCTTTAGCGAAGCAAACACATCGGCAAAATGGTGATTGCGGTAATAATTTTCACGGGTTTCAAACAAGGAATCGAGTGTGCTTAATGACATAATAAAAATGCTCACTCCACCAACAATTACCATAATAATTGCTAGGGCTTGCATCCGCATAGCCCAAAGTTCGCGCCATAATTTTATATCGATAGCTTTCATATCGAGATCACCACGTCAACGCATCAGGTTTTAATCGAGTTTCATTTTTATAGACCTTACTGATTAAACCGTCAGTTAAATGAATCACGCGATCAGCCATTTGAGCAATGCCGGCATTGTGGGTAATGACCACCGTGGTTGTCCCTAACGCCTGATTAACTCGTTGCAAAGCCTGCAACACCACAATACCGGTTTTAGAATCTAACGCGCCTGTGGGTTCATCACATAACAAGACATCCGGATTTTTCGCAATAGCACGTGCAATGGCAACGCGCTGTTGCTCACCGCCAGAAAGTTGGGCAGGGAAATGATCAAGCCTACTCTCTAGACCAACCAGTTTTAATGCTTCTTCTGGCTTCATCGGCGACTTGGCAATGTCTGTGACTACGGCAACGTTCTCACGTGCTGTTAGGCTAGGAATTAAATTGTAAAACTGAAAAACAAAGCCGACATGAAAACGTCGATACTCTGTTAGCTCTCTTTCAGTGGCTCGTGTAAGATCACGCTCACCGTAAAACACATGGCCTTCTGTTGGAATATCTAGACCGCCAAGAATATTAAGTAGGGTTGATTTGCCACTGCCCGAGGCCCCCAACAATACGGTAAATTCTCCTCGATGCAGATCGATATCAACACCGCGTAAAGCTCGCACCTGCATTTCACCCATCTGATACACTTTGGTCACTTCGTGCACATGAAATACCACATTCTCTTCCAATGTTTCATGTCGATATTGTGAGTCAGATGACATACAGCTTCTCCCTTAGGTAAACGATAGCGTAACAACATGAAACGGGATCAGATAATACTGGCTTGAAAAGCGCTAAAAGTGACTTTATTCATGACATTATCTTCATCATAAATATTGATATTATGATGATAGCGACCAACAGCCAATATAGACTAATCCATAATGATAGCTCACCCGATGACAGTATTTTTGTTCACTGATTGCAAAGCTATATTTTTAGATTTCAACTGACTTAACTCAGTTAAACAACAAGTAATGTGTGAGTGCTTATATTGTAAATTTAAGCCCATTCTTGGGTTATAGCCATTTCATACAAATCTAGATTAATGATGAGAGAAAAAAATAGCGCTTAAGCAAAATAGTTGAATAAATAATTATTTTATATCATAGTGGTCCGACGTGTTGAAAAATAATAAAAGCAACTTTTAAGGTAGCCGTGTGAAGACATTTGATTTTGTAATAATTGGGGGTGGTTCAGCGGGTTGCGTATTAGCTGATAAATTATCAGCCAGTGGCGAACATAGTGTTTGCCTATTAGAGGCAGGTAAAGCCGATAAGAACTGGTTGATCCATCTGCCCATCGGCATTATTGCCCTGTTACAAAATCGCAGCTTAAATTGGCAATTTAACTCTCAGCAAGAAAAAAACCTGAATAATCGAGAAATTTTTACACCACGAGGTAAAACCCTAGGTGGCAGTAGCTCAATTAACGCCATGCTCTACGTCAGAGGACAACAAAATGATTATGACCATTGGCACCGTTTAGGTAACTCAGGCTGGAGCTTTAATGACGTTCTACCCTACTTTAAAGCCCTTCAACATCAAGAACGTGGGCTGGATGATTTTCATGGTATTAACGGTGCACTTAATGTAGCCGATTCAGTCTCTAAACCCGCTATTAATGAAAACTTCATGCGATCAGCCATAGCGGCAGGTTATCCTGAAAATCATGATTTTAATGGCCCGTCTCAAGAAGGCATTGGCTACTATCAGGTCACGCAAAAAAATGGCTTAAGACACAGTGCCGCAAAAGCCTTTTTAACGCCCAATTTACACCGTAAAAATTTAACGGTTATTACCCAAACACAAGTCGAAAAAGTAGTCATTCATGATGGGATTGCTACAGGTGTTAAGTATAAACATCGCGGCAAAGTTCAACAGATCATGGCGAACCACGAAGTTATCCTCAGTGCCGGTGCGATCAACTCGCCACAAATTTTAATGCTTTCTGGTGTCGGACCTAAGGCAGAATTAGCAAAGCATGATATTGCGCTTGTACAAGCACTCGAAGGTGTAGGTAAAAATTTGCAAGATCATGTCGATGTCCTCAACGTCGCCCAACATAATGTAAGCCAAGTAATGGCGCTTCGTCCGAAATCAATTTGGTGGGGCGCAAAAGAAACATTAAAATTCATCATTAAGCGAACCGGCCTGTTGACCACGGTTATTGCCGAAACCGGTGGTTTTATCAAATCAGATCCAACCTTGGAGCAACCCGATTTACAGCTGCACTTTGTGCCCGCTGCCATGGACGATCACGGCAGAAATCTTAAACTGCTCTTTACCTACGGCATATCCTTGCATGTATGCTTGCTTAGGCCAAAAAGCCGCGGCACAGTGACACTTAACAGCAATAAAATTACTCAGCATCCACGTATTCACATGAATATGTTAGATCATCAAGATGATATTGATACTATGGTAAAAGGTGTGAAAATTGCTAGGAAAATATTATCAACAGCACCCTTATCTCTAACACATGTTAAACATATATTCCCAAGTGAAGATTGCACTACAGATCAAGACATTCACCAGTTTCTAAAAGAAAAATGCAATACTATTTACCACCCTGTCGGTACCTGTAAAATGGGCCAAGATGAGTTGTCGGTAGTTGACGAACAGTTAAAGGTCAAAGGCATTAAGCAACTGCGAGTCGTTGACGCGTCAATTATGCCAACGCTAATTAGTGGCAACACCAATGCGCCAACCATGATGATTGCGGCAAAAGCAGCAGATATGATTTTGGCTGAACATGCATTAGCCCAAGATAAAGTTAAGGTTAACTAGCCGGATTAACCTCAATAATAAAAATAAATAAACTTTTTTGCAACGAGATACTGGTTTGTGTGGTCAATTTAAATAACTAATCACTTAATGAGTATCTGGTTTGATTTATTTACTAACTTTAAGCAAAAAATTATTCACGGCCACTTTGCTAGTATTGCTATTTTTCACCCTAAATGCCAATGCTGCAGAAACCACTGTTGCGCCACAAGCACCGGCTTGGCAACTTAAAACACAATATGGTGACACTATTTCTTCCGCGCAATTTGACGGACAAGCGACTATTTTACATTTTTGGGCTACCTGGTGTCCCTATTGCAAAGTACTACAGCCAAAACTAGTCGAGCTTGAAAAAAAATATCAACAGCAAGGTGTTAAGCTTGTTGCTATTAGCTTTAATGAAGATGACGGCGTACTACCACAAGATGAGTTAGCCGCTCGAGGCTATAGTTTTCCTACTGCCGTTCATGGCGATGAAGTCGCAAGTCTTTATGGGGTAAGCGGCACACCAACAACTTTTTTCATTAACAAGCACAAGCAAGTGATATTTAAATATACCAGCGCTGATACCTCAGATCCACGGCTTGAGCTTGCGGTTCAAGCGATAGTTAAATAAGCCATTAACTCAACTTAATCATACACTTTCTTTGACACTTTCGTTTTTGCTTTGGCTTGTGAGTCAAAATAAAAATTGTTAAAAATAGCAATAACTTACTAGTTTAATCTTATAGCATCTCCCTTTAGCTAACGCCAAATCGGCTTTATTTAGATAAGACAAGCTTGATGACTTCAAAATGAAAACGCTCTGAAATCACTTTATCTGCGGCTAATTATTTAGTAGAGCATTTAGCCTTTTTAAATTAAGCCCTAAAAGTATATTTGACCGCCAATAACGCACCACTCATCGAATTTTTCTCTGATGGCCTTGTACCTATGGCGAGTGCAACATAGAATCGATACTAGCTTCATTGTGATATAAAATGACTCATACCATGCTATCGCTCTGAATAAACCTTATTAGCCCTCTGGATATAAACTTAAAAGGTCATTTAATGAAAACTCGTTATCTCGCACCATTGGCCATTGCAATCGCATTAGCCGGTTGTCAGCCAAACACAACGCCCCCTGACGTTGTGAAAATAGAGCAAGCAGAAAATACAGCAAACAATCCATTTTTTTCTGAGTACGCGA
Organism: Colwellia sp. MB3u-4; assembly: GCF_014077065.1. NCBI lineage: Bacteria > Pseudomonadati > Pseudomonadota > Gammaproteobacteria > Alteromonadales > Colwelliaceae > Colwellia > Colwellia sp. MB3u-4. The sequence continues at coordinate 47,629 of NZ_JACGVE010000044.1, read as the reverse complement.
CACCGCATGGTATTCCACCCTTTGATAAAATTAAAAAGAGTGATTACTTACCCGCATTTAATCATGGCATTGCAAAGAAAAAGCTTGAAATAGAGGCTATTACAAAAGATAAATCGCTGCCAACATTTGAAAATACTATTGTTGCGATGGAAAAGTCAGGCAATTTTTTAACTAAAGTAAGTAATACCTTCTACGGTTTAATCGGCTCAATGTCAGATGAAGAAATGCGCGCCATTGCCAAAGAAATGTCACCTAAACTATCAGCCTTAGCTGATGATATAGCGCTGAACCATGCTTTATTTGTACGGGTAAAAGAAGTTTATGATAATCAAATAATATTTGATTTACGTACAGATCAAAAGCGTCTACTAGAAACAACCTATAAGAGCTTTGTTCGAGGTGGTGCAAACCTTAACGATGTTGATAAGTTAACCTTACGTGACTTAAATGAAAAGTTAAGTGCTTTAAGCCTAAATTTTGGTGAGAATCTACTAGCAGAAACTAACAATTTTGAAATGGTCATTAATAATAAAGCCGATCTTGATGGTTTACCTGCTGATATTATTGCTGCCGCTAGCGAAACCGCAACAGCGCGTGGCCACGAAGGCAAGTGGGTATTTACCACCCATCGCCCAAGTAAAAATCCATTTTTAACCTATTCAAACAACCGTGAACTACGTGAAACTATCTATAAAGGATATACCCTGCGTGGTAATAACGACAACGCCAATAACAACCAAGCCATTGCTAGTGAAATTGCTAGCTTGCGTTATCAAAAGGCGCAGTTATTAGGTTATAAAACTCATGCCCATTTTGTCCTTGAAAATGCCACGGCAAAAACCCCTGAAAATGTTTTTGAATTATTAAATAAAGTTTGGCCTGCCGCATTAGAACGTGCGAAAGAAGAAACCGCTGATATCCAAAAAATGATTGACGCACAAGGTGATAACTTTACAGTGGCGGCATGGGATTGGTGGTACTACGCGGAAAAAATCCGTAAACAACGCTTTGACATTGACGCCGCAGAAACCAAACCTTACTTCTCATTAGAAGCAACGCTACAAGGGGTTTTCTTTACGGCAGAAAAACTTTGGGGTGTTACCTTTAAAGAGCGTGATGATTTACCTAAATACCACCCAGAAGTGCGTACCTTTGAAGTGCATGATCGTGACGGCAGCTATGTCGGCGTCTACATGACAGATCACTACGTACGAGAAAGCAAACGTGGCGGTGCTTGGATGAGCAGTTTCCGTAAGCAATATCGTATGAATGGCGAAGAAGTCACGCCCATTATTTACAATGTATTAAATTACCCTCGCCCCATTGGTGATAAACCAACACTATTAACCTTTGATCAAGCATCAACTTTATTCCATGAATTTGGTCATGCGATTCAAGGTTTATTATCTGATGGTTATTACCGCTCTCAAACCGGTACCTCACTACCAAGAGATTATGTTGAATACCCTTCACAAGTTATGGAGAACTGGATGACAGAGCCAGAAGTATTAGCAAATTTTGCTAAACACTACCAAACAGGTGAAGTGATCCCTCAAGCCCTTGTTGAAAAAATTCAAGCTTCAGGCAAGTTTAATCAGGGTTTTGGTACCACTGAATATTTAGCCGCCGCATTATTGGATATGAGCTGGCATTCATTAGAAACAGCTGAGATACAAGATGCTAATAGTTTTGAACAAAACGTTTTAAAAGAAATGGGTTTAATTGAACAAATCGCGCCAAGATATAAAACAGGTTATTATTCACATATCTTCGCCGGTGGTTATTCAGCCGGTTATTACGGTTATATCTGGTCAAATATCTATGACGCTGACACTTGGTTAGCCTTTAAAGAAAATGGCATATTCGATCAAGAAACGGCTGAATTATATCGCAAGCACGTACTAGAAAGTGGTGGAACAGACGATCCAACAGTCATGTACCGTCGTTTCAGAGGTAAAGACCCAACAGTAGAACCTTTACTTGAACGTCGCGGTTTAAGCAGTAAAGAACCAACCGTAGAACTTTTACATGAACATAGTGGTTTAATCAGTAAGTAACTTCTCTGAGTAAAGGATTTTACTGAGTAAACAAAAAAGGGTCGCTATTTAGCGACCCTTTTTATTTACTTAACTTATCAACTAACTAAGCATGATTACACTTGGTATTATTGCAAATACAAGCTGCCTTCGAAAAAGCCAAAAACAGTTTCAAAAGCACCTTCTTGATACTGTTTTAAACCCGTATCACGAAAATCAATATCCACTTGGCTACGTGTTAGTGCCTTTTTGATAAAACTACTTGGCAGTATTTCAACCGGTAAATCTTTAATAAGTTGAATCGCTGCTTCTAATTTAAAACCAACCGGTCCGCCAGCAAACTTGCCTTTTAAACCACGGCCTTTAATCACCACTTTTTCAACTTTGTAGTCTTCCATCAGTTTGGCAAAAGCAAACTGAAACTCTTGTACTTGCGCAGCATCGCCTGCGTCAACAAGACTAATTTTTTGTACGCGCGTATTTGGTATGTCGTACAACCCATTTTCCCGCGACATGATACAAATAATTGCATCGTTACCTTTTAACTCAACACCACATATCTTCATAAATTAACCTCGTTACTATAATGTGCATTATTATAAAATAGTTTTGCTTTAGCTGCAGTGTTTTCATGCATTTAAAGTTAAGCTTTTAAAAGTAGTTATACATCTTTTGCCAAAGTGATGCCATTAAGCTGAGCGAACTCGGTGTAATCTGAGACCGCATTAGGATTCGCTTTATTGACTTGGCAAACACCGCGCTGGTATTGATAACTAAAAACATCAAACCAGAGATCAAGTAAATCTGCATTGGTTTGCTCCCCGACTAAAGACAAAACCTGGGCGGCAACTTCAGCGGTTGCTAATTCAGTATTATTGGCCGCTAAGCGAATTTGATAACGAGAACTTAACTCTGTTGAGTTTTCAGGTGTTTTTGGTGTAAATGACACTACCGGTAGATGTTGTAAATAAGGACTGCGGCGAAACATTTTTTTAGCTTCTCGCCAACAGCCATCTAGCATAATAAATAAGGGCCTTTTACCCGATGTAACCGTGATTTTATTATCAAAAATTTCACGATCTTCGCCGACATATGCTTTAGGAAAAACGATCATAGGTTGCCACATAGGATCATTTAACAAGGTAATAATATCTGGGTTTACTTGTGTTCTTGACCAAAGAAATGCAAAACTGTCGGGGATCAAATCAGCAATTAACTTACCGGTATTACTCGGTTTTAAAACCTCAGTGTCATACATCAACAACAAAAATCCAGCCTGAGAACTTACCTTAGGCGACAAGTCACAAATACAAAATGGTTTGGCTAATCGACATAACTCACAACGAATAACTCGCTGACCTCGTGATTTATAAGTGGTGGTACTTAGGCTTTTACGATATTGATGAAGTTGCTGTACAGCGTGCATAAAGAATATATCAGGACTATTTAGGCCGCTACTTTAACGTGCATGTAGGATATTGGCAATAAAAAAGCGCAGCTCAAATTGAGCAGCGCTTTATGTCCACAAGTTGACTAATTTTACAGGCTACATGAGTTTAGCATTCGCTACGCTGTGTTTTGCGCTAGCGGTGATCAAATCAAAGTCGGCAATTTCGTCGATACTTTCTTTCAATTGCTCTTCCATTTTATCTATCACTATAATGGATCGGCATAAAGCTTCACCGCGCTTTTCTAGCCCTGCACTACGCGTTTTCATTTCATGCTCTATTAGCTCGCCAAAATTCTCCATTTTGCTTTCAAAAGCCTTCATATCGCCACCTGAAAACAGCATTTCTTGGCCAACCGCAATCATTAAACTGCCTAAAGCGCTTTTAATCGTACTTTCTACGGCTGATTCAATTCTTTGCTCAAAATTTTCACCAAAAAAATCTTTTCCGGAGAAACCTTCTTCGTCGATATAGAAATTTTCATGTTGAGTAAATTCAGCATCAACTTCACCACGAATGGTGGTTAATTGGCTAGTTAACTCAGCGCTCGCCTGGTTTCCTTCACCTAACAATTCGTTAAAGGCTAGATTAACGCCATCAATGGCTAAATCAATAGCATCTAAGGCGATGCTTCTCACTTCTGGTACAAGATTGCGTATATGAGTTGAATAATCGCGTAATAAAGATTCTTGGTGAGCTGTTAAAGCAATTTTTTCGCCGTTTATCAGCAAAGTGTCATTTTCAGTGATGCTATACAGTGGTGATTTATCTTTAGAAAAAGTAATTTCTTGAGCATTGATATTAATGCCACCATTTAAGTCAAGATTACATGATTCACTAGAAAAAGAATTATCGTGTCCATAACTTGCTGAGCTTGCCATAATGAGAGCGGTAGCAATCAATGTTTTCATATTAATCTTCCTTTAAAAATTAAGTTTCTAGAGCGATAGTCGTGTCAGAAAACCACTTGTTAACGCTATTGATTACAAGACTGATGCCAACATTAAAACTTGTTTAATATCAAATAATAAGAAGAGACTCTTTATTTTAATAAAAAGATAATAAACTATAATTTAGTGAAAAAAATAATTTTTTGGTTAATTTAACAAGCTTTAAACTCACCAGAAAAAACACTCTAGGCGTAACTTAGACGCTGCATTTCAAACAGTCTTGATCTACAGCGGGCAAATTCAAAGTTAAGTTGAGTGCCCTGATAAAGCTCAGCAATATCGACCTCAGCGGCAATAATTAAGCGCACACCTCTGTCGTAGAATTCATCGACTAGTGCGATAAAACGTCGCGCTTCATCATCGAGACCTCTGAGTTGCCCCATCAGCACACCACTTCGTTGGTAACCGTCTTCAACACCGGAGAAAACGGCAGGAATTAATGCGCCATTAAATTGTGGCACATTACTGATCAGCACGGTGTCATAGTTATCGGCTAACTTAATATAATCTCTTTGGCTTCTTGGGGTTGAGCAAAGTGCCATAAAATCAAACCAAATGATATCTGCAGTACAAGCTAAAAAATTAACTGCCCTGCTATGAATAATAATACTGTCATTATAGCGAATATTGCTTTTAGCGAGCGCTGCAAAGTGGTGAGTTAAGAAGTTACTCTCAGTTTCAGTGCCAATATAAAAGTCTCGATAGTTAAGTGTGGCTATATTAGTGTCTAACATTCGATGATCTTTTGGTCCATCAATAGAGATAACCTGGCAATACTGGTGAATAATATCAATAGTTGGTAGAAATCTAGCGCGTTGTAGGCCATTTTTGTATAACTGATCGGGTGGGCAATTTGACGTTGCCACTAGGATAATACCCTGCGATAGCATAGCTTCTAGTAAGCCCGCCAATAGCATGGCATCCGCAATATCATTAACAAAGAACTCGTCAAAACAAAGCACATCAACTTCTTCAGACCAAGTTTTTGCAATCAATGCTAGCGGATTGTCTTTACCACTAAAATCATTCAACAGCTGGTGCACACTTTCCATAAAATGATGAAAGTGAATACGTCTTTTGCGTGTTAAATTAAGTTGTTGATAAAATAAGTCCATCAACATAGTTTTTCCACGACCAACTCGGCCATGAAAATAGATCCCCTGAATGGGTTCATGCTTGGTAAATAAGTTTTTTATGACGGCAAGTAGTGGTGTTTGAGCTTGGGCAGATATTAATTTTTGCGAAAGTTTATCCAAAGCAAGGGCGGCTTTGTATTGTTCAACATCGAGGTTAAGTGTTTCATGCTCAACAAGTTGTTGATATTGCTTTATTACTGACATAAATTTACTTACAGGCACAAAAAAGGGCAGACATATGTCTCCCCTTTTTCAACACTATTAATATTTCAGCTAGCGTAGCCAGCTAAAGAGTATTAATTAAAGTGCTACGATGTTCTCAGCTTGAGGACCTTTCTGACCTTGAGTAACAGTAAACTGTACTTTTTGGCCTTCAGCAAGAGTTTTAAAACCGTCGCCAGAGATTGCAGAAAAATGTGCGAAAACGTCTGGACCAGACTCTTGCTCGATGAAACCAAAGCCTTTAGACTCGTTAAACCATTTTACTGTACCAGTAGTTGTATTAGACATTGTATTATCCTATTTATTCGTAATTGATGCCTTAAAATAAGGCGGTGTTGCAGGAAGTGTTGCTATTAATTATTAAACAGGACGAGCTACTTACTAATATAACTTCGAAACTTTGTACATAAATATAGGTCTTACTTTCTAGCTGGGCGTATTCTAACTGTTTCCCGACAAGAGTCAACCTCTTTTAGATAAAAAATCATTTAATTTATAAAAACTCATAAAAAACACTTTTATTCGATGATTAAACAATAGTTGGTGATATAGAAACTAAACTTTTTTCTGTCTGCAGCATCAATTAACTGGCACTTTTACTGTGTTATTGGTGTCTCGGCTGCTTTTAATTAACTCATCACCCGCCAGCATGTCTTTTGATTTTGCTAATCGGTCGTAAAGCAAAACATTAACACTGGCGGCTAAGTTCATGCACCCGATTGTTGGTACATATACGACTGCATAGGCGCTATTAATAACCTCTTGCGCTATCGTGCCATCTTCTGGGCCAAAAATATAAAACGCATTTTCTGGGTGCTCAAATTCAGGTAATGCTATCGCGCCTTCAACTAAATCAACACAAACGATACGTTGTCCTGGCGTTAAATTATCAATTAAAGATTCAACCGCATTCAAAGGGATTTTGCGTGATGCATCTTTTGTGTCTGTATGAAACTTTGCAGCCTTTGCATATCGTACACCGGTATAACGCACTTCATTAGCTTGATAACAACCTGCGGCACGCATCACAGCACCAACATTTGACGGACTTTTAGGGTCTGTTAGTCCAATAACAACATTTTCAGTTTTTAACTTCATTTATACAGCACTCAAAATTTAACACGCTTATTAAGACAATTTTGCGCTGCAAGCGATAAGACTACAAGAAAATTTTTTACCATATGAGTGCCTTAGTTTTTGTATTACAGCACTTTTACAGCTACCTATTAGCCATTTATCTGATAGCATCACATGTTAATATTTAAAACTCAGTCAATTTAGGTGTATTTAATGAAAGCAAAAATAAATATTGTAAAACTAATACTTTCTAGCAGTCTTTTTTACTTTGCCCATTCAGCCGCAGCGCTTGAAGCCCCCTTGGTTTCTATCGAAACACATGATAACTTTTTTAACAGTATTAAAGCTCATTGTGGCAAAGCTTTTCAAGGTCAGGTAACAATAGATAATGCTAGCGGTGATGGCTTTGCCAACAAAGATCTTATTATGCATGTCAGAAATTGCTCAGACGAAAAGCTAGAAATTCCTTTCCACGTGGGTGAAGATGCCTCACGGACTTGGATTATCACTAAAACAGGTTCGGGTTTATCATTAAAACATGATCACCGTCACCAAGATGGTAGTTATGACGAAAGCACTATGTATGGTGGCCAAACAGTAGACGCTGGTTGGTCACAAGTGCAATCGTTCCCCGCTGATGAATATTCAAAGCAGTTATTTGTCAAAACAGGTATCCCACAGTCAGTCGGTAATACTTGGCAAATGTTTATCTACCCTGAAAAGTTCAGCTACCGGTTAATTCGTCAGGGTCGTGAGTTTCGTGTTGATTTTGACCTAAGCACACCGATAACTCCACCTGATGCACCTTGGGGTTATAGTGACGATTAGCTTATAAAACCCTAGCCAAAGTAAAGTAAAGTAAATTAAATAGACATAAAGAATTACATTTTATAAAGCTTATACCTAGCTTTACTCAGGAACTTTAAAATAACGATTTAGTCGAAAGATAAATCGTTATTTTTATGCCTGATTTTGAGGCCTAGGAATAAGCTAACTGCCACATACTAACCAGCTATTAATTCTAAGGAAAGATCATGAAAAAAAGTATTTCTCACCTCTGGAAAGAAAATAAATCTTTATTATTGTTTGTCAGTTTAATGCTAGTTTTTCGCAGTGCGGTTGCTGACTGGAATGATGTGCCAACAGGGTCAATGAAACCGACCATTGTCGAAGGTGATCGCATTTTAATTAACAAAATGGCCTATGACTTAAGACTACCCTTTAGCCAATATTCGCTAATAACGTTAGCCGAGCCATTACGCAATGACATTGTCATTTTTGAGTCTGATGTCGCTGATAAACGTCTTGTGAAACGTATTATAGGCATTCCAGGCGACACAGTAGCGCTGCATAACAATCAATTGGTTATTAATCAAAAATCAGCTCAATACACACTGATAGCCAACAACCGTGATTTTACCTTAAGTGAAGAATATATCGCGGGTAATAGTCATCTAATACGCACTCAGCTTAAGCCTGGGCATTCTAAAAATTATCCGTTAGAAAGTTTTCAAACGATAACTATTCCTAAAGACTATTACCTTGTTATGGGCGACAATCGTGATAACAGCGCAGACTCTCGTGTGATAGGTTTAGTGCCACGTAATGAAATTATTGGCCGTTCAACTATGGTGGTTTTTTCATTAAATTACAAAAATTATTTGATGCCACGCAATGAACGCTTTTTTAAGGTCATTTAGTACCATCAGCTTAATTTCGTTAGCTTAATACCGCTAGATTAGTACCGCTAACTTAGTACCGCTAACTTAGTACCGGCAATGACGAGACTAATAATAAATGCTGAGGAATAAGAAAAACACTACTCAGCCTATTTTCATCCTGACTATATAACAGCTTAAATTTACTAAGCAGTGTCTGTCAACATAGGCGAAACGCGGCTTTATCTTGTTGTTTTCTTTAAAGCCTATTATTATCGCTACACTTTGTAACATGTTAAGCAGTAAGTAGTTAATCTATGTCTTTTTCAAACCTATCAAAAATAGCAATCGCATCGCTGATCATTGCTAGTGCTTCAACCTCTGCCACCATAGTGGAATTTACCACTTCACAAGGTAGCTCTAAAAGTAGTTTTAAAGTTAACCTGCACGATGAAACAACGCCAGAAACAGTGGCTAACTTCCTAAAATATGTCAATGATGGTGACTACAACAACACGGTTGTGCATCGTGTTGAGCCTGGATTTGTTATGCAAGCTGGCGGTTTTGCGTTTACTGGCACCCTGCCATTGAGTCCGATTGCTACAGATAGTGCTATTAAGAATGAGCCCGTTTATTCAAATGTTCGTGGCACTATTGCCATGGCCAAAGTGTCAGGCAACGAAAATAGCGCGACTAGTCAATGGTTTGTGAATTTATCTAATAATAGTGCCGGCTCTGCAGCATTAGATACTCAAAATGGTGGTTTTACTGTTTTCGGTGAAGTCATTGCCGGTATGGAAAACATTGATATTATTGCTGGTATATCTAGATGTAACTCAACCCCAATGCCAGACTATAGTGCTGATAACTGCGCAAATAACTTTGTTCCAGGTGTCGAAAATTTCGTGACCATTGAAAGCGTGATCATATTTGATGCAAACGTTAATAGTGCTGATAGCTTAGCCGCAGTTAAAAACACCTCATTAACTGTTACAGCACCTGCACCAACAAATTCAAGTAGCGGCGGAGGCTCTATTGCTTGGATTAGCTTACTTTTCACCGGTTTAATCGCCTTAAGAAGACGCGTTAAATAATCACAGCAGTAGTAGGGCAATGGCATTAAAAATTAACAGGTACATACTACATACCTAGTTAATCCTTTAATTCTCAATAACTTTATTTAACTAAATTTTATCGCGTCTTTGAACTCATGACAGCACTCGTGGTGATTTTTAATTAGCGTTAAGATGGCAAACCCTACTCATTATCTTTCTTTCTCATTGTTTTCTCCCTATAAAAAACAAAAAATCACAGGGAGAAAAGCAGGAGAACTACAGGAGGAGAAGCACGGAAAAAATTAACTTAACACTTCTTTTAACTTACTGACAGCTAAAGGCTTGTCTTTAAACGCCCCTAAATCCCCCTCATTCTGTTCTCATTGTCTCCTCCCTGTAAAAAAATAATTCACAGAAAGAAAAGCAGGAAGTTACTGATGGTCTACTTTTCCACGCAACACTTTATTAGAACCCGTTTTTTTCTTTGCATCTAATCGTCTGAGCTTTGAGCCTTTTGTGGGTTTAGTCGGCCGTCTAGTTTTTTTCACCACCATGGCAGATAAAATCAGCTCTTTCAGACGTTTTAACGCATCGTCTTTATTCATTGGTTGTGTTCTAAATGATTGCGCTTTAATAATGATAATGCCATCACTTGATATGCGACTATCTGATAGTTTCAGCAGTCTGGCTTTGTATATGGCAGGTAATGTTGAACGCTTAATATCGAAACGCAAGTGTATCGCTGTTTCGACCTTATTGACTCTTTGGCCTCCGTTCCCAGTCGCCCTTATACCGGTCAGTTCAATCTCCCAGTCGGCAATGATTACTGCACTTGATATTTCTAGCATGATTTACCTTGGAAAATTAGCGATGAGGTGCATCGTTTATTAACCCTTTCGCTATCGCTGTCTTGAGCGCGAATAACATTACCCTCAACGTCACAGTCTGCCACGACAACATAGTTAAAAACTTCTAGCATATAGCCTCTAATAGCCGGTTATAAAGTCGCTATTTTAAGTGTATTTCTGTGGGATGCCAAACTAAATGTCTACTTATTCGCGATGAACCCAGCTAGCGCCAGCATTAAAAAAGGAGGCCACAGCCTCCTTAACGATAAGATGATTAAATTCACAGCTTCTTAACTGAGGTTCATTTCTTGAACTTTTTCATGGGCAATTTCGGGTGCTGTTGCTTCAGGTTTACTATGCAAATTAGCTTTTAATAAACCTTTTCGGTGTTTTAAAGCGGCATCCAATTTTTTAGCTGCTGTTGCAATAGCTGGGTACATAACGCCGTCATTTGCTGATGCTGAAATACGACCTCCTTCATAGGTTGTGCGAAGTTCTACATTATGTTTGTTATGTTCGTGCGATAAAATAACATCGAGTGAAATTAAGGTTGGGAAGTGTGTCGATATTTTTGAAAACTTTTCATTAATATGTTCTTTAATTGAATCTGAAATGTCAACATGATGACCTGAAAGATTTATTTTCATAGTTGTTCCTTTTTATTATCTACTCACTAATAATACTTGGGCCTAAAAGTTAAAAACGCAAGTCAATTGCTGTAAATTTTACAATTATTTTTACTAATGATAATTTTTTGAATTAAAGAACGCTTCCTATGATATTTTATAACCCTTATATCGCATTAAGGTAAAAGAACATAAGTCTTGCCGAAAACACAGATAACCAATTGTTTTTATTATATAAAAAATTAAAAACACGATAAAGACTTGGTGGCTTTATTTTCTGTATTAGCTATAAGGTATCGGTGTTCAAGTGTAAATTGATTATTAGCCTAGCTAAATACTGTTTGTATTGATTCAACGCCATAACCTTGTCAATACTGCTGTTAATAAATGACTCTTGATTAAATAACACAAAAAATCTCTGCATTACTCTCGATATCACTATCACGAATGAGCCCTAATTTAATCTAGCTACTGCTAATACCATATATAGCCTGAAATTTTATTGCTGTTTTAGCTAATCTAAGAAATGGTATTAGCCATACTAAAGCTGAGTTTAAGTTCGTCATACTTTAAGGGTGTCAGTGCATAATGTGGTTTAAATAATGGTTGCTTTGTCCTCCATACAATTTAATATAATTTACCGACATTAAATCAACAAAACTCAGCAACTAAACTATTAAACAAAAAGCGCATTTTTCAAGATGATTCGGTTATAATCCCCACTCATTTATTATTTATTTTCGACCATATAAGAGATTTTTGAATGTTTGATGATATACGTCCTTATCGTGATGATGAGGTAGTTGCAGTAATCAAAAAATTAATTAACCAACCAGGCTTACAAGCTTCGATTGCTAGTTTAAAAATGCCACGCTTATATCAAGCCCTGCCGCAACTTGCCTGCAAAATTGTAAAATGGTCATTGAAGTTTCGGGTGAAAAAATTTCATAATATCGAACAAATCCAAATTGAAGTGGCTAAATATTTACATCATTTGATCAAAAACAGTACCGCCGGTTTTAACTATAGCGGGCTAGAAAATTTTGATACCACCAAGCCCGCGCTATTTATCAGTAATCATCGTGATATTGTTTTAGACGTTGCCTTAGTGAACTTAGCGCTATATAAAAGCGGTATCAATACCGTGGAAGCTGCTGTGGGTGATAATTTACTACATCAGCCTTGGGTCGCTGATTTAATGCGTATTAACAAGAGTTTTATTGTTAAACGGAACGAAGAAAACAAACGCGCTATGCTCAATGCGTCAAAGCAATTGTCTGCCTACATTCATGATACGGTAGCGAACCGAAAGCAAAATATTTGGATCGCACAACGCGAAGGTCGTGCCAAAGATGGTGTAGACAAAACCAATTCAGCCTTAATATCTATGCTATTACTCAATAAAGATAAGCAAATGCCTATGGCTGATTACTTAGCAGAACTTAACATAGTACCGGTATCAATTTCCTATGAGTTTGACCCTTGTGATATCGACAAGGCAATAGAGCTTGCTGAAAAAGCAGCGACCGGTAGCTATCAAAAACACGAAGATGAAGACTTAAAAAGTATCACACAAGGATTAGTCGGGCAAAAAGGTCAAGTCCATCTCCAGTTTTGTCAGCCAATACAGGGAGACTTTGCCAATAGCAAAGCCATCGCCGCAGCAATTGATAAAGAAATTATCAGCAACTATAAATTATACGACAGTAACTTAGTTGCATACGCAACACTCAATCAACAAGATACTGACAGTACAGTGCTTGAAAAACTGAATAAGCGCATGGAAAACCTCACAGCAGAACAGCAACACTGGTTATTAACTATGTATGCCAACCCCGTCTCTGCAAAACAACAGTTACCATTATAGTTGTAGTTATAGTTATCAATATAAAAAAGCCGTATCTATTCAATACGGCTTGCTCTTTTTTAGCTTAGGTTATAAAAAATAAGCTTTAATTTTTATAACCTAAGCACTAGCTCGAGGCTATTTTTCTTGGTAAAACGCTGACATTGCTTTGTACAATGAATACAGATCAACTTTTGAGCCAACCGCATAAGGCGAATGTATTGATAAAATTGGAATACCAAAATCAATTACTTCCATATTATCCTTAGATAAGTCACTACCAATAGTACCACCTGACGCCTTACCTTTATAAGTCGAGGTTTGCCATTTAATATCGGCATTATCTAAATAGTTTCGCGTCCACGCCATGTATTCAGAATTAGCATTAAAACCACCACCATAGAGCTTTAAATTAACGCCGTTACCCAAGCGAGGTGCATTACCTAGTTCCCAGACATTTGACCATGTTGGGTTCACTCCTGGGTTTACGTCCGCAGAAATAACTTTGGTATTACGTAACACTTGACGCAATTGATAGTCATTATAGCTATCACCCTTTTGGTTGTAGAGTAAGCTACTGATTAAATCAACTAAGTAGGTGGAACTCGCCCCCGTGTTATTAATGTTACCCACTTCTTCGTTATCCACTAGATAAGCGATAGCGGTATATTCAGGTGTTTTCTGCTCAGTTAATGCTTTAACCGCTGCTATTGATGAAGCTTTATCATCTTGGCCATACGCGGCGATCATACTACGGTCAAAACCGACATCGCGCGGTTTAGTGGCTGGCACTAAAGCCAGTTCAGCAGAAACTAAGTCTTCAACTGAAATATCATAAGTTGACTTTAAATAACTGCTGACCTGATCTTTAATTTTTTTATCTAATTCAGGCTTAGCCGCAATAATAATATCGAGTTCTTCTTTACCGATAACGTCTCGACTGGTGCGTTTACGGTTGGGTGAGTCAACATGAGGAGCAAGATCTGTCACCAGAAAAATAGGATCATTGTCATCAAAGCCAACGGAAATATTAACCCTAGTACCATCTTTCTTATCAACTCTGCCAACTAAAGCCAGCGGAATATTTACCCATTGATAGGTTTTAATACCGCCGTGAATGTAAGTTTGAAACATGGCAAAATTTTCTTTTTCAAATAATGGCCGTCCTTTAAGCTCAAGTCGCGGAGAGTCAATATGTGCGCCAACAATACGCGTACCTTGCTCTAACGGTTTTTTCCCAATCACCATCAAGGCAATAGTACGGTCACGATTGACATCATAAAAGCGCGCGCCTGGCTTTAATTCACTTTGCTCGGTTAGTTTTGTGAAACCTTGTTTTTCAACGCGTTTAATCGTTTCAGTAACAAAGGTTAATTCCGTGGGTACTTTATAAATATAATCTTTATATTCAGTCGCATAGCGCTCTACTGCTTTGAGTTCTTTCGCGGTTAAGTTTAACCAGCTAGACGGTGATTCCGGCTTAGCTTTGGCGTCTGCCGCGTGGACAAAAGTACTTTGTGAAAACGTCAGCGCACTGACAATGGCGAGGGTGGTTATTGATTTTGTTAAATTCATAGCAATATTTATAATTTAATCTCAGATAAAAGGCATACTCCATCATAAAAGCTACCAATATCAGCTGACAAGCTTTATTCGATAAACAGCACTTTTTCAGCTATAAACAGCCTAAAAACAAAACTTACCTGCAGAATATAACTAGGTTCAAGACACTCAATATATTACAAGGTTAAGCGATTACAGCGGTAAAATATTACAGAGATAAAATATACCGACTCAAAACAAAAGTAATAAGCCCCACAAACATGGTTAAATAAATACTTTTACTTTTTGCCGCCGCAACTATCGCCAACGTTGCGGCAATTAAATAGGGATTATGCAGCGAAATACTCAACTGGCCTTTTTGAATAAAAATAATGGGTACCCAAATAGCCGTTAACACCGCTGGTGCGCTAAAACTTAATAGCTTGGCCATTTTTGCCCCTAAGCGCACAGGCAAACGCGGGTGGATAAATAAATAGCGCGTGCTAAAGGTGATGACCGCCATCAGTAGAATGGTAAGTAAGGTCATGTGCTGTCCTTAACTGACGGGGATGTTTTATGATTATCTGCATTATTGACATCATTATTGACATCATTTTTTTTATGCAAAAAACGGTCAGTCAAATAACCTGAGTACATTGCAATCAAAGCGGCTGCGACCAAATCTAATTCGAACTGCATTAGCTTAAACACTACCGATAATAGCGCGGCAACAAGCACAGTCACTAAAATAGGTATGTTAATAATGGTGGGAATCACTAAGGCAATAAAGGTGACGGCAATCGCAAAATCTAAGCCTAAATGGGTTAAGTCGGGTAAATAACTGCCGGCGATAACACCTGCCACATTCCATAACAACCAAAAAACATAAAAACTGCCGCCAGCGACAACCGCATAAACTAATCTTAACTGCCCAACAAAGGACTTGTGATGACTCGACAAAGCAAATAGCTCATCAGTTAACAAAAAACCTAAAGAATAACGCCACTTGGTTGGTAAAACTTTTAACTTATCTCGTAATGCTAAGCCATATAGAAAATGCCGCGAGCTAATAATAAAGGTGGTAAATAATATCGTCGCCAGTGATGCATTGTTGGCAATTAATTCAATCGCAACAAGCTGAGCAGAGCCAGCAAATACGATAAGCGGCATTAAAATAGCTTCAAGCGCAGTAAAGTCACGTTGAACAGCCAAAGAACCACAGA
Organism: Colwellia sp. MB3u-4; assembly: GCF_014077065.1. NCBI lineage: Bacteria > Pseudomonadati > Pseudomonadota > Gammaproteobacteria > Alteromonadales > Colwelliaceae > Colwellia > Colwellia sp. MB3u-4. The sequence goes on along the minus strand of NZ_JACGVE010000044.1, from coordinate 31,962 downwards.
GTATACCCCATGGCAAAACAGCTAAATTAAGCGGTAACATGTCTAAAAAGCCTTTTCTTGCCATTAACCAGCGAGCTTTTTTCTTGGTGAGTGCCATCAAATATTTACCTAAATAATCTAGCGTTATGTGATACCAAAGCCATAATTACATTCAAAGGTTTGAGTGGTTAAATCGGCTCAACTCTCAATTAACATAACTAAGCAAAGTAAAAAAGAAAAGTAACAAAAAAGAGGCGATCAAGCCTCTTTTTTGTTGGAGAAAACAGGTTATTGGCTCAAGTTATTTTATAAAGACTTTGCGTAAACTCGGGCTTTTTCTAGATCTTCAGGCGTATCAACCCCTTCAACCGCTAAGCGTACTTTCGCAACAGCGACATGAATTTTCTCACCTTGCCAAAGTACTCGTAATTGCTCTAATGACTCTACTTGCTCTAACTGGCTGGTTGGCCACTGCACGTAGTCTTTAATAAATCCGGCTCGGTAAGCGTAAATACCAATGTGGCGCAGATAAAAGTCGCCAATGGCATCAATGTTATCATTGTTAAGAAAACGCTCTCGATCGTAAGGAATAGTCGCGCGACTAAAATACAAGGCATAACCATTTTTATCACATAGCACTTTCACCGCATTAGGGTTTAATGCTTCAGCAACATCGTCAATTTTCATCGCTAATGTCGCCATGCGCGCTTGGCTCTGGCTAGATAAGTTATCTGCAACTTGCGCAATGTTTTCAACCGGAATAAAAGGTTCATCCCCTTGAACATTCACAATAACTTGCTCATCAGCAAACTGATACCTTTGCATTACTTCAGCAAGACGTTCAGTGCCTGATTGATGATCCGCACGAGTTTTACATACTTCACCACCAAAACTTTTTACCACACGAGCAACTTCGTCACTGTCGGTCGCCACAATAACTTGCTCAGCGCCACTAGCTAAGGCTCTTTCAACAACCCATTGGACCATAGGTTTACCGGCAATATCAGCGAGCACTTTACCGGGTAAACGTGACGACTCAAACCGTGCAGGGATCACTACCACAAACGACATAAAAACCTCATTAATCTGATTATTCCAATCATGCTATAACTCATACTACTCTCGGCGATAACCTTATGCATTATCTTCAGTAATGCGACGCGCTTCACTTTCAAGTAACACAGGAATGTCTTTTTCTATCGCATAAGCCAAACGGTCGAATTTACAAATCAACTCTTGCTGCTCTTTGTTGTAGTCTAATTTTCCTTTGCATACTGGGCATGCAAGGATTTCCATTAATTTAATATCAAAGGCCATTATTTTCTCTCTTAAATGTAAACTTGATCTATGTGCATCAAGCGTTAAAATCCTGTCAGTTCTTATTAACTCTGTCAGTTCTGTTAGCTCTAGCAGCTTTTAGTTGATAACTCATGCGGCTTGCTAGCAAGTGCAGCAATGTTAGCGATTTCGCTCGCCATAGCGGCACTATCATTGTTGGTTGCAAATACGGCATCAACCGGTAAATACCAGTAATGTTCTTGGGCAAAGTCAGCACATTTAACGGCATCTTTTTCGGTCATTAATAACGGCATATCACTAGAGAACTGCTGTAAATCTTGCGCTGAAAAGGCTTGATGATCAATAAAGCCTTTAGTCATGGCTAACGTAAAGCCTACTTGCTCAAGGGTGTTGAAAAAGCGTTTAGGGTCGCCAATACCTGCTAGCGCATTAATAGGTTTATCGCTAGCAAGGTTTTGCGCTAAAAAAGTATCGATTTCAACACGCTTACCGGTTTTAATATTGATGACATACCTTGCCTGTAGCTGCATAGTTAATACCGGTAACGCTAGATTACTCGCTGGTTTTTGCCATGAACTCATGCCATTAACAATAACACAATCGGCACGTTTTATTCTGCGTTTTGTCTCGCGCAATGGCCCTGCTGGTAATAATAAACCGTTACCAAATAAACGTTTACCATCAACGACCACAAACTCGTAATCTCGCGCCAAACGATAATGTTGTAGTCCGTCATCGGCAATAATCAATTCACAACCTTGCTCAATTAAGCACTGGCAAGCTTGAATTCTATTGGCGCCAATAACCACAGGAACGCCACTGCGCTGAAAGATTAATAACGGCTCATCTCCTGCTTGCTCAGCGCTGCTTTCATCGCTAACTTGATACGGATAATAAGGCGCTTTTGAGCCATAGCCGCGACTTACCACGCCCACTTTTATACCTTGCTCGGTAAGTTTTTCAACTAAATATAAGCTAACCGGTGTTTTGCCATTACCACCAATACCGATATTACCCACAACAACCACGGGCACTGACATTTTAATCTGTTTAAATAACCCCATTTGATAAGCTAAACGGCGAAAAAAACTCACTAGCGCAAAAATAAAGCTCAATGGCAGCAAAAGTGGCACCATTAGCCATTTTGCTGGATGCCCCTGAAACCAAACCTTTTCAATCAGGCGCATAATCTATAGCCAAAATAATCGATTAAATACATAGTGAACTAGGCACCAAATTGAAATTTATGTAACTGAGCATAAGCGCCGTCTTTCGCTAATAAAGCTTGATGATCGCCTTGCTCTTTTATTTGCCCTTGTTCCATAACGATAATTTTATCCGCACTTTCTATGGTTGATAAACGATGAGCAATAACGATACAAGTGCGGTTTTTTTGTAATGCGCTTAACGCGTCTTGAATATGACGTTCAGATTCAGTGTCTAAAGCACTGGTAGCTTCATCTAAAATTAAGAAAGGGGCATCACATAATAATGCGCGCGCAATCGCTACACGTTGGCGTTGACCACCCGATAACATCGCACCATTGTCGCCAATATTAGTATCTAGTCCTTCAGGTAAGTCTTCGACAAACTCCATCACATGGGCTTTCCGTGCCGCGTCTTCAATTTCTGCGCGTGTCGCATGGGGTTTGCCATAAGCAATATTATTAGCGATTGAATCGTTGAACAACACCACTTGTTGAGAAACATAGGCAAATTGCTTGCGTAAGTCTTTCAGTTTGTAATCTTTAATGTCTTTACCATCGATTAACACCTTGCCGGTTGTCGCCGTGTAAAATCTTAATAATAAGGCGCTTGCGGTTGATTTACCACTACCAGAGCGCCCCACTAAAGCCACCGTTTCACCGACATTAGCGGTGAAACTTAAATCAGTTAGTGCCTGTTTTTCTTTGTCTTTATTATAAAGAAAATTAACGTGTTCAAACGCTAAAGTGCCTTTTGCACGTGCTATTGCGATAGTACCAGTGTCGTGTTCTTTTTCTTGATCAAGTACCGCGAAAATACTGACACAGGCCGCCATGCCTTTTTGAAATTCACTATTCACCGTTGTCAGCAGTTTTAAAGGTCTAAGCAGGGTTACCATACACATTAATACCGTCATAAAAACCCCGGCTGAAATATCTGCTCGCATCGAATCAAGGTTGGCAACATATAAAACAAACGCTAAGGCAAACGAAGCAATAATTTGAATAATAGGGACACTGGCCGCTTGTGTCGCCACCATTTTCATCCGTTGTTGGCGATTATGTTTATTAATTTTGGCAAAACGGTCAAACTCTCGTTGTTGACCATCAAAGGTTAATACCACTTTATGACCATTAAAGGTTTGCTCTGCCGCCGTTGTTACCTCGCCCATGGCATTTTGAATACCTTTACTTATTTGACGAAAACGACCTGAAATAACGGTAACTATGCCCGCAATAACCGGGGTGATCAGTAAAAATATCGACGCTAACTGCCAACTGTTATAAAACATAACAATCAGTAAGCCCAGCACAAAGGCACCTTGCTGCACTAAAGTCAATAACGCTTTAGAAACAGCACTGAGCACTTGCTCGGTATCAAACGTTAATTTTGAGATCAAACTGCCGGTAGATTCTTTATCGTGATAAGCCACGGGCATAGACATCACATGTTCAAACAACTCCTGACGAATATTGGCCACCACATTATTACCTAACCAAGCTAAGGTGTAGTTACCCGCAAAGTGGCAAATTCCGCGCAGAATAAACATCAGCACAATAACAAATGGCGCCCATTTCATAAATGCGGGATCTTGCCCATCAAGGCCTTTGTCGATAAGTGGTTGCAGTTGGGAAAATACAAAGCTGTCAATCGCGGCATAACCTAACATGCCTAAAATAGAAACAACGGCTGCGGCCTTATAGGCTTTAGCATAAGCCAATAAACGCTTAAAATTTTGTCTCGTGGTATTTTCTGTAGTCGGTGCTGATAGTGTTGTCGACATTCATGCTCTCATGCGTTATCAAAAAATCTTATCCCTGCAGGATTATTTTATTCTGTTTTATTCTGTTTTATTTTGTCTTATTAATAAATCGTCGGTATTTTAGCGTTATTTTGCCCATCAACCAACTGATAAACTTTTATAGGCGATATAAATCCAGTCATTAGCGTAGAAATAGCTGAATAAAGTGATCAATTTACAAACCAATAAGGCCGAATATCGTCTCGATAACTTATCACTTCAACGCTAGCATCAATAACAGTATCTGCAATATTGCCTTTATTATCATTAGCACTAGAGTCAATATTTGCACCACCCGTGGTTTGACTAAACTTAAAGGTCACCATCCCTTCATCGACGGTATTAAAAGTCGTAATATCAAAACTGTTATATCGGCCCATTATTTCATCAGATGGCATCTGCCAACGGTTTAAATAACCGGTACTAAATACTACATAACGTGGCATAACCGCCGTTAAAAAACCACGACTAGACGATGATTTTGAGCCATGGTGCGGAGCAATCAAAATGTCACTGCTGAGTTTCTTAGCCATGCCCGCAACATTTAATAGCCGTTTTTCTTGTTTTATCGAAATATCGCCCGGTAATAACACACGATGAAAACCGTCGCTGATAGTTACTACACACGAGTCATCATTTTTATCTCCATCAGCTTGCATTGGCGACAGCACTTCAAAAACTAAGCCTTGCCAAGTAAAGCGCTGTCCCGAGATACAATGGCGGTCAGGTTTTAACGCTAGATCGTTAGCAATAACACGCTTAATAGCCATTTTAGCGCGTAAGTGACGTAAGCCTCCAGCATGATCATTGTCGTTATGGCTGATGATCACCCCATCAATCGCTTGATAACCTTGATGCTTTAAATAGGGTAATATTGCCGCATCAGCCATATTAAAACCACTAGGATAACTGGCACCGGTATCATAGAGAAAAACATGATGATTTTTTTCAATAACAACGGCAAGACCATGACCCACATCAAGCACTGACAAACGCCACTCTTGCTGCTGTTCAGCACTAAATAAATCGATACCAACCGCCGTTATAAATAAACTCAGCGCGGCAATAAACTTAGCCTTAGTGAGTCGAAAAAATACCGCTAGTGCAATAATGACAAAAAATACCATCATGGCTTGTATTTGCTGATATGAAATAGCAAAAACTGCCCACTCTGCGCTAGCCAAATAAAGCAACCATTGCCAAACATATGACAAACTGAGTAAGGCTAAATCAGTAAAAAAATGTCCTAACCAAAGACTAAATGGCAAAGCAATAACCGCCAGCAACGTTAAAGGAATAACCGTCACACTCATCAAAGGTACAGCGACTATATTGGCAAAAAAAGCGGCTAACGGTAGTTGATAGTTTAGCGATGCGGCTATGGGCAACATCGCTATCGTCAGTGCTAGTTGCATAACAAGCAAGGTTTTAAGCCAAAGTAACACCCGCGTTTTAACGCCATGCCATTGCTTTTTAAGCCTAGTTTCAGGCAAGGGTTCAAGTGTTAATAATGATATTTTATCTCTCGTTAAGACTGGTGCTATCGTGCGCATGGAAAAACGTGAAAATGTCGAAAAAATAATGACGAGTGCTGATATGGATAGCCAAAAACTCGCACTGAGTAAGCTAAGCGGCCAAACCAGTAAAATAATTAAAACGGCCAGTAATAACCAAGGTAACAGTGTTACCTTTAAGTGCATCATTTTAAGTGACCAAAACAATAACAACATCACCAAAGCACGTAAGGTAGGAATAGAAAAACCCGCCAGATAGGCGTAATACCATGCCATAACACCACTACACAGAATCGGAGCATAGCTTAAGTTTATTTGCATCAGTTTCAGTTGCCAAGGCGTCGACAACAGAGAACTCAAGGGCAATAAACGAATAACCGTGCGTATAAAAATCAAGCTTGCAAAAGCTACTATGCCGATATGCAAGCCAGAAATCGCAATAAGGTGCTGAGTTGCCGTTGCAGAAAGCACTCGCCAATGCTCGCGCGTTAACTCTCCCCGCTCACCAAAACCCAAAGCTAAAATTAGCGCTCCCAGGGGTTTATCAGCTAACACAACAGATAATTTTTGATACAAATATTGACGCCAGCTAATTTGCTGATGCAATAAAATATTTTGCTTTTTAGTCTGTGTTTCGGCTTTAGTTTTAGTTTTAGCCTTAACATAGCCAGTGGCGACGATTTGTTGCTGCCGCAACCAGACTTGGTAATTAAAGCCACCGATATTAGCCAAGCCATGCGCAGGTTTAAGTTTTACCGCTAATTGCCACTTTTGTCCCTGCAGCAGAGGTTTGTCTGGCGCCTTCCAAGTTAAGCGGACCTTAAATTTTTCATTAACCTTTCGACCTTGCCAATGGCTAACTAAAAAGTTAAAACGACTACTACCAGATTTTATATGAACAATATTACTCACTTCACCTTGAATTAGATGAACTTTTTTATGTAACTGATCAAGCTTGATGTTATTTTGCGCTAAGGTATCTTGATATTGGCTGCCAGCAATTAAAATCCAAACAACGGCGAATAGCGCAATAGCCATAAAGCGAAATTTACCTACAAAGATAAATATTAATGAAACCAATAATATAATGAGCAGTAAAGAAAACTCTGGCACTATAGGTATAAATAATGACAAAATAGCGCTGAAAAAAAATGTGAGTAGCCACCATTCCATAGTGATTAGTTTCCATTTAGCCAAGTAACGTTAAGTAAAGTAATTTATGCCCAAAAAAATAATTCAACGCTTTATGCCTGATCACCAAAAAATAAAAGATAACAAACATTTAAAAATGTTTGGTGCTTTACTACATAACGCTAATTTGTGGCACTTGAACCGCCGTTCGGTGAGTAAAGCATTTGCTGTTGGCTTATTTTTTGCCTTTATGCCCGTGCCATTTCAAATGGTTTTAGCGGCAGGCTTTGCCATTATAGTACATGCAAATCTACCTTTATCTATTACCCTTGTTTGGATCACTAACCCTTTGACTATGCCGGCAATTTTTTATTTTTGTTATGTTGTTGGCACCTGGATTGTCGATGTACCAACAAGAAACTTCACTTTTGAAGCAAATTGGCAGTGGCTAATTGATAGTGTTTCAACTATCGGGCCCGCCTTTATTGTCGGCTGTGGTGTACTTGCGGCTGTTTTTGCTCTCTTAGGTTATTTAACTATAAATATCATCTGGCGCTTTTCAGTCGCAAAAGAGTGGAAAAAACGCAAAGCACGAAGAGGCTAAGCTAACCCTTCATCATAAAAAAAATCAGACATAGCGTCTGATTTTTTATCTTGTTACTTTATCTTTTAACTTAAGGCTTACGCTTGCCCTAACACTTGTGCCGGCTCTACTTTGGTCGCCCGCCATGCCGGATAAATGGTCGCTAACAAACTCATCATTAAGGCCGTAATAACGGTGTTAATAACATCTTGTTGGCGTAATAACGTTGGTAAAAAATCAATAAAATATACCTCTGAAGATAAAAACTCTACCGATAAAGCCGCTTCTATAGCACGGATAATATCAGTTAAATTCAACGAGATTAAAATCCCTAAGCTGGCACCCAGTAAGCAACCGACAATGCCATTCATTAATCCTTGAAACATAAAGCTGGCCATAATAGTGCTCGACTTTGCCCCCATGGTTTTTAATATGGCAATATCTGACTTCTTCTCATTTACCGCCATAATTAAGGTCGACACTATGTTAAAACTGGCCACGGCAATCACTAGCACTAAAACAATAAACATCACTAAACGTACCAACTGAATATCATTAAATAAATGACCATGGCTACGCGTCCAGTCCAGCATGTAAACATAAAAATCAAAATCATAAGCCACCTCACGAACAATTTGTGGCGCGGCAAAAACATCGTCGACCTTTAGGCGAATGCCCTGCACTTCATCCGCTTGATAACCCAGTAATTCACTCGCTTTCGCTAAGTTAATAAAAACTTGTGTGTCATCTATCGTGCCACCAAATTTGAACACCCCTACAATAATGGCCTGTTGTGTCATGGGCACAGGAAATTGCTGTTTTTTACTGTCTTTTTGGTTGTTCAAATTAGCTGGGGGTAGTAATAACTGAACCTTGTCGCCCACTTGCACCGAAAGCTTATGAGCAATGCCGGCGCCAATAATAACGCCATTTTCAAGTATTAGGTCTTGCCACTTGCCAGCGATCATATAACGCGAAATAGCGGAAACCTGCGGCTCTAACATCACGTCTACACCGCGGATCTCAACACCTTTAAGTGCTGCAGACTTTTGCATCATACCCTGGGTTTTGACAAATGGAGCAGCGGCAATCACATGGGGATTTTGTTCAATACGCGCCACGCTTTTTGGCCATTGCGTAATAGGTGAGTTCACCGCGACCACTTCAGCATGAGGTACAATTGACAATAAATGTGTCGCCAACGCCCGTTCAAAACCATTCATGGCTGAAAGCACAACAATCAGCACCATCACACCAATGGCAATACCAATAGTTGAGGACGCGGATATAAATGACGAAAACCCTTTGCTATGACGGCTACGCACATAACGTAAGCCAATAAAAACACTTAACGGTTTTAGCACCTAAGCGTCCTCATTTTTTTTCATACGACTATCGCTGTTAACGTCAAGTGGCTTTAGGTGTCCGTGATCTAAAAGCAGTTGACGATCCATTTTTGCCGCCAAGGTTAAATCATGGGTAACAATGACAAAGCTGGTATTTACGGTCCGGTTTAACTCCTGCAACAACTGAAAAATTTGTTCCGCGGTATCAAAATCTAAATTACCTGTTGGCTCATCGGCTAAGACAAGTGACGGCTTGGTCACTAATGCGCGAGCAATGGCAACACGTTGACGCTCGCCCCCCGAAAGCTCAGAAGGTCGATGATGACTGCGATGAGTTAACCCCACTTGTTCTAGCATAGCTTTAGCCTGAGCTATAGCAGCTTTCGGCTTATCACCACGTATCAACAAGGGCATGGCGACATTTTCTTCAGCCGTAAATTCCATCATTAAATGATGAAACTGATAAATAAAACCAATATGTTGATTACGAAATTTTGCCCGTTGCTTTTCAGACAATTGATGAATATTAACCCCATTAATAAACACCTCGCCTGCACTTGGCGTGTCTAACGCGCCAGCTAAGTGCAAAAAGGTACTTTTTCCGCAGCCCGAACGGCCAACAATAGCCACTAACTCTCCGGCTTTAATTGCCAAATCAAGCTTGGATAATACGGCTGTGGTCACCGGACCTTGTTGATAAGATTTACTTAGCTGGCGACATTCTAAGCCTAAAGGAAGCTTAGGTGTTACCGCACTTTCATCGTTACTTTTATCGCCACTTTCATCGCCACTTTGGTTGATATTATGTTCCAAATCACTGTCCATTTTGCTCTTCATTTTATTATTCATGTCATTAAGTATTGGGCTACTCATTTCTGAGTACCTCTGCTGGCTGAGTTTCCGCAGCACGATAGGCCGGATAAAGGGTCGCTAAAAAGCTCATGACGAGTGCAGAAGCAACAATCACTAAAATATTGACCACATCAAGTGCAATAGGTAATTTTTGCCCTGCGCCTAATAAATTAACCCCGAGTAAGCTAAACAAATGATTTAAATTCAGCGTTAATATTACCCCAAGTGTAACACCCAAAATAACGCCCAAAATACCATTGGTTAAGCCTTGAGTGATAAAAATTTTCACAATACCACTTCGGTCTAAACCCAGAGTTTGTAAGATGCTAATTTCACCCTGCTTATCAATAACCACCATCACTAACGCTGAGACAATATTAAAAGCGGCAACCGCAACAATTAAACTCAGCATGAGCCACATCATATTTTTTTCCATGCTGACCGCAGCAAATAAAGCCCCTTGGCTCTCTTGCCAGCTGACAAAGTTAAAATCTGGATATTTTAATGATAACTGTGAAATTACCCGCGGGGCTTTAAAAGCATCATCTAGGTACAACCTTAACTGATTAACACCATCACCTTTTTGTCGATGCAGTTTCGCGCCATCTTTGATGGCAATAAAGACCATCGCCTCATCAACTTGAGAGCCAACATTAAAAATGCCCACAATAGTAAATGTGCGCTGCACAGGCACGCGTCCCATGGGGGTAAATAAAGTTTTGTTCGGTAAGGTTAAACGTACAACATCGCCTAAGTTAACCTTTAATTTTCGCGCTAAGGTTTGGCCTAAAACTAGGCTAAACGGCTTGGCGTCTAAGCTGGCTAATTGGCCATATTCCATGGCGCTATTGATAATATTGTGTTGTTCAAATTCAGGCATAATGCCATGCACTAAAACCCCTTGCAGTGCTGTTTTAGACTGAATTAACGCTTCACTTTGCTGAAACGGCGTTACTTGGGTAACGTCAGGCAAGGCGAGAATATCGCGCTGTAAATCGCGCCAATTATTGATATGAGTTTGTTGGGGGGACATTAACACATGCGGCACTAAACCTAGTACCCGACGTTTTTGCTCTCGCTCTAAACCATCCATAACAGAGACAACGGTAATTAAAGAGGCAACACCGAGCACAATACCGATAATAGAGAAAAATGTGATAAAGGAGACAAAACCTTTGCCATTACTACTGCGACTATACCTTAAGCCGATGTAAACACTAACTGGTTGAAACATGAACTCTTTCTTTATTGATAATGCTAATAGCACCAAGATTATTGAGCCTAAAATCATAGCACAGCTCATCAATATATATCTTCAGACTTTATTCACTTTTATACATTTTATTAAGCTGTGTCGGTAAATTAGTGCTAACTCATTAAATTTAACTAGTTTTGGACTATTCACCGGCATACTTCTGCCCAACTTAACTACATGAATACTTAAATACCTAAATACATGGATAGACCAAACATACCTAATACTCATGAAATTGCACTCAACAGAATTAACATCATAAAAAATGTTCTGCTTTGTCCTGTTGTGACTTACTTTTTGTAACCAGTCACAATCACCAATGTTGCAATAATAAAACTAAAGCGCTAGTACTAAACACTGGCTATGGTTGCCAAATAAAATTTTTCGAATGATATTTGTCGAGTGAAATTTTTCGAGTAAAACTTTTCTAGTAGAATATTAAAATCAACATTATCACCTAACTTCAGTCGTCGTCATCGTCGATAATATCTGGCGTTACGGCATCAACAACATCAATAGCGCCGCCAACGACAGTGGTTGTTACACCTACAGCGGTAGTCACTACCACACAGCTGGGTAGGCTTAACACCATTAAACTAAAAAACAGAAAACACATTCTTTTTAATATCACTTTTGTTAGTCCTATTTATTTACACTTAGTATCAATCAATTTACTTTTGATTTTCTCTTGCCCGATCCCTAGCCCTTTGTAACACAAATTATGACTATGAAAATTATGAAGTCTACACAGACATACTTCAACTTTATTAACCTAAACTTAGCTGAACTCAACTAAACAATCAGTACGACACTTGCAATGAGTCGATGCTTTGGCTTAAGTTTGCTCACCGGACAGCCTATTGTTTTTTATACTGACGGTAAACGATGTAAAGAGACTCAATGACTAAACTTTACATCATCACCAACGAGTTAATATGGCTGCCCGCTATCGACCACGGCTAGTAAAAAATCTGTCAGGGTTATCTATGCGGTTCATTTATGCAGTTTAGCTATGCCATCCATGATAACTATTATAACACCTTAAGCTTTTGCTGATGGTCTTGAAGAAACTTCAGCGTACCAGCGTTTTAGATTTTTTTGTTCGTCTGCTATTCGAATGTTATTAACTCGATTAAAGTCTATTGAGATGAGCGCTGTAATATCGGCAATAGAAAAGCTATCACCTGCGATGTATTCTGAAGACGCTAAGTGTTGGTCTAAAAATACCAAAAACTTTTTCACATTTTCACCACATTCTTTGCCCCAACCGGGAACAACGTTCATTCGGTCTTTAAAGTAACCACTGGTATGTTGAAAGCACATGCCCGTTGGCATTAATAAAGATAATTCCATACGACGTTGCCATTGCTCTATTATGGCTTTTTCAAGCGGACTTGAACCCATTAATGGATGTTCTGCATTTATCTCTTCAAAATATCGGCAAATGGCCACACTTTCGCTAATCACTGTGCCGTCATCTAATTCTAAAATGGGTATTTTAGCCAATGGGTTTTTCTGTTTGAACGCTTCAGTTAAGTTATCACCGCGTAGAATGTCCATTTGAACAAACTCGATGCCGGTAATTTTTTTCTCATGGAGAAATATTCTTACACGCCTTGCATTTGGTGCTGTTGCTGCTTCATATATTTTCATGGACATTGCCTTTAATAAATTATCTACACCACTTATGATAACAATTATCTCTGCAGCCATGATAACTATTATCATATCCTAGGCTTTTACTGATGGTCTTGAACAAACGTTAGCGTATCCGCAGGTTAGATTTTTTTACTGCTCTGCTATTAGAATATTATTAACTCGATTAAAGTCTATTCTGATAAGCGCGATAATATCACCAAGAGAACAGCGAGCATCTGCGATGTATTTTCAAGACGCTAAGTGCTTATCTAAAAATGCTAAAAACTCCAAAAATGTTAAAAAGGCCAAAAACTTTCACCCAATGAACCTTTATCCCAATCGGAAACAAGGTTCATTGAGTGCTAATGGCGCACCTTAGCCTTTTTGCTCTGCCTCAAGCAATTCAGCTTCAAGTTGATCACTTTCATCGGCCCTAGGTTTAGTAAAAGGTGCAATAAGCTGATATAAAACAGGCGTCAGTAATAAGGTAAATACCACCGCAATCCCCAAACCACCAAATACCACCCACCCAATTGAATTACGTGACTCTGCACCCGCTCCCGTTGATAAAATAAGTGGTAAGCCACCTAGTATAGTTGATATCAAGGTCATCATAATGGGTCTAAAACGAACTTCGGCTGCCATAATGATGGCGGCTTTAACCGTCTTACCTTGATCTCTTAATTGATCAGCAAACTCGACTAATAAAATAGAGTTCTTGGCAATCAATCCAATTAACATCACCAAGCCAATTTGTGAGTAAATATTAATAGACGTACCGGTTAAGTAAAGCGCGAAGATAGCTGACGCTATGCCAAAGGGTACGGTGATCATCACGATGATCGCACTATTAATACTTTCAAATTGAGCGGCTAATACCAACAACACGATCAGAAAAGCGAACAGGTAAGTCATGGCAATTTGATTAGACGTTTCTTCAAACGTCAAGGCTTCACCCAAAAACACTAAACCAATACCAGGCGGTAAGTTGTCATTGCCAATCTCACGCAATTGTTCAACCACATCAGCCATAGATATTTCATCTGGTAGTTCTAGGTCAATTTCAATTGCCCGCCTTTGCGCCTGCCTTTCTAACTCAGCAGCAACACCTTCTTCTGATATGTAGGCAAGACTCGATAATGGCACCAAATTGCCATCGCGAGATTTAACAAACAAATTAGTTAAATCGGAAGGATTACTGGTCGAGCGCCCGCTAGATTGTAAAATTAATGGCACAGCCTGATCACCAATATTTAAATCGGTTATATCATCACCATTGATAGCCGCACGCAAAGTGCTAGAGATATCATTAAAAGGCACCCCTAACTCTTCAGCTCTGCGCCGATCAATATTAATTTTCAATTGTGGTTGAGTTGGCTGATAACCAATTCTGGGACGACCTAACTCGGGTAGCTTTTCTTCAACAATTTTGCTAAAGGCTTGAGCCGCTTCAAAGATGCGTTCGTAAGTATCACCCGTTAGTGCTAATTCTAAGCCACCGCCTTGTCCTCTAAGATTTAAACTATTTGAGCCAAACGCTCGAGCTGGAGCGCCCGGAATAGCCTGTAATTGAGGACTCATTTCGCTAATAATTTCTTGCTGTGATTTACTTCTATTATCCCAGTGTTCTAAAGGTACGGTTATAAAAACAATATTAGGATCCCAACGACCCACCACGGTGTAAATGGAATTAACATCTTCATCTTGCACGTAGGGTAATAATATTTCTTCCATTTTCCGTGCTTGTCTGTCCATATAGTTTAAGCCGGCCCCATCCGGGCCTCGAGCAAAAATACGCACTGAACCTCGATCTTCTGAGGGTAATAATTTATTTTCAATTTCGTTATACAGTGCAGCGGCTGACGCAGCAGCAATGACCGAAATTAATAAGGTTACCCATGCATAACGCAGCGCTAAGCTTAATAAGGCTTTATATTTAGTTAAAACCCAAGTACCAAAGGCACCTAAAGTGCGATCGAAAAGTACATTTTTTTTATTTTTAACCGGTAGTTTTGCTGTTAGTGCAGGGACCAAACTTAAGGCGACAAATGAAGATATGATAACGGCCCCCGCCAACACGCCACCAAACTCTCTGAATAAGCGTCCCGCTGTTGACGGTAAAAAAGCGATCGGAATAAACACCGCAGCCAATACCGCAGTCGTTGCAACAACCGCAAAAAACACTTCTCTAGTACCTAGTACAGCTGCAGCTCTAGAGCCTAATCCTTCTGCTCTTCTGCGTTGAATATTCTCTGATACCACAATGGCATCGTCGACGATTAAGCCAGTACCTAATACTAAGGCTAACAAAGTCAGAATATTAATCGAAAAGCCCAGTACCCACATGATCACTAATGCGCCAACTAACGACACGGGAATAGACAGCGCTGGCACTAAAGTGGCACGAAAGGAGCCTAAAAATAACCACAGTGTGCCTATCACTAATAATACCGTTAAACTTAGCGATAAAATCACTTCATCTACAGAGCCTCGAATAAACTCAGCATCATCAGAGGTGACGACAATATTAAGATCCGCAAAGCGCTTATCAAGATTTTTCACCATAGCTAACACTTCGTCAGAGATTTCTATGGTATTTGAACGCGCCTGACGCACGATACCTAAACCTACCACCGGCATGCCATCTAACCTGACAATACTTCTTGAGTCAGCCGGTCCAAAATAGACACTCGCCACGTCACCAATACGAGTATTACCCGACACGACAATACGTTCAATATCTTCAGGGCTAACTGAGTTAGCACTGGCCCGAACAATAAGCTCTTGATCTGCTGATTTAACACTACCGGCTGGTACGTCAAAAGGTGCTAAACGTAAGGCGGCGGCGACATCTGACATAGATAAGTTAAAACTAGTCAGTCTCAATGCATCCACTGAAACCCGCATCACCCTTTGTCTTTCACCATTTAAAGACACATCAGCAACGCCAGGAATGCTTAAAAACAAAGGCGCTAAATCAACTTCTACCCGCTCGGTGAGTGTTTCCATATCTAAGGTGTCGCTGCTAATCGCTAAACTGACTACCGCTTGAGCGTCACTATCTGCTTTGATAATGGCCAGTCTTTCCACTTCATCAGGCAAATTGCGCTGCACTCTACTGACCGACTCTCTAGTTTCATTGGCCGCGTCTTCAAGATTTGTGCCTGGCCTAAACTCAACCCGAATACGAGAAGATCCCTCTTCACTTGAGGCTCGAATAGATTTAACGCCACTGACTCGCGCAACCGCACCTTCTATTCTGCTGGTGACTTCACTGTCTACGGTTTCTGGCGAGCCACCAGGATAACTGGCCGACACGGTCACCATAGGCCGGTCAACATCTGGTAATTCTCTTATTTCCAAATCATTTATCGCGGCAAATCCTGCTAAAATGATCAGTAAATTAAGCACCATAACCAATACTGGCCGGCGAATAGCTAAGGAAGGTAAATCATTTAATTGCGGCATAGACGGTAATTTCATTATTCGCCCTCAACCTCTTTAACAACATACTCATTGAAAGTGTTCTGTGCTTTTAATGCTTGTCCTTGACGTAATTGCTGCACGCCCTCTACCACCAAAGGTTCGGTTAGGTTAAATTCACCTTCGACTAAAATAGTGCCCCGTAAACGTTCACGAATTTTCACATTAACTCGTGCCGCTTTTTCATCAACCATTTGCCAAACATAAGCACCCGTGGCACTCCATAACAAAGCGGCTTCAGGCACAGCAATATAATCTTGCCCTGGCACCGTCAAGTTAACGCGAAAGCTCATACCGGGTCGGTAAATGTCTTGGCTATTATCGAGTAGCGCTCTGACGCGAATAGTTCTATCTTGCTCGTTAATGCGTGAGTCAACTTGGGCGATACTTGCCTCAATAGTCACTAAACGATTTTGCCAAGGTACTAACTGCACTTGGGGTTGTTGCGACAACAAAGCCAAGGCTATTTCTGGTGCAGTGAAATTGATAAATAATGACCCGCGATCGTCTATGGTGGTGATCACGCTTTGAAGGTTAACTCTGTCACCTACTTGGATGTCAGTTAGGCCTACCACACCAGCAAAGGGCGCTCGTATGATACGCTCTTCTAAGGCTATTTTCGCTTCTTTAACCGCTACGTTTGCCAACTCGAGAGTGGTGATAGAATCATCTAACTCACTTTGTGATGCCGCACCTTTTTTAATACTTTCTACTAGCAGGAGATTTTTTCTGGCCGCATCTTTGAACTCAATTTTGGCTCTTTCCAAGGTAACCGACTGACGTTCGCTATATAACATCATCAATACTTGTGATTTCTTAACTCGCTGACCAGGCTCAAAATTAACCGCAACCACCCTTTCATTGACCGCAGGAAAGAGGGTAACAGATTTAACGGCTTCCGCGGTGCCAACGGCTTCTAAACTATTTTTTTGAGTTTGATAAATGAGTTTTTCAACTATCACCGTCTTTTTATTAGTGTCTTTATCCCCCCAAGACTGGGCAAAGTTTTGGCTACTCATAACAAGTAAGGCGACCAGATAAAATAAACGATTTCGCATAGAATATATTTCTCAATTATCTTCAAGAGGTTAGAGTACGAACATAGACAGTACTCGGATCAATAAAGCTGACGGTAAACAGTAAAGGGTAAAAGGTAAAAATGTAACTGAATGATGACAACTTAGGCCACTAGGGTTATTTAAAGGTCATTAAACTTTGTCCATTAACCCAGCCAAGGCCTGAGCACATAGCTTGCTTAAGTCAGTCTGAGCTGTATTACCCTGACGACTCCCAGCAAATATTTAGTTAGCGGGTTATAAATAGCCATTAAGTTCAACCACATTACTGTTAAATAGGCGCTTAGCATAACAACACTCACTCATCATAAGCGAGCTATTGTAATTTTTCTACTTAGGCTGTTGCAGAATTTTTTAAATTGCTGCTTTTAACAGACAAGTTAACGGCATAATTTTTAACTAAACTAAACCATGAAAAAAAATTACAAAGCTCAGCAGTAAAAGGTAAATAGCAAAAAGGGTTATTAATACCTTAACCAGAAAACATCTACTTATTTTCTGGTGGGTAAACTTTAACATACAAAGATAAGTTAATAATTTGTAGCCAATATTTTATTATCCTAGTAAATCAGCGTGATAGCCTTTAATATATTCTTACTTAAAATAAAAGTTAGTCTACTAAATAAATGGTGAGTATTGAATGAAGAAAATAATAACAACGGCTGTTTGCAGCTCTTTACTATTCATTGCAGCTTGTAATGATAATACCAGCACAAAAACCGCGACTGAAGTACCGGTTATGCAAAAAACGGCTTTGGCATCGGGTATTGATAAAGCCACTATGGACTTGTCTGTTCGTCCACAAGACAACTTCTACCGCTACGTTAACGGCGCATGGTTAAACACTCACGAAATTCCGGGTGACAAAACCGCCATTGGCTCATTTTATGACTTACGTGATGAAGCTGACGACAACGTAAAAGCGATTATCGAAGAATTAGCCGCGACTAAAAATCTAAAAATGGGCAGTGATGAGCAAAAAGTAGCTGACTTATTCCGTTCATTCATGGATCTAGATAGCCGTAACACTGCAGGCACAGCGCCAGTACAAACAATATTTGATGACATTAATGGCTTGAAAGATAAAAATGAACTTGCCACTTTCTTTGGTGAAAATCAAAAAATTGGTGTCGGTAGCCCGCTCGCTTTTTATATCAGTGTTGATGCAAAAGACTCAACACGATATGCCACACATATATGGCAAAGTGGTTTAGGTTTACCGGACAGAGACTACTACTTTAATGAAGCCGAACGTTTTGCAGCATTACGCGCAGGTTACCTTGCTCACATTGAAAGCATATTCGATTTAGCGGGTTTAAAAAACGGTAAGGCCGCCGCTCAAACCATTATGGCGCTTGAAACTAAGTTAGCCGGTTTTCATTGGACCAAAGTTGAATCTCGAGACAGTACTAAGCGTTATAACAAATTTAATGTTGCCGATTTAAACACAATAACAGATGCTTTCAACTGGACCGCCTACCTTGCAGCACAAGGTGTAGCCACGCAGAAAGATATCATCATTAACCAACCTTCATTTATTAAAGGTTTTGGTGAAACATTCGCGGCAACATCATTAGCTGATTGGCAGACTTACCTCACTTTTCACACTCTGAGTAATTTTTCCAGCTCACTTACCGCCGAGTTAACCAATGAAAATTTTTATTTTTATTCAAAACAGTTAAGTGGTCGTGAAGAACAGCGCCCACTGTGGAAACGTGGTGTTGCCGTAGTTAATGACAATTTAGGTGAAGTTATTGGTAAAGTTTATGTTGGCCGTCACTTTAAGCCTGAAGCTAAAACCCGTATGACAGAACTGGTTGAAAATTTACGTGATGCTTACGGCGCAAGCATCGACGAACTAGACTGGATGTCAGAGGCGACTAAAAAATCAGCACGTATAAAACTCGCCAGCTTTGATCCTAAAATAGGCTACCCAGATAAGTGGGAAGATTACACCGCACTAAGCATTAAAAGTGACGATTTAGTCGGCAATACAATACGCTCTGGTACGCTTGCTCACCAAAAAGAACTGGCTAAGCTTGGTGGTCCAATTGACCGACAAGAATGGGCGATGACACCTCAAACTGTTAATGCTTATTACAACCCAACTAAAAACGAAATTGTCTTTCCAGCAGCTATTTTACAGCCACCATTTTTTAATTTAGCCGCAGACGATGCGGTAAACTACGGTGGCATTGGCGCCGTTATTGGTCATGAAATGGGCCACGGCTTTGACGACCAAGGCAGCAAATACGACAGTGAAGGCAACATGCGTAACTGGTGGACTGATGAAGATTTAGCGGCCTTTACCATGCGCGCTGATAACTTAGTGGCACAGTATGGCAACTATGCGGTATTTGATGACTTAAAGGTTAATGGCGAGCTAACCTTAGGCGAAAACATTGGTGATTTATCCGGAGTTACTATCGCTTATAAAGCTTATAAAGCTTCATTAAATGGCAAAGAAGCCCCAGTGATTGACGGCTTAACCGGCGACCAACGCTTCTTTATGGGCTTTGCACAAATATGGCGTGGAAAAATGGTTGAAAAATCATTAAGAAATCGCGTAGCAACAGACCCACATTCGCCAGGTGAGTTCCGTGCACTAGGGGCATTATCAAATATGCCTGAATTTTATAGCGCCTTTGACGTTAAAGCAGGTGACGCTATGTATATCGCTCCTGAGAAGCGCGTTAAAATTTGGTAATATTGGCTTTACTGATGACATAAGAAAAATCACCTTAGGTCTAATTAACGCTTAAAACAAATTGTCAAAATACAGTGACAAAATAAAAAAGGAGCATTAGCTCCTTTTTTTTTACGCCGCTTATAGCGCGTCAAATGACGGTTTTTATTGTAAAGCAGCATACTAAGCCGTAAAATCTCATGCCTAATAATCGATACCTTTAGCCAGATGTTTTGTTATTGTCTTGGCTAATTGATAGGGAACACGGTTAAATTCCGTGACTGTACCCGCAACTGTAAATAGCTTTTAATAAAAGTTATAAGTCAGGACACCTAGTATCACCTATTGTACCAAGCTAATCATGTTAACACCGTGCGGGAATACACGTAAGTTACACTGTCTTTAAGGCATTCGTATCCTATTTTCTGCGCTGTAGTTAGTTTTATTATTCAACATAAGCTTTTGAATTAACCTCTAGGCCGCAATGAAAATATACTCCTTAGTTATTATCCAACATATGCCAGACGTTATTAGCACTAAGCTAGGCTGGCTTTAATGGCAAACTTACTCAGTGTTGAGTCAGTATCTTGGGCTGTTGATAAACAAAGTATTCTTAATAATATTTCATTTGATGTTGCCCGCGGCGATATTATTGGCATTATCGGGCCTAATGGTGCCGGCAAAACCTCACTGCTTAAGTGCATACTAAACCAATACAAAAATTGGCAAGGCGGCATTAAGCTAAAAAATAAAAAAATCAGCGACTACAAACCACATGAATTAGCACAAACATTTGCTTTAGTGGTACAGAACTCGCCCCCGATATTTGATTTAAACGTTTATGATGTGGTTAGAATGGGCTTACTGCCCTATAAAAGCCTCTTTGCTCGTGATAATGATGTAGATAAAAAAGACATTATACTCGCGTTAGAAAAAGTGGGTTTAGCTAGCAGCCAAGCAAAATTTTTTAACACCTTATCTGGCGGCGAACAACAACGGGTATTAATTGCTAAAGCCCTAGTACAAAAAGCAAAAATTTTGGTATTAGATGAACCCACTAATCACTTAGATATTTTCTACCAACATCAAATATTACAACTCGTGAAAGCGTTAAATATTACCGTTATTATGACCATACATGATCTCAATTTAGCCGCACATTACTGTAATCGTTTGCTGCTATTAGATAAAGGCAACTTAGTCAGCGACAATAGTGTTGATCAAGTGCTAAAGCCTGAGCTATTAACCAAAGTTTTTGGTTTACCCTGTTATCGAGATGACGCACAACATTGTGGCGTACCTAGAGTTTACTTCTATCCCGCGGCTGATACTATGATAGCTCATCAATCGGCGGTTAAACCAACGGGGCCAATAAGCTCAACTGAGTCAACTAGTAAAGGTCAGCACTCGTGAGTATTCTTAGCGGCATCAAGGGTAAAAATGTTTGGGTATTTTCAGCCCTTATTGCTTTTACCTTATTCTCCATTATTATGTCGATAACCTTTGGGCCAGCAAGCATTACTAGCCTAGATATATTTCAATGTGTGGTTAATCAATGTGCCTCCACTATGCACGACATGGTGATTTGGCAAATACGTATTCCACGTGTTTTGGTGGGTTTAGTGGCTGGCATGGGGTTAGCTTGTGCGGGGGCAATACTGCAAAATGTAACTCGTAACCCACTGGCCGATCCTTATTTATTTGGCATTATTTCTGGCGCAGGCTTAGGTGCTACCATCGCCACTTTAGTGCTCAGTGACCAACAAGCGCTAGCCTTGCCATTGGCGGCATTTCTTGGGGCATTATTTTCTGTGGTCATTGTCTTTGGTATCGCGACCTTACTGCGTAATATGAACCATTTATTATTAACCGGCATTGCGGTGTCGTTCATGCTTGGCTCTATTAGCCACTTTATTCTTTACCTTGGTGACCCTTTTGCCACCAGCCGCGTTATTTTTTGGTTAATGGGTAGTTTAACGCGCGTTGAAATGTTCCACTTTTATTTGATCAGTGCCATGGTATTACTTACTTTACTGATTATTTTTGCCTTACACCGACAAATAGATGCCCTGTTACTGGGCGATGAAAGTGCGGCAAGCCTAGGCGTTAACGTCAACAAACTGCGTTTAATTCTATTAGCTTTATGTGCAGCAGTGACCGCCGCCATCGTAGCTTATTGCGGTGGTATTGGTTTTGTTGGCCTGATGATCCCACATATTGTTAGGCAACTGGTTGGCGTTACCACCATGCCGTTAATTATTGGCTCCGCCTTGGTTGGCGGATGCTTTTTAGTTTGGGTTGATGTTGCCGCGCGCAGTTTGCTGAGTAATGTCGAAATCCCCATTGGCATCATTACTTCAGCCATTGGCAGTATTTTCTTTTTAGCGATCATGTATCGCACACGTAAAACAGGATAAATCACATGACAACAGATACAGATAAAACTCAAAAACATCAAGCTCGTATGCAACGCCTTAAAGAAAAAGTTGATGCCCGCATTGATTCCGCGCAAGAAGAGCGCGGTTTACTTATTGTTATCACAGGTAATGGTAAGGGTAAATCAACATCAGGCTTTGGCACGCTAGCCCGCGCGGTTGGGCATGGCTATAAAGCGGCGGCATTACAATTTATTAAAGGCGATTGGGCCTGTGGTGAACGTAATTTATTAGAAAACAATGGCGTTGAGTTTCATGTCATGGCGACCGGTTTCACTTGGGACACCCAAGACAAGTCAAAAGACATTGCCGCTGCCGTCAGAGTATGGGAAGAAGCAAAACGCTTACTAAAAGATGAAAGTGTCGACGTGGTTTTACTTGATGAATTAACCTACATGCTGTCATTCAAATATTTAGATTTAGATGAAGTAATTGAAGCTATCGTTAATCGCCCCGCTAAACAGCATGTTATTATCACTGGCCGTGCATGTCATCGCAGTATCATTGAACTTGCCGATACCGTCAGTGAAGTTCAGCCGCTTAAACATGCGTTTGATAACGGCATAAAAGCACAAAAAGGTATTGATTGGTAGCCAATATTGCCGTCATAAAACACAAATGGAATAGTCATGAAATACAGCCAATACCTAGGGATTATATTACTGGGCTTTACTTATATTACGAGCACACAAGCCACAAGTAAAAGTATTGATCATACCGCGGTTATTGATGCGCCTAAACCACGCATCATTGCATTATCACCACACATTGTTGAGATGTTGTTTGATATTGGCGCCGGTGACCAAATCATTGCGACGACTGATCACGCTGATTATCCGCAAGCAGCAAAGAAAATACCCAGAATTGGCAGCGCTTTACGTATTCAGTTAGAGCGGGTCATTGAATTACAACCAGACTTAGTTATCGCTTGGAGAAGTGGTAACCCAAGTGATGATTTAGCCCGTATTAAACAACTGGGCTTTCGTGTGGTTTACTCGCAGCCTAATAGCTTTGAAGATGTCGCTAAAGAGCTGCGCTTGTTTGGGAAACTGTCAGGTCACAGCGCACAAGCTGAAGGTGTTGCGGCTAAGTTTTTAGCGGATTTAGCCAATATCAAAAAGCAATATGGTGATAAAAAACCACTCACTGGTTTTTATGAAGTGTGGTCTAGACCCTTAACCACCATTGCCAAAGGGAGTTGGCCGCAACAGTTTTTAGACGCTTGCAGTATTAGTAATCCATTTATGGCAGCAAAAGCCCAATATCCACAAGTAAATATTGAGCAAATACTGCAAACAAATGTTGATGTTATTATTCAACCCTTATCAAAAAAGCAAGCGGGTAATGATAGTTATGATTGGCAGCAATGGCCGATATTGTCGGCAATTAAACATCAACAAATAATCATCCTTGATGCTGATGTTGTGCATCGAATGAGCACGCGCAGTTTACACGCCCTGACCGATTTATGTCAGCAAGCGGACAAAAGCCGAGCTTACTATCAGCACATGACAGGTGAATAGTATCTAGTGCTGGCTAGTTATTCTAAATACTTATGCTAGATACTTATGCTAAATATTGTGGTAAATATTGGCTATAAATACGGGTTAAACTGACTTTATTAAACCCGTTTAAAACAAGTGATCTTGCTGGCGTGTTGCAAGCATATTCATAAATTACATGCTATTATTCTGTATCGCTACCTGTCTTTTTTTTAGACTAAAAAGATAGATAGCAAACAAGTTTCTTACCCATAAATTTTATTTCAAAGGATATAAATATGACTTTTACCAGCATGTTAATTCTTGTTGTTGCTGTTGGCTCTGTTATCGCCGGTATCTTATTGATCAAGCAATCAGCCAGTAAATTTGAGCTCTCAGACGAACAACAAAAAAAAGTAGATAGCCGAAAGGCAGAACAACTTAAAAAAGATCAAGAGCAGGAATAACTGCTAAATATATAGCGCTGATGCTAAACCTTAATAGCGCTTAAATTTGATAGATGCCAATTTTCAAGGGCTATCCACTTAGCCCAACCGACCACTACATCTTGTGTTTGCTAGACTTAACCTCGTCGATCACTTATGCCACATTCGCGACATTAGGCTTCGACACCGTTTAGCTTACCTGGATTAAATTTTGTATCGATAACGCCCAAATAACTGGCTAAAAATTGTTGGCCGAAATATCGAGGAACGAAAGCAGTCAACTGATTTTTATCCTTATTTATTAGCTTTTTAGGCATACTGACGAGTTGAAAATAAACATGCTGTTATGAGTGATATGTTTATAAATGCTCGAACCAGCCAATGATAATCACTGTATGAAATACCAAGTTTCTTTGTCGCTAAAACTATTAAACTCATTAAGGAAAACCATGGTGTAAAAAAAACCGTTAACTCCCATTTTACCAAAGTTATCGCTAAATCATGTAATGCACCACTAACAGCGAAAGTCATAATAATTGCTAACCATATAGGAAGCAGATCGCTCAGTGGCTTCATTATCTTGCGAGAAAGATAATAACCCCATATTGGATTCCAATATTGCCAAAATAAATAGAACGAACTCGCACCTAACGAACGCTTGAGCATATTAGTCATTGATCCAGATGAGCCAAGAGCTACGCCATTACGCTTTTTAACGTACTCTGATAATGTAATAGTTCTATGCATGCTGACCTTGTATGCCTACGCCTCATTAAGAGGCAAATAATTGTTGGCTAAAATAGGCGACGAAAGAGCAAATAACCAACTGTTATTTGTCCTGCTTGAATGGCTTATATTTTTTGGAGCAACAAGTTTACCCAAAGAACCATAACGCAAATAAATGCCGCAAAAAATGTGAGCATGCGATGCATTACATGATTGTAAGTTATATGGATATATGAATGTACGATGCGCAAAATAGTAAATAACCAAGCAAAAACTAAAGCAAGAAAACTTTCGATACCAAAGCTAATATACAAAGTACATACGACATAAAACAAAGTCGGTATTTCAAATTGATTATTAAAATTTCGAGTCGTTTTTGTAATTATCTCAGGAACGTTTTGCCCACCCATTAACCGATAATATTTCGCACTTACATCACCATTTTTCACACTTGAAAATCGAGCTTTTACCGTTAGAAAACCAACAACAAAAGTTAAAACCACCATTAAAAACATTGGATATAACAAATAAACTTCCACGGGAACTCACCTATGAATAAAAAACCAACGCCCACTTAAGCGGACAAAAACAGTTGGCTAAAATGTGTAGCGAAGCGGAACCTAGCCAACTGTGTTTGTTCCGTTTGAAGTTGTTATGTGCATTCTTGGCATGAGATATGACACGCACTGACTAAATTATGCTACGGACAATGCTTGTTTCGTGGATTCTTTTCGCAAGAACAGTTCGACAATAATAAAAGCAAACGGAACAATAGAAGCTAAAAACAATGCTATCCAAGATAGAAAAGACCAACCTTCTTTCTTGGCTACAACAAATGATAGCGCAATGTAAAGCATGAATAAAACACCATGAAACATGCCAAGATAAGAAACGAACTCTCTGCTTATTACACCAAGCGTAACGCATAAAATAGCTAAGAATGACAAACCCTCAACAACACTGATAATTCTGAAATATTTGAGCATGACACAACCTGTTTAGTTCTAATTTTATCATTGACCTAAACATAAAAAATTAAATGTTCAGGCTTACGGCTTATACACGTTTAGCACATGACGCCCTGTTAATGACTTGCAAATAAAATCAAAGGATTAAGTAAATTAAGCCTAGGGTTTATGCTTTATTTGAAGCACATGTGTAGCGTTTTTACTTACAAAATCATTCTTTAGATAATATCACTGAAATGTCGCTAAATGCCACACTGCTGACCTAAATAATAGATTAAAATCACCCTGTTTTATGTTCACTTTGATACGATAGCGGACGTTCTCCACAGATATAAAAACGCATTAATTTGACTATAAGTATTACCAATTAATCGAATAATCTGACTGGCAAAAATGCCACCAAAGCGGTCATAGGATATTAGTTGAGCCTTATGACAACTATAGCCAAAAGCTGACCTTAACTATTGAATTGATAACGTCAATTTGGAGCCTAAAGCT
Organism: Colwellia sp. MB3u-4; assembly: GCF_014077065.1. Taxonomy (NCBI): domain Bacteria; kingdom Pseudomonadati; phylum Pseudomonadota; class Gammaproteobacteria; order Alteromonadales; family Colwelliaceae; genus Colwellia; species Colwellia sp. MB3u-4. Next base: position 5,559 of record NZ_JACGVE010000044.1, on the reverse strand, counting down.
GTCACTAGTAAATACATTTTAAGATAACACTATCTATAAATCAGGAGCCAAATCAGCTAAGCTACTACGCCTAGTAGTATTAAATGGAATTGGATAAAGCTATGAATTGGAAAGAAAGATTAAAACTTAATGAGGGCGAAGAGCTTAAATTTATAAGTAAACTTGATGCAGGTAGCCTTGGTCAAAAAGAACGTTATAGCTATGAAATAGTTAATAACCAAGGTGCAGTCACAGGTAAAGTTAAATATGTAGAGCACACTTCAATTAAAGCTCCGTTTCCTGAAACATTTACACTTCATCAATATGATCTAGATGAACAAGAAGTTCTCTTTGAACGTTGGTAATTAGAATATAAGCCGTTCAAGAGATAAAAATTACAGTTGGCAGGTTCCGCTCCGTTACACATTTTACCCAACTATAATTTACCTCTTAACGTTATAAGGCTGATGTGCTGTTTATCCCAAAATATTTAGCTCAAAAATTTAATTTTGTAAGCCCTGTTATGATCCAACAAAGAAGTTTATCTTATTATGAAAATATGCGTTTACCACATTAGATATAAAAAAGATCATGGCAATATAGATACTGGCTATATTGGGATAACCAATAACCCCATTAGAAGACAAGCCGAGCATTGGTCAGCTTTAACTCTTCAATCTCATAAAAACTAAAAACTAAAAACTACAAACTACAAAAAGCTTTTGACGATCAACCTGACGACATAGAGTTTATCATTTATAAAGAGTTCTCTGACCGTAAAAGTGCTGAACTTTTGGAAGAAACTCTAAGGCCCTATAAAAATGTAGGTTGGAATATTGCTGTTGGAGGAGACCGAGATTTTAAAGAGCGATTCCAATCTAAGAAATTTAATATTACGAATAAATTCATTGATCAAGATCGTTTTGAAAGCAAATTTTTATTGGTAAATAAAAACTTCACATCGTTAAATTTATTTTGTCGAACAATATTTAAACCTCTTATTAATCACTGGCGAAAGTCTAATCAAGCTGTAATTTTATCAAATTTATTTAAAACGTATTATTTTACTGGTGCAGACAACTTGCAACCTATTGAATTAATTCAACAAGCGTGGAATACCAAAGAGAATGTATTTCAAGGTGACTGGCGAGCAACTCCTCATGATTTAACTGCTGTAGGGTTTGCCATTGCTTTGCAACTTCAACCGATAACCATAGGATTAGCTGACAAACTCAAGTATGCAACAATGCTTGGGAATATTGTTGAGCAAATAATGGTCAATGGTAAGTTGTTTCAATTTAACCAAATTGATGCTTTATTGATAGAGTTGATATTCGAAGAATATCTCGTATTTAACATAGAGCAAAATGAAGCTCTAAAAAGACTGGGATTTTAAATTATGATTGAAATACTTATAGGTGTTGCTGTTGTTGCTGCCGTTATTTTGTGGGGAGTTATTAACCGTCAAGCAAATGAGTTTAACGAGGCTTATAATCCTGTAGCTATTGCTAATGGTCTTGACGATTGCCATGAAATGGCTCGTACCTTAGGTTTTAGAAATATGGTTGAATATGAAAATATGTTTAAGTCACATGGCACCAAAGACAAGCAGAAAATTGCCGAGTCATTAGCGTATGATTATGACCTTAAAATCGTGAGGGGTTTGTCTGGAGAGGAGCTTGAAAAGCAGGCTAAATATGATGCTCATGTTCAAATGATATGTGATACGACTGGTTTAAAAAAAACTCAATGGGAATCTCTTTCAGAGCAAGAGCAAAAAGACATGCTAAATTCACCTAAGTATATTAAACAACATTTGGAATTTATGGAAAGGGTAGCTCAAAATTCAGCGTAAATATAATTTTCCACATGCCCTATATTAACAACAACAGTTAATTTTAAATCATTTCTAGACTAGAAAGATGCCAGCTATAAGTTCTTTGTTGGCTTAACGTCACTAAGCATGAGTGGCGGCTTTGTCGGATCACTTGTCGTTAGATAAACCAAGGTTTATGTCCGCTAACGTATCTTAGTTACCATTAATTGAGGTGATTATTACTTGTGATTTTAGACCGCTTTGAGCTTGCAGGAGGCGCTGATTTCATTTCTTAACCAGTGCCCTATCGACTGGCAATAAAGCCACCATTGCGGTCATTCGTCATTAAACGCACAGTGCGTAAGTGAGTAAATCGCTTCTTCTCTTGTCTGCTATTGATCTCAAAGATGGTATTAACAATTTCACCCATTCGGTACTATCCTAACTAGAATAGGAGTTAACCCGTTGAACAAATAATAGTTGGATTATAAAAGTTAATTTCAGCATCTAGTACGTTATAAACATCGGAACTAACCAAAACAGCTTTTTGACAATCTATTAAGTTTTGTATTGTACTAGCGTATTTCACCCAAGCCTGCCTGTCTTGGTTGAACGTCACGTATATGCTTATAGGATGATTCTCAAAACAATTATATGCTTCTCCTGAAATACGAATGACATAATCATGGGAGCTTTCAGGAAACGCAATTACATTTCCTTCTCTTACGCTCTTGCTTTGTACTTTATTTTGATCACAATTTAATGCTGTTAGGTAGCAACCTAATTTCATTTGGTGATATTCTCGATGCTCAGTAAGCACATCACTTAACTCTGTGATTTTTATTTTTTTATTAGTAATCAACATTATCTCTCTCATGAATTGAAGCAATAGCATCGTCGGCAACTTTTTTATTCACCCATTCAATAGCAATAACGCGTTGCTTAATTTTAATTATGCCGTGGCAGTTTTCAAGTAATATGATCTGACTTTTATATTCAATGAATGCACTTAATAAATGCTGCATGAGATTAAAAAAACCAGACTCTTTATACTTACTAAAATCATCATCAGGCGTTGACCAAGTGCTATAGTCAGCATCTTCCGCTATAGCGCCAAAGACAATAGTGAACTCAGCTTCCCCATAAAGAGTAAACTGCTCTAATAATTGCCGTATTCTACTGTATTCAATACTCATATCACTTTCGTTAAACATAATTTTTAACTAATTACCTACCATGAAAACATCTTAACTCGCTGTGCGACAAGGAGTGTCGCAATAAAATATTTTTTAAGCGACACCAGTTGTCGCGAGAGTCATTATTATGTGTTACGGTAAAACATATATTATCTAAGCTATTAAATTAAATGATTTTTTATTAATATTATAAAAAGGAGTTCACTATTAACGTCGGTATATTTTGGTTTTATAAAAACAACTTAATTGCTAAAAAAATAGCGATTGAAACCTTAGCCCCTGATGATATAGGCATGGTTGATAGTCCCTTTCAACATATAACAGAATGGGAAAAAAAACACATTTACTTACCCCATTTTAAAGAACTTATCGCTAGCGAATACCAAGAACTTCCACGAGGAAGGGTCGTGTATTCTACGTTAGCAAACACAATAACCATTTATATGGATAGCTCATTATTTGCTAACGCATATAAAGAGCAATTAAAAAGTTATTTTGATTTTACTGATTGTAAAATAATCTGGAAAAAAGACAGTCACTATAAAGTTTATAGCCACTGAAAAATCAATAAATTTATCTCCTAGGTAGCACCTTGTTATGTCTAAAAGTACTACATTACGTCATTTAGAGATGTTAAGAAAAATCCCTTTATCACCAGGCAAACCCATAACGACCATTGCCTTACATCAACACCTTACAGATGAAGGGTTTAATGTGAGTAAACGCACTGTTGAAAGAGACTTAGTGAAACTGACCGATATAGGCGGGCTTTATACAGAAGACACAGCAGAAGGTTGCGGTTGGGGCTGTATTCAAAATAACGCGAGCAAATTTAAAGGCATTCAACCAACTGAAGCGCTGATGTTGATTTTATCAGAAAAGCTGCTACTCAAAGCAATGCCTAGTGAATATACCCTTCGAGCAGAAGCACGAATAGCTGACGCTAAATGCACACTCAACTCAGACAATGCATTTAGCAAATGGCAGGAAAAATTACAGGTAATTTCAGAGGGCTATCCATTAATAAATAATAGTAGATTTATATCTGAAAGTGATCGTGAAATTATTTACGAATGCGTGCTATATGAAAACCAAATACAAATTGATTATCAAGCAAAAGATAAAAATACTGCGGTAAATTATTGCCTAAACCCTTTAGGAATAATTATTCGAGGGCAAAGCCATTATCTGGTGGCAACTAAAAAAGATAGCCCTGAGAAACCAATGTTATTTTTATTTCATCGCATTAAAGCTGCTGAAAAAAACCATACAAAAATGGATGCTCCACTTTCTTTTACTCTGCAAGAATACTTCGCCAAAAACCCATCTGGTTGGTTATTAAAAGCAGGTAACAAAATAGAAGTCGTTGAACTAAAAGTAAAGGGCTTTGCACTAGATACACTTACCAACAATCAATTAGCAGATGACCAACAACTTTTACAGACTTCAACTCAATGGACACATGTACAATTTAGTTGTATCCCGAGCTATGACTTAGTCGCGTGGATGTTACGATATGGTGCCGACGTAATATGTCTGGAACCTGAAAATCTTAAAAATAAGGTTATAAATGTTTTACAGCAATCACTAGAACAATATAAATATATAAAATAACTATTAAATGTACTCAGTAGTAGAAAGGAATTGAAATGACAACATTTACAAAAGAACTATCTTCAATAGATCATTACCAAAAATATCCTAACCTTATTCCCTGGATAGGTGATGGGTTTAACGACGCAAAACATAAGTTACTCATTTTGGGAGAGAGTCACTATTTAGATGAAGGTAGTCACTACCACCACAACCCTCAAGAATGGTATGCAGGAATTGATGTAAGTGCTTTTGAAGATTTAGGTTGGATGAAAACAGCAAATATTATACGAAATGGGATAAATAATGGTTGGAAACAAAAATCTAAACTTATTTATAAGAATCTTTCTAAAGCATTAATAGAATCTAAAGTGGAAGAGTTTGATATCGAACAACCTTTTCAAAAACTGTGTTATCTAAATTACTTTCAACGCCCAGCGGAAAAAACAGGAAAATCTATAAAAGTTTCTGATTTAGATTCAAAAAGAAGTTCATCTGTAGTGAATGAAGTCATTGCTATAGTGAAGCCTCATATTGTTGTATTTTCAAGTACCTTGGCTTGGAACCATGCTAAAAAATCTGGATTAATTTCTGAGTTAAAAGAAGGTGGTATAAAGTGTGAACGCGTTCCTCATGCAGGCATGCCTTGGTGGAATAGAGTCTCGAAAAAATACGATAACAAAACAGGAAAGTATTATTTCATCGATTTTATAAAAGATGCTGTGAGCTAATTCTCGTAACAAGTTTTTATATTCATCACGTTAAATGTCCACTTTAATTGTATAAGTGGTCATTTATAAAGGGAATTTTAATTCCTTTGTTATGACCGCTTTGAGCTTAAACAAGCCCTATAAACAAGTTGAGTATTTTGGTTAAAATCAACCTGAATATGATCATGGTTTCACAATAACTCAATGACCGCTTATGGCTCAGCCTGTGTGAAAACGTTTTGATCACTTTTTCGAATAAGCACCG
>NZ_JACGVE010000043.1:0-863 GCF_014077065.1 Colwellia sp. MB3u-4 | reverse complement strand
TTAACAATGCAAAAATTAAAATCGCCAAAAACGTAAACGTTTTTGATTGTTAAAAGAAAATAATCCAGTTAGAGTATTTTGATTAAATAATTATAATAAAAACGAGTAATTCTACAGGCTCGTTAGTTGCCAGAAAAGGTTTAGAGTAAATATGGATGTTTGGAAAAGATTATTAGTTATTTTTTTAGTTACTCTGTCATGTGTAGGTTGTGATCAAGCTACTAAACTATTGGCAGCAGAGCACCTTCCTAAATTTCAAATGACTAGCTACTTTAATGATATTCTCAGGGTTGGGTATACGGAAAATATTGGTGCTTTTCTAGGTTTGGGTAATAACTTGTCAGAACAAGCTAGATTTTGGTTTTTTGTCGTTTTAGTTGGTATGTTTTTGTCTGCATTATTTATATATTTAGTCTCAAATTCAAAGCAGCATCTTATGTCTTTAATTGCATTATCTTTGGTGTTTTCTGGTGGTATCAGTAACTTTTATGATCGTGTTGTTAATAACGGTGCCGTTATTGATTTTCTAAATATTGGTATCGGCTCGGTTCGAACTGGAATCTTTAATGTAGCTGACATCGCAATAATGTTAGGTGTTTTTCTCCTCATCTTTACTAAAGATAAAAACCAAGTTACGGTGTAAAAGGCAACTAACAAGCCATTCAAGCAGGACTTTTAACAGTTGGTTAGGTTCCGCTTCGCTTCACATTATAACCAACAATTAAAAGCCTCTTAATGGGGCGTTGAGGCTGTAGAATTTCTCCAAAAAAGACGTTTTTGCGTTTTTTTTACATTTGATGAATTGGTTGTTTTTTAAGCTTGAACTCCGTTTTCGTCTGTGATCTAATAGATATTATTCACCA
>NZ_JACGVE010000042.1:0-19216 GCF_014077065.1 Colwellia sp. MB3u-4 | reverse complement strand
ATTGAAGATTCCGTGCTTAATCAGCAGGCTTACCTGCAAACCTTAGCCAATCCAAATATACAAGAGCCATCAGTTAGTGTCGCTTTTCTTGGTGATAAAGGTTCTTACAGTTACTTAGCAAGCCACTATTTTGATGGCTAATAAGTGCTGAAATTGTTGAGCCATTGAGCCACTTGTCAAATAAGCTGTGCTTTCTACAGCCGAGTACGATTACGTCTATTTTATTATCGTCAACGTAAGTGAGCAAAGCATGCTCTGGTGTACCACGAACAAAGGTTAACAATTTTTTTGCGCATTTTACTTGTTCAGCGAAACGATATATTTGCTCTTTGTGCAAGGCCTCAATTTTTTTTTCGTATTCAATCGCCAAAGGTGGAATGTGAATAACGTGTAATAAAAAGGCCTCTGTTTGCTCTGCGGGTGTGCACCACTGGCGCATAAAGAGATAAACTTTACGATCAGACTTGTTGTCGCTGTCATCTTCATGAAATGGGTCAATTGCCCCGATGGCTTTACCATCAGATAACCATTTTTCTTGGTTTAATATAAATACTGTATTTTGATTGTTACTAATATATTGATTGTCAGCCGAGGTAAGGCCAGATTTTGAGCGAATAATAACGACAGGATCTAGTGTATTAGCCTCGTTATTTACTTGCTTTGACCAGTATTTTTCTTTACAGATATGCACCTTGCTCTTTGGGCAGTGCTGCTTAATTTTTAATTCAATTTGGTCAATTTTGTTTTGATGATTTGCCTGTAAGTTACCTGACATTGCGGCGAGTTCATTTGAAAAATAACGGCGATCAAAAAAGCGCTGATGATGATGTAAATACCAAACAACATTCGCTGAAAATTTATTTTGCAGTAGGCTTATCTTAGAAAAAATGGTATGAGTGATTTCCAAATCAGACAAAACAATGTGTAATGTTGTCATGATACCCTCCTTGAAGTGGTTGATAATTAACCGCAGTAAACGCCAATATATATGCGGAATTTTGTCTATACACAAGTGACTTAAGATAGCATAATCTATCAATATGGAAAGAAATTATTAATTGAAAAGTAAGCTAAATTTATACAGTTTCACAAGCTGTTAGGTACTTTAAAATTAGCTACTTTGAAATTAGATAACAGGCAAATAAAACAGAGAAAATTAAAATGCTGAATAATCCATGGTGGGGCGAGTTTACTTTTGACCTTCAACAACAACGCTGCTGGCGACTGGGTGAGAGAGCCATCATTCTTAAACGCTTAGACAATGAATGGAACAGTTGGAATCTAGAAACAGATACTGATAACAACGAGCTAATGGTTGTTGGCAATGGCGATGAAAATTACGCGATTGGTGAAGCAAAATTCGGCCGATATTTGCAACAAAGCACGTCTCAAAACGTACGGGTATTACCTTTACTAGCAGACCGAGCCGTAGTGGCGCGCCCAGATACACCCTTAACTTTACTTGCGGGTGAGAAATCACGGTTATACGTTAGCACGCCTATTTGGTTCTCGGCTCAATTATTACCTAAAGGTGAATGCTTACTTGATTTACCTTTTTGGCGACCGTCTGACTCTTGGTTTGGTCCATCAACAAGAGAAGGGCAAATATGTTACGCAAAATATACTGAGGCCCGTATTCAGCTTAATAATATAGACAAACGGCCACATCGCGCAATAACCCCAATTACGGTGATTAATAACCATAGCAAGGCGTTAACCATAGAGCGCATTAATGTCCCGGTGACCTTGTTGCATTTATACGCTGATGAAGAACATCAACTTTGGACCACGGGCATTTCGGTGCATCGAGATGGTGATAGTGCTAATGTTGAACTGCATCTTGATAAGCAAGCGCCAGTTGAAGCCTTATCGCCGGTGTTAATTAGTGGCCCAAGAATCGCAACCGAACAAAGTATACTCATACGCAGTATTAGTAGCTTGTTTGCTTAAAAAGAGAGATTTTGTGAAAGACATCATAGCGTTTATCGACCTTCTAAAAGCCTCGCATTTATTTGCTTTTATTCAGGCTACTTTATTGTTTATTATTGGTTTTATCATCGCGCGCTTAATCAGCAGTGCTATCGTCAAAGTATGTCAGCATAAAATGACGGCTCATGGGCAGTTATTCCTTAAAAGAACTATTTTTTACGGTATTCTAATTTTAGTTACTATTTCAGCCTTAGATAATATCGGTATTGATCTCAGTATTTTACTCGGCGCTGCGGGTATTTTTACTGTTGCCTTAGGGTTTGCTTCTCAAACGTCAGCATCAAACTTAATTAGTGGCTTATTTTTGATGATTGAACGGCCCTTTTCTATTACTGATGTTATCCGTGTCAATGACATTACTGGCGAAGTTATATCGATTGATTTACTCTCAGTTAAACTACGTACCTTTGACAACTTGTTTGTCCGTATTCCCAATGAGAGTATGATAAAAAGCGCGGTCACCACACTGACCAAATATCCGATTAGGCGCGCTGATTTAATCATTGGTATTGCCTATAAAGAAGACATTGAAAAAGTACGTAATATATTGATGGATATTGCGGCGAAAAATTTAATTTGTTTAGAAGAGCCGGCGCCAGTTTTTATCATAACTGGCTTTGGTAGCTCTTCTATTGATATTCAGTTTTCAGTGTGGGCGATACGAGAGAATTTTCTAACCTTGAGAAATAGCATGTATATAGAGATTAAAAACGCGTTTGATCAGCAAGGAATTGAAATACCTTTTCCACACGTAAGTTTATATGCGGGTACGGCGACAAGCCCTTTTCCACTTTCATCTACTAACAATGACAGTGACAAAAACGATAAGTAATTTAGCCGCTGGTTTAACTGAGCATATAAAGTTTTAACAAGCACTAAAGTTACTGGTTTAAACCGCTAAACTTGAGCATGTAACCGACACTGTTTTTTAATTAGCTTGTATGCTAGCAGCTTTAGCCCCAAGTTTACTGACAGTGTACTGACAGCAAATCGTTATATTTTAATGATGGTTTTTCTGAGTGGCGCAAGTCGCGCTAATAATTTGTTTTGGATTGGGTAGCTAATATCTGCAGCATCCATAGCCTCAATAAAAAGCTCAACAAAATGATTAAATTCGTTTTTATTGATATACATGCCTTGATGAATATCTTTCATACTGTCACCTTTGTATTGACAAGGACCGTCAGCTAAATGGCACAAAAACACCGTGAGTTGGTCTTTAAAACGGGTGACATTACTTTGAGCAAAATGAGCAAACACCACATCATCTTGACCAATAATATTAATTAAATTATCAATGATGTTATCAAGTGCTGGTTTTTCACCCATTTCTTGATAAAGGCTGGGCTCGGTCTGTGCATGATTATTACTATCAATGTGGCTATCACTATGGCTATCAATATTCCCGCTAGGCGAAGAGCAAGCTAAACAACTCATTAATAGCAGTAATATTATTGATTTTGTCATATTCACTATTCCATTTTTCATTATAAATACCACATAGTTGATAAATACCAACCGGTTTGTTTGTCAATGGCGGCAATACTACCTAAGTCAACATAGGCCAATGTCACGCTAAGATGTTTATTGGGAAACCAGGCAATGAAAATATCTTTCCAGTGGTCTTCACCCAAATTTAAGTTATCAGGTTTTTGCCTAAATTCGACACCAAGGGCTAAGTGTCGGTTAAGTAAAATAGCGCTTGAAACTTCTAATTGAATTTTTTTCTTTTCATGAGCACCACCAAAACCCAGCAAGCCTAGTTGATTGCTTTTAGTATGTCTGGCGGTAACGTTCCATAACCAGTTGTAACCGTTAATAAAGCCGAGGTGCAGTTTACTTGCAGCTATGTAAACATCAGTGCCAGTATCTTTTTTTGCACCTAATGAAAATGCGACATCACTGGTTTTTAATTTTTTTGATTGAATGCCTAAACTCACTTGCGGCATAGTCGAATAGACTAAATCGCCAAATAAATTAATTTTTGCTCCAATAATGTTTTGCTTTAAATTCAGTTTAAGCGGGGTTACTTCAAAGTTTTGTTTAGCATACGACAGTTCTATTTTGTCATATAAATTTGCCTGTACAGCACAGCTATCTAAAGAAAAGTCTTTAACAGTAACTCGACTACATGCCGCACTGACCGAGATACTTTCTTCAGTCGCATAGCCGGCTAACTGCGCCCAAGGTACAATGCCACCGCCGCCAGAGCCTTCAATTTGAGAAACCCCTGGCGTGGCTAATATTTTACCTTCAGCTGAGCAGTTGGCAGAGCAAAGCGCAAGAAAACAGCCATAAAGTAAGGGTGATATTTTATTCATAGGCATTTAACCATATTAGTAATTCAGCTGATTTAATGGGACGTGAAATAAAGTAACCTTGTGCATGGTTACATTTCATCGCTTTGAGCATATCTAGAGACGCTTTATTTTCTACACCTTCAGCAACCACACTAAAACCTAATTGGTGGCTCAACTCTATGGTAGATTGAACAATGTATTGGTCTTTTTCTGATGTGTCTAATTCAAGTATAAAGGCTTTATCTATTTTTAACTCATCAATGGGTAATTGCTTTAATTTACCTAAAGATGATTCACCAATACCGTAGTCATCAACAGAGATTTGTATACCGGTCTGCTTTAACTGTGTGAGTCGACTAATCACTAAATCTTCATTAGTCATAATATCTCGTTCAGTTATTTCTAAGGTAACAAGTTTAGGATCGACATGGTATTGTGAAATTTTTTCAAAAACAAAGTCAATAAAATCAGTATGGATCATGTCCTGCGCTGATATATTGATGGCAACCTTAAGCTTAAGGTTTTTAGCTTGCCACTCTTGTTGCTGCTTAAATACCGTATCTATGACCCAGTGGGTTAATTTAATAATAAGCCCCGATTGCTCAGCTAAATCAATAAATAACTCAGGAGAGACAAATTGTCCATTCGGTTTTATCCAACGAATTAATGACTCTACTTTTTCTATTTTTCCATTTTCTAAATTGAGCTTGGGTTGATAAAGCATGAACAACTCGCCATCATCACGTGTTAATGTTTCTCTGAGTTCTTCAAGTAAATTTAACCTTTCTAAATAGGCTTCATCTTCACCACTTTGGTAAGCTCTTAGCGTTGCATTTTCTGTTTTTGCAGCTTCCAAAGCAATAGTCGTTCTTCGCACTACTGCTTTTACATCGCTACTTTGCTCGGGGAAAAGACAAGTGCCAAGACAATAATTTAAATTCAACCAGAGTTTATTAACTTTTAACGGTGCTCTTAAATGCGGTAAAAAATGTTCAATAATATCCTCATAACTTTCATTGTTTTTTAGGTTAATAACCACCCAAAATTCAGTGCCTGAAAATCGTCCTACCATTAATGTTTGTTCTGGATAAATGGCTTTAATCCTTTCGACAACAGACCTAAGGGTAAGATCACCAGTGCTTGAGCCTAAACTATCGTTTATGCGTTTAAAATTGCGTACGTTTATTGCCATCAGCAATAATGAACCGTCAGTGTTATGATCATGTAAGGCGATTTTTTCTGCCAGCAGTTCAAGAAAAGTAGTGCGATTATAAACATTGGTTAACGCGTCATGTTTTGCCTGATAATTAATTTTAATTTCACGTTGTTCAATTTTTTTACCCATTTGAATAAAGCTGGTGTAAAGCCGGAGCACTTCTACACCACCGTCTGACATCATACTGTTATGCTCATATTTACCGCGAGCAAAGTCATGGCTTAATTGCGTAAGTTGCTGCAGAGGTTTAGTGAGGCTTCTGGCAATAAAACTACAAACAATGGCGGTAATGCCAATGATCAAAAGCGAAATTAACAGTGTAATAGCGACTAATTTATCAAGGTCTATATAGCTTGGAGATAAATCTACAGACAATTGTGCAATGTATTCATGATTTTGCGAATCAGTAAATGTTATCAGCTTGTTCTCATAAAGCTTTCTTTCAAAGAGTAACCACGAGTTATTGGTTTTCTTAAAATGTTCTTTATGGCTGGCATCGATATTTTGCAAAGTCGATATAATCAGTGCATCGTTATAAATAAAGCTAACTTCAACCGTCATTAGCCTTTTTAACTCATTAACGAAGGCCTGATCTATTTGGAAACCTATGACAGAGTAGGCAATGGTTCTGGGTGCTTCAACAGGCAAAACAATGAGTTGGTATAAATTACCACCAAGCAGCATTAACTGAGTTTTATTCAAGTTTTGTTTTATGGCCATTAAGCTTTGGCTTAAGGTCGAGTCAAAGGTAAGTTGGTTATTACTTGAAGAAATAATTTCACCATTTAAATCACTTAGCACCATTAAACTCGCATTAATTCGAGAACCATGGTTTTGTAATACGCTAGCAATAGTGGCCTGATCACGTGAGGCAACCGCTTGCTTAAAACCGAAGTCTGCCGTCAGCACTTTTGACGCCGTCAGCAGTAATTCTTCTTTGGCTTGTAAATACTCTATTAATACGTTTTCAGCACTGGTAATACGTTGATTTATTTGTAGGTTATGTGACGATATGGTTTTCCATAAAGACACGGCTAATAAACTGGCCACCGTTAAAACAACCAGTGACACACCTAGAAAAGTGATTTGTTTACGTAGAGTAAGTTTACTGGCCATTTTTTTTGAAGATACTTTGAAAGGTATTGCGTGGCTCAGGCGCTTCAACAACTAAATTAATCACCAATGCGCCATTATTATTTTTGCTTTTAGACAAATCTTCATAACTCATATTTGTTAAGCGAGTCACTGAACTTGCATGCCAAACATTAACGCTATCGTATGCAACCGTATCTGCTAATCTTGCTATGCCTTGCTCGTTAGTCATTAATACCTGCGTTGAGCTAGCAATATAAATATAACCAATCATGGAGTCGTGTATGTTGCAGCCTAATACAGCCACGCCGGCAACATCAAACTGTAATGGTGCTTTAGATTTTCCTGAGTAAAGTTTTAATTCAAAAGGTTTTACCGATGAAAACGAGTAAACATGATGCCTGATGTTGTCACTATTGGGGAAATTAACATAGTCACCTTGATGGATAACTAACACCTCGGGTTTAAAAAGTTTATCAACCTGATCCATAATCAAAGTATTTGGTGGTGACACAGCCTCAGCAGCAGGATTGGTTACAGAGAACTCCAATACTGCATTTTTAAGTGGCAAGCCATGTTGATCTTGCACTAGAAAAGACTCGGCGCTTGCTTGCGTACAAAGTACTAAAAGCGTAATAACAATGCTTGAGGTATTTAAAAGACGATTTATCATAATTTCCTTTTAAAACTATTTAGGTAAAGTATCAATAAGAACGCTGATTGAGCAGACTTATTGCAAAATAAAATCAGTGACTTAACCTAGCTATATCTTAAAATCAGATTAAGTTTTTGGCCACGTAATTGCAAACTAAATATCAAAACCAGAGCGCTTAAATAAAACGGTACCGTGAGTAGGGCAGTGAAATGCATTAGAGATATTTCTTCTCAATGCATGCAGTACTTAACGGTTTAGAAAAAAAGTAGCCTTGTATGCGCTGAATATTAAGTTGTTGGCATAAACGTAAATTATTTTCATCTTCAATACCCTCTGCGACAATATTTAACCCTAAAGAATGCAGCATAGCGGTAAGGCCATCTACTAAGGCTCGTGTTTTTGGCTCATGGGAGGCAAGCATTAACGACTTGTCAATTTTAACGGTATTAATGGGGAAATTTTGTAAATGTGATACTGACGAAAACCCAGTGCCAAAATCATCTAATGCAATATGGCAGCCTAACTGGCTAATTGATTCGATAACCGCAATCGCTTGACTACTGTTGTCAAGTAAAGCCGTTTCAGTGAGTTCAAATTCTATCAATGCTGGTGGTACCTGATATTTTTCTATTAGGCTTTTGATGAAACTGATCAATGTTCTATCAGCCAATTGTACGCTTGATAAATTAATGGCAATGGATAATGCTTTGTCGCTTTGTAAATTCCATGTTGATATTTGATATATGGCTTGGGCTATCACCCAGCGACCAATATCAATAATGGCACGAGAAGACTCAGCGATAGGTATAAAACTATCTGGAAAGTGCAAGGTGTTTTGAAAGTTCCAGCGTATTAATGCTTCAAAGCCGATAACTTGTAATGTGACTGTGTCAACTATAGGTTGGTAATGTAATATAAATTCATCGCGCTCTAAAGCACCAACTAAATTAGCTTCAATTTGGTATTGTTGTAAAAATTGCTCTTGCATTTTTTTTTCAAAATAGCATATTTGATTTCGACCCAATTTTTTTGCGCGATACATGGCAATGTCGGCATATTTAAGTAATTCAGTAGCGCTGATACTATTGTCAGGGAATATGGCAATACCAATACTTGCGCCCATTTTTATTTCTATACCTAAGATATTAAATGCCTCATCAAAACAATTTAATATTCGTTGGGTTACTCTAGTTGCATTGTCTACAGATTTTAAGTGGCTTAATATAATAGCAAATTCGTCTCCACCTACACGCGCAAATAATTCATTTTCACGCAGGCACTTGTAGACTCTATTGGATACTTGTTTTAACAATAGATCGCCAATATCATGACCATGGCTATCGTTAATGAACTTGAACTTATCAAGGTCGAATAATATTAAGGCTAATTTAGCGTCATCACGAGGTTGTTGTGTAATGTTTAAACGTAATGCCTCTTCAAATGCGTAACGATTAGCTAAACCAGTTAATGAGTCATGTTCTGCTAGCTCTCTTGCTTCTTGGTAACTTTTATAAAGTTTTTTCTCTAATTCAAAGCGTGTTTGAGATTGTAGTATTGCACGTTGTAACCTTGATGAAGTGACCTCTGATTTAAGTAAAAAATCTTGAGCACCATTTTTTATGCATTCTAACGCTAAATCTGACTCTTCAGAATTACTCAACATAATAATGGCAACAGATTGATTTACTAAAGCGCTGCGTAACTCTAGTAATAATTCAATACCGTCACGTTTGGGCATGCGGTAATCTAATAACACCACATCAAATTTTTCAGCTTTGAAGGCTGCTAAGCCTTCATCTACTGACTCAGTTTCAACAATATGACAGTAGCTATTAGCTTTATTTAATGTTCTTACAAGGTGTTCGCGATCGACAACGTCGTCGTCAACAATCAAAATATTCAAATTTTATCCTTTTCGTGATCATCACGGTAAAAATACTACTAATTTTTTTAACTTCCTGGGAAAAGAACTATTTTCCAATAGCCTTTGAGCACCTTTACAATGTCTAAGAAACCGTCACCTACTTGATCTTTAATAAAGTAACCCGCGATATTTTGTTGGTAGCTGGCGGTAATATCTTTATCTGATTTTGATGTGGTTAAAACAAAAACAATACTCTTGTCTAATCGTGGGTCTTGACGGATTTCTTCTAAAAACTCTAAGCCATTTAAACGCGGCATCTGTAAATCAAGCAATATAATATAAGGAGAGGGTACAGCACCGCTGCGCAGTAACTCTAAACCGTGTAAGCCATCAGTTGCTCTAATAATGGTGTTACCTAGGCACAATTTGTCAAAGGCACGCGTTATAGACATAGCATCGACATCGTCATCTTCAATTAATAACAGCGTTACTTCTTTTTGTTGTTCAGTCATTTATTCAGTTATCCGTTTATCTTATTTAATGCCAGTATTGAGTTGCTATATTTTTGTTGTAATGGGCCATAAAAGCACTATTGTGGTGCCTGTAATACCATCGGAGTCAATCGTTAAACTACCGCCGTAATATTCAATGGTTTTCTTTGATAATGACAAGCCCATACCACTACCTTCAACTTTATCTCTGGGCCGTAAAGTTTGGAACATCTCTAACGCTTTATCAAATAATTCTCGTGGAATACCCGGGCCGTCATCTTGTACACTAATATGGTGCATTTTATTAATTGTTTTATACAATATTTTAATGTGACCCGTGGGTTTATCGTGATGTTTTACGGCATTTGAAAGAAGATTGCGTAGTATAATTTCTATTGGCGTTCTAGGCAAAAGTAAGGTCTGCTTTTCTACCGACAACTTAAAGCCTGTTGGGTGATCTAATAGACTAAAAATCTCGTTAGCTATTATTGCTAAATCAAGTTCTTGAGGTTTATATTCATGTCGGCCAATACGAGAGTAGTCGAGTAAATCGTCCAATAACCTATTCATTCTGTCACTGCGGCTTTGAAGCAATGTTAAATGTTTTTTGGAGCTTTCAGGTAATAGGCTTTCACAATCCTCTGTGATCCAACTAGCTAATTTTTTTATGGCATTTAAAGGTGATTTCAAATCATGTGAAGCTACATAAGCAAACTGTTCAAGATCTTGGTTTGAACTAATCAGACGTTGAGTGCCAATTTTTAGTTCTCGTGTCATATCGTCAGCATAGATTAATGCTTGCTTGTTTGCTCTTGAAAGTACAATAAACAAGGCAAGTATCAAAAGGTCAATGATAATACCACCCGCTAATATGAAATACGGTTGATTCGAACCTGAAGCCTCTCGAAAGAATAAATTTGAACTCACAATAAACTTCCATTCTCGGCCATAGAAATTAACATCGATATGCTTAATAAAGAGTGGATTAGCGTCTATTTCAATACTGTCGACATTATTTATATCATTATACAATGACTTACCATCGTCGCTAATATGTAATGAAACATGGCGTTGTTCAACAGCTAAGGTGCCGGAAATAAGTTTAGACATAATAAAAGGCGCATAGGCCACGCCTTGTATTGACTCTTGGCGAGTATTTACTGAGTTGTGCGGCATACCTTTTTTATAGAAAGGGGCATAAAAAAGAAACCCAGGCGTTTGTTTCTCGTCTTGTACTAGGGTAATGGGTCCGGTTAATTGTGCTAAACCTGTATCTCTGGCTTTTTTGACACCCAAGTATCTATTTTTTTCAAAAGCTACATTTAAACCCACAGCCTTTTTATTTGTTAAGTACGGCTCAATAAAGGTAATTGGCCAAAGTTCATGATTGGCATATAAAGGGTGGATACTAAAATTTGGTCGGCTTTTTTGCTGCTGTAGAAGAAAGCTATTATGTTGGTCAAACTTAACATTATAAATTAACCCTAGGCCATTGATGCCAGGGTAGGTTTGGTCTATTCGTAAGCTATTGCTATAGTTTTCCCATTGCTGGTCAGTAATATCACCTTCGCTGGCATCAACATGAGCGACAGCTCCCCATAAGGCGTGTTCATATAGCTGCATTCTTTCTTTAACAAGTTCTATAACGTGCAAAGACTCACGCTCAAAACGTTCTGCCACTCTTTTATTAACCTGTGCTGAAGCTATGTACCATGCCCCAATAGTTAATATGGCTGAAAGTATTAATATTAACCAATGTATACCGTGAAATCGACTTGCATCAATTAACTTTTGTCTTTTAATATCAGTATGCGTTACTGCTATCGCGCTATTTTTCATTAATTTTGTCTCGATATGTCGTTTTAAATACCTAAGATAAATATTAAGACCTATCCTTGGTGCTAAAAATTAATACACATACCTCAACAATATTTACTGATGTTAAATTTAAATATTTGCTAAAGATGATCACTTAAGGGGGATTAGTTAACGTTAAAGGCATAACACTGAAAAAATGTCAGTGTTATAAAAGCAATAACAAAGCCAACTGTGCCTTAAGATAATATATAAATGAGAGGATTACCATAACATTGCCACTATACCTACGACGCTAAAGTGATTAATAACCTAAATTGTATTTTTTTTAGACAATTATTGAGTTAGGCAAATATTATACAAATTCTAGTAAGGGCGAAGTAAATTTAAAGTTCATCAATAGTGGATTTAAATGAATAATTTTTAGTGTATTTCAGAAAATATAACCTAGTTTATTTAATTGTTAACCTTCATCTTAACCTTAACAAGAACCAGTGGTTAATATTTTTGTTACCGCGAAGCGTTTAATTAATTTAATTAATTTATTTGATTAGTTCGAATAAATTAATGCGCTTGCTAGCTTGATATGAATGACTATAATTATGTTTATATATTATTTATTGAGTAATGAAATGACAACCAAACGTACCTACAACACTAATTTAATCAGTGTTGTTATTTTCACTATGGCGCTGTTAATCACAGCGACTGTTTTTGCATCTCCTGACGATGCTAAAGCTAAGGTAAAGCAGATATTTAGTCAGGTTGAAGCTTCGCTAATTAAATTAAAGCAAACTGAGACCTTAACCAAGGCTAATATTAAAGACGTGTTAAACAAGTATTTATTGCCAGAAGTCGATACCCGATACTTTACTTATAAAATCCTGAATAAAAATTTCACTAAGGTTCCTGAAGAACTCAGAGAGCCTTTTATCGCTGAGTTATCGTTACAGCTTATCAATACTTATAGTAATTTATTAAATAAATATGATAATGAAGTGATTAATATCGGCGAAAGTACCATCTCTAAAAGTGGTAAAATGGCGATGGTTGATATCACCATTGTTGGCAGCACTAAAACCAATAAAGCCGTGGTTAAATTATTACAGTCAAGTACACAAGCCTGGCTTTTCTTTGATATTGAGGTTGAAGGAATAAGCTTATTGCAAACAAAACAAGCAGAAATAAATGCCAGTTTTAATAAATTGGGCATAGAAGGTACTTTGCTACAGTTACAGAAAATTAATCATAAAGTCGTTGAGGGTTAATTAACGCTAAAAGTTAACAAGGATTACGAGCTATTAAGCACCGCTAAGCACTAATTAAGCATCAACTAAGCATTACTATCAGTAACTAAAAATTATAAGGCCATTATTATTTTATATATAGACTCTATGGTTGAATTTTTATTGCAACATAAACTCTTATTAACTCTACTATTCATTATGGCTTTTTATGCCACTAAAGCATTAATAATCAAGCTGATAAAAAGAAAGTCTAAGAAAAGTAAAAGATTAAAAATTAATATGGTAAATAATATATTTACTTTATTAGTTATTATTTTTATTTTTAATATTTGGTCGAGTGAAATTCAAAGGTTTGCTTTTTCAATTGCGGCCTTTATTGTTGCCATAGTATTTGCAACAAGAGAGTTCATTCAATGCTTTATTGGCTTTATTTATATCTTATCCAGTCGACCTTTTCGCATTGGTGATTGGATACAGGTAGGAAATTATTATGGTGAAGTGCACTCTAACGACTGGGCAAATTTAACGCTTTTAGAAGTTGATAAGCACAATTATCAATATACAGGTAAAACCTTGTATGTGCCTAACAGTCAGTTAATTACCTCAGTTATTAAGAACTTGAATTTTTTAAAACGTTATGCGATGCACCATTTCATCATTGTGCGTGATGACAGTGTTAATCCCTTTATTTTTATTGATACACTTTATGAAAAGGCAAATTTATATTGCATTGAATTTAAAGAGGTGGCTATGCGTTATAATCAACTAATAGAAAATCGTTTAGATATCAGCATTTCTGGTCCTAAACCTCATATTCAAGTAGCTACTTCTGAACTTGGTGATACACAGGTGGTGTTTTCTATTTTTTGCCCAACAGAAAAGGCGCTTGGGATAGAGCAAAAGCTTACTGCGGATTTTATGAAACTGTGGTTTGAAAATAAAAAAGTTTAGTGCTGCTTATCTAATTTGAACTGAATTAATCTTAACTGAGTTAATCTGCGACTGATTAACTTTAAGGTGATTATTTTTTAGATGATGAATTTAAGCTTATTTTATATGAAAAAATCAGCTTGCTTGACGTGTCATTTATAAATATTGACCGATCAATTAAGCTGATGTAAGTGTTAAAGTAATCTAATTAACCCGTTAATTTCATTAAGTTATTGTCCACTTGTGCTCGTTAACTACACTAAGGTAACCGTGTTATTAATTACAATAGTCGGTTGTTGAGCGACAATATTAATCAAAGTAGTATTGCTGTGCTTATCATTAAAGATAATTAACTGTTAATTATCTTTAATGAGCCATCAAGGTGTATGTCTCGTTGCGGATATGCCACGACAATATTCTCTTGTTCAAATAATTCTTCCAAACGAAATCTTACGTTGCTTTTTGCAATTCTTAAACCACTTTCCACTCTTGAGTTGACCCAAAAAGTGACTTCAAACATTAAGGCATTATCGCCAAAGTCGTCAAAGGTGACTAAGGGTTTAGGCTCTGTTAGCGCTTCAGCTTGTTCTGTGGTTGCTTGCATAATCAAGCCCGCAACTTTTTTGGCTGGCGAGCCATAAGCGACACCCACTTTAACCGAACATCTAACAAACTGGTCTACTAAGGTCCAGTTAACCACGGTGTTTTCAAGTAACTTGCTGTTAGGTATTAATAAATGTACACCGTCTACTCGCTTTATACGGGTTGACCGGGTGTTAATTTCTTCCACTAGGCCTTTGGAGTCTTCAATTTCTAAAAAATCGCCAATACGAATAGGGCGCTCCCACATTAGGATCCAGCCACTAATAAAATTATTAATAATATTTTGTGCACCAAAACCAAAGCCGATAGCAATGGCGCCAGACAAAAAAGCAAAAGCAGCAATCGGCACATTCATAAAGTCTAATATGCTGATCATAATAATGGTTATCGCGATAACATATAAAACGCGTTCCACTAAGTGAATAATATTAGGGTCAGTTTTTTTTGTTGTTAAACGACTACTGATTAACTTAATTAGCCACTTGGTTAACAATATACCCATAAAAATTATTATGGGTATAAAAAGAATATCGCCTATCGTGATAGGTTGCTCTGATATCGTAATAACGATATGAGAAAGTATCACTTTCGCTTGTTCTATAGTCTGTTCAATAGTCATACTAAAACCTTAATAAATGGTATGTTATGAATTTACAAAGGCTTTTGATGGGTCTATAAGAAACCTTTCACCAATTGCCTCGCGACCAAATAACATTAAGTAACTCATATCTGAGCGGTCAGTTAAAGTTATTTCAATCGGCCAAAGTTCACTACCTAATTTTACCGGTGTTGATATTACATAGCGTTGCTCTGAGGTACCATTTGAAGATTTAACTCTTCTAATGTCATGAATAGGGGCTTCACAAGAAATCATATTTTCAACATTATAGACATCGGGGTGTAGGTCAAATCGCACCATCACCTTACCATTTTTTTTAAATTTTGTAATATTATCAACATGTAGAGAAGAGGTTTTAGCGCCGGTATCAACGCGCACCTGTATATCTGTTATCGCTAAATCAGGTAGCGTAATAGTTTCCAAACTACCAATAATTATTTTTTGTTTTGTGGTCATATCACGTTACCTTATTTTAAACGTTGTTCTCTGGTAGTAGGTTGTCTTGAGCACTCTCTATTTGCTCAAATATATGTTTGTCATCTTCTTCAAAGTAGGCAATATGAAACATAGCTTCACCTTCTTGTACTAAAGGAATATTTTGTTGACCAATTAATATGCCAGATCTACTGGCTTTCACCACATCAATAATTTCGCCATACGGACTGCCAATTTCTGCCAGTACATCACCTTTTTTTATTTGTTCACCTAAACGAACGCGATGATTAACTATGCCACTGGCATTAGCGCGTAACCATTGACTGCTGTTAGCAACAAAGGGTGCGATAATTTTTTTGCGCGTCGACGAAGCTTTACGCATGCCTAAATGCTTTAATACGTTAGTAATGCCTCTCATGCCGGCGCGAATTGAAAACTCATCAAAACGTAAGGCTTCTCCAGCTTCATAAAGCAATACTTTAGTATTATGTTTTACCGCCGCCTCTCTTAATGAACCATCAATAATATTTGAATTTAATACCACAGGAACGCCAAATACCTGCGCAAGCTCTTTGGTTTCTGCACAAGATAGATCGGCTCTAATTTGTGGTAAATTGGAGCGGTGAATTGCGCCGGTGTGAAGATCAATGCCGTAATCGCAATGTTTAACAATTTCATTGAGAAAAATATAGGCTACTCGCCCAGCCAGCGATCCTTTTGCTGAGCCAGGAAAACAGCGATTAAGATCTCTTCGGTCAGGCATGTAGCGACTTTGGTTCACTACGCCATAAACGTTCACCATAGGAACGGCTATTACGGTTCCTTTGGTGATTTTAAATTTATTTTCGCTGATTAATCGCCGAATAATTTCAATGCCATTTAACTCATCACCATGCACCGCAGCACTAACAAAAATAGTAGGCCCAGGTTTTTTTGAACGAATAATATGTACAGGTAAAGAAACGTCTGCATCTGTATATAACTTGGCTACAGGCAAGTCTATCTTGCGTTGTTCACCAGGTAATATCACAAATTCACCTATTTTTAATGGACCCATCATTACCCTTATCCTTTACCACGAGTTTTATTGCTGTTTGGCTTGGCATTTTTTTCTAAAAATTCAAAAATCATACCGGCAATGTTTTTACCTGTTGCGGTTTCTATGCCTTCTAAGCCTGGAGATGAGTTTACTTCCATTACCATAGGACCATTTTTGGAACGCAGTAAATCTACGCCACACATATTTAAGCCCATGGCTTTTGCCGCTTTAATTGCTGTGTCTCGTTCTTCTTTTGATAACTTCACCACTTCAGCACTACCACCGCGATGTAAGTTAGAACGAAATTCACCTTCTGCACCTTGTCGTTTCATGGCGGCAACCACTTTGCCACCGATAACTAAACAACGAATGTCAGCACCACCGGCTTCTTTGACAAATTCTTGTACCAAGATGTTAGCTTTTAAACCCATAAAGGCTTCAATAATTGACTCCGCGGCTTTTGCGGTATCAGCTAATACAACACCAATACCTTGGGTGCCTTCTAATAATTTAATAACAACAGGTGCGCCACCAACATTTTTAATTAAATCTTTGGCATTGTCAGGTTTACTGGCAAAGCCGGTACGAGGTAAGCCAATACCTTTACGTGATAATAATTGTAATGAGCGCAATTTATCGCGAGAACGACTAATAGCAACAGATTCATTAATATTAAAGGTGCCCATCATTTCAAATTGACGCGCAACCGCTGTGCCATAAAAGGTAACAGAAGCACCGATACGAGGAATAATAGCATCATACTTAGGTAGTTCTTTACCGTGATAACGCACAGCTGAATGGCTACTGGTTATATCCATATAGCAATGTAAAGTATCAATAACATCAACTTCATGTCCCATTGCTTCACCGGCTTCTTTTAAGCGTCTTGTAGAGTAAAGATTTTTATTTCTTGATAATATTGCTACTTTCATAAAGGCTACCTGTTCATTTCACTTTTATTATTTAAAGTGATGTAAATATTGAACTAGAGTGTATAGTCAGCTCCTAAAATAATAAAACGCAATATTTTGACCTCTTTAATCAAAATATTTGATTAAAGAGGGTTTTATGAAATTTGAACTATTAACAACATTTTTGGAAGTAAGCCGAACATTACATTTTAGAATAGCCTCAGAAAATCTTTTTATTACTCAGTCGGCGGTCAGTGCCCGTATAAAGTTATTAGAAGATGATCTGGGTGTTTTGCTGTTTGATCGTAGCCATAAACATTTAAAGTTGACAACTGAAGGTCTTCGACTCATAAAACATGCCAATGAAATTCTTTTTATGTGGCAAAAAACCAAGCACGATGTCGGTGTAGTCGAGCACGACGCGCAGCAACTTGCCATCGGTTCGTTAAACTCTATCTGGGATATTGTCTTACAAGGTTGGTTGCAGAAAATTCACCGTAATTTAGACAGTGTTAGTTTATTTACCAGTACCTATTCGCCCATGGAGTTAAGAAAAAATGTTATTGGCCGCGTGGTAGATCTTGCGTTTTTATTTGAACCACCATTTATCGAAGATTTAGTCACCGAAAAAGTAGCCACAGTGCCACTGCATTTAGTAACCACAAACCCTGATCACATTGAAGGCTCGCATGTCGATAATTATATTATGGTGGATTATGGTGAGTCGGTAAATACTCAGCATATGCGTGAATTTCAGCATGCTCCACCCGCAAAACACTTTATGAGTCAGCCTCGCATCGCCTTAAATTATATTTTACAAGCGGGGGGAGGTGCACACTTGCCTCGGCAAATGACTTTTGAACATGTTGAAGCGAATAAGTTGTTTGTTGTTGAAAGTGCGCCGGTTTATCATCGTGAAATATTTGCCGTGTACCTAGCGAAAAGTCAAAAAACCGAGGTTATTAAGCAAGTGATAGGTTTATTTCCCAACATACATTTTTAGCACAATCGACTTTATAAAATAGATTAATAGCTTGTCGTTAAGGGTTGAATAATCAATACAACTTTAACCCTTAACGGGTAATAAGTTTGTTTTTTTAATAGGGAACTAGACAGGCTAAAAGTATTTTACTCGGATAAAATAGAGTCAGTTTTATGGTCTAATTACTTTGAAATAATGGTTAAATAATCTACTAAAATCAGTGGGGCATCACTTAATAAAGTCTATATACCTTCAAAAGCAGCCTGAGGCAAAGCTATTCAACACTGCAAAAATTAATGGTGTAAACCCAACGGTTATACTTAAGACAACAAGCTTCATATCAACAATAATCGTGCAGAGTGAATGGCAAAAACGTTTATCTTTAGTCAAAAAATTATTTGTTCTCAAATAAAAGTCATTTTTAAGAGCTAGTCCGATATTGCACACGATAAAATAAATACTAAAGACAAGTGCATTAATTAAGTTTGACTATCTTCTGTGTCGTCTTAAACATTTGAATAGCGCATCAGTCAATATTGATAAATGATCATCTTGTAACATAGAGCTTAGCTAAGTGCTTTGCCTAGAACATCACACCAAATTAACCAACCGGATCAGAGTCATCTATATCATTGTCAGGTAATTCAGCATCTTCACTGGTATCAGTGTTAGTTCTGCCGATGTCAGAATCATCTAAATCATTGTCAGTTAATCCATCGTTTTCATTAGTATCAGTGTTAGCTCCGCCAATATCAGCATCACCGACGTTATTAGCAATAGTTTCAGTATTTAAATCGACAGCAGGGGGCAAGGACAGCGCTTTATCGTCATTTCCACATGAAATAAGCATAAACAACATTGAGCAATAAAACATACATTTATAAAACATGATAAACCTTGTTATTAAGTGGTTAAATTGGTTAATAAATAGTTAATTATATTAACATGTGGTTAAGAAGTAAAAGTTATAGTTGAAAAAAATAAAAAAATGTTTATTATTTAATTTCTGTAGTTTCTGCAATTTCTGC
>NZ_JACGVE010000041.1:0-14338 GCF_014077065.1 Colwellia sp. MB3u-4 | reverse complement strand
AAAATAGAAAAATAAAATATATAACTATAAAAATACATAATAAAATACTAATACTAGAGGAAGAGAACATGTCATCAACATTTAAAATAGCTACCTTAGCTTTAGCGGTAAATATCGCTTTAGGTACTGCGCCAACATTCGCTGCTGAAAATGATGCAGATAAAGTTAAAAAAGAAAACATTGAACGTATCGCTGTTGTAGGCTCTCGTGGTGCACCACGTTCAGTTGATAATTCACCGGTTCCTATTGATTTAATTGGTGCAGCAGAGCTAGAAAGATCGGGTAACACCGATATGCTTGAATTGTTAAAAGGTACTGTACCTTCGTTTAACGTACAGAGTAACCCAATCTCAGATGCCGCCAGCTTAGTTAAACCTGCTAATCTTCGTGGTCTTTCATCAGACAGTACGTTAATACTTGTTAATGGTAAACGCCGTCATCGTGCTTCTGTTATTGCATTGTTAGGTGGTGGTATTAATGACGGTGCTCAAGGTCCTGATATTTCAGTTATCCCAAGTTCTGCTCTAAAACAAGTTGAAGTTTTACGTGACGGTGCTGCAGCACAATACGGCTCAGATGCTATCGCAGGTGTAATGAACTTCGTCTTAAAAAATGATGCAGATGGTGGTTCATTAAACGTACGTCATGGTTCATATTATGAAGGCGATGGCGATACGACTGAAGTCTCTGGTAATATTGGTATGGCATTGACTGAAGATGGTTTTGCCAACCTGAGTTTTCAATATAAAAATGCTGATGCAACTAGTCGAAGTGTACAACGTCCTGACGCTCAAGGTTTTATTGATGCCGGCAACACAAATGTTGAAGCGATAACTCAAGTTTGGGGTTCTCCAGAAGTTAATGATGACATCACTATTTTTGGTAACTTTGGTTTAGATATCGGTAACGACCGTGAAGTGTATATGTTTGGTAACTTCTCTGAACGTGATGTTCGTGGTGGTTTCTATTATCGTAATCCACATAACCGTGGTAGCGTCTACTCTAATGACGACGGTGCTTCATTATTGATTGGCGATCTTGCGCAATCTGAGGGTGCTGAGAGAACTTGTCAACCTGTAGCTATCACTACCGGTAACGTGTTAACTCAACAAAATTACATTGATAATGTCGCAAATAATGATAATTGTTTTTCATTCAATGAATTAGCACCAGGCGGATTTACACCTAACTTTGGTGGTAACATTGTTGATACAGCAATAACCATGGGAACACGTGGTCAGTTTGATGACACTTTGTCTTATGACGTCAGTGGTTCTGTAGGTCGTAACGAATCAAGTTACGTTATCTACAACACGTTAAATGCGTCGTTAGGTCCTGAAACACCACGTGACTTTAATCCAGGTAGCCACGTTCAACTTGAAAAGTTCTTTAACATTGATTTAGTTAAAGAACTTGAAGTAGGCATGGAGATGCCACTAATTATTGCTGGTGGTTATGAATACCATCAAGAAACTTTCGAAGTGACTGCAGGTGACGAAGCATCTTTTACCGCAGGTCCATATACAGACCAAGGTTTTAGTATCGGCTCTAACGGTTTTCCTGGCTTTAAACCCTCTTCAGCCGGTTCATTTTCTCGTCAAAACTATGCGCTTTATCTTGATGTTGAAGCACAATACACTGAAAACTTCTTAATGGGCTATGCCCTACGTTTTGAAGATTACAGTACTTTTGGTAATACCACTAACTATAAAGTAACGGCACAATACAATGTGACAGACGACTTTTCAGTACGTGGCTCAGTAAGTTCAGGCTTCCGTGCACCAACGGTTGGTCAAGCTAACTATTCTAATGTGCAAACCTCTTTAGATGGCGGTGAGTTGGTTGATTCTGCTTTATTGCCAGCATCTAACCCTGTAGCAATGCAACTTGGTGCAAAAGAACTAACACCAGAAGAATCAGAAAGCATTTCATTAGGTGCGGTTTGGGAAATAGAAGGTATCCATTTCACACTTGATTATTACAATATTGAAGTAACTGATCGTGTTTCTCAGTCAACTAAATATAACTTAACCGCTGATGATAAAGTTAAGTTAAAAGCTGATGGTGTACCAAACGTAGATTCAATTCAACAAGTAAGTTTCTTTACTAATGATTTTGATACTACAACTCAAGGTGTTGATTTTGTAGCTAACTATTCAACGAGTTTGTTAGATGGTGATACCACATTTGGTTTAGCTTATAACTGGAATGAGACAACTGTTGATACTTACACTGAAATCACAGGTGACGGTAAAGTTTCTCGTTTAGAAAATGATTTACCTAACCATCGTGCGACCTTTACTTGGTCACAAAGTTGGGACAATGTCAGTATGTTTACCCGTGTAAACTATTACGGTGAATACCAAGGCGTGCACGTTGATTGGATAGGCTCTCCAGCTGAACCAGGAACAGAAATTGTTGCTGACTCAGAAGTTACTGTTGATGTTGAAGTGAGCTATCACGTTATGGAAGATTTCAAAGTGAGTGTTGGTGCTCAGAATATATTTGACGAATACCCGAATGAGCTTGATTTTGAGCAACAAACAGGTGCGGCAAATAATAGCTGGGGTGGTAAATACTATGAAACATCACCATTTGGTTTTAACGGTGGTTTCTACTACGTAAAAGCAACTTATAGCTTTTAAGTTACCTATACTGAATGTGCTCTTGGGTAAAGTTAACCTACCGATTATCTAGGCATAGCTTTACTTACAGATGAATTTTTCAGTGAGTTAAGAATCCGAAATCAAGCAATTGATTTCGGATTTTTTATGTTTAACAGCAAAGAAAAGTAACAACTCGTTTTAACTTCACTGTTATTGCGCCGATAAGATCATTAATCAAACTTCACCATTACAAGGCTTATTTCAGACAACAAAGTAGTCAGCTGCTTAGGTAAAACTGTCCTGAAAATGGTAGGAAAAATATAAAGTTCACCAGTAAATACGGCGGTTAATAACGGCACAATAATCAGTACTAAGTCATGGTCACTATGGCTGATAGTTAATGCTTACTGAAAGTTATAGCGTTTATTCTGTAAATAAGTACGTTTTATAAAAATGTGGCTATTATTAAGGTGT
Organism: Colwellia sp. MB3u-4; assembly: GCF_014077065.1. Classification (NCBI taxonomy): domain Bacteria; kingdom Pseudomonadati; phylum Pseudomonadota; class Gammaproteobacteria; order Alteromonadales; family Colwelliaceae; genus Colwellia; species Colwellia sp. MB3u-4. Next base: position 11,258 of record NZ_JACGVE010000041.1, on the reverse strand, counting down.
CTTAGCGATAAGCTAAGACAAAAATATATTAACTCCCACTAAACGTTATACCTGTTTTGTCTGAAAAACTTTCACTTAGCGGTAAACTAGCGTTATTAAATCAAATGTAGAATGAAAGATAGTGACTAGTTATCAGTGAATTAGGTTGTTGGTATAAATGTAGTCTTAAGTTGGTGGTGGTTTTTAATTTAATAAACGGAGGAATCTATTATGTTAAACTGGGCGCTTACTTTTTTAGTTGTTGCGATTGTTGCGGCAATATTTGGTTTTAGTGGTATCGCAGGGACAGCCGCAGGTATTGCAAAAACTATCTTTTTTATCTTCGTTGTGTTGTTGGTTATCTCATTAATCGCCAATGCAGTTCGTGGTAAATCACCAAAAATTTAGGGAAAAACTTATGACTTTTATAAAAAAACTATCAATTTCACTTATTATCTTTGTTTCCATGTTCGGCTTAACAGCTTGTAGCGATAAAGAGGCAGAAGACGCGGGTAAAAAAGTAGAAGAAGCAGTTAAAGATGCGGGTAAAATGACTCAAGGTGCGGGTGATAAAGTCAATGAAATGAAAGAAGATGCTAGCAAGGCTATTGATGCTGCAGGCGAAAAAGTGAATGAAATGAAAAAAGACGCAGGTAAAGCTATGGAAAATGCAGGCGAAAAAGTAGAGGAAATGAAGAAAGACGCTGGCAAGGCTATGGAAAACGCGGGCGACAAAGTAAATGAAATGAAAGAAAGTGTCAGCAATAAATTTGGTGAAATGAAAAAAGATGCAGGTAACGCCATTGAAGATGCTTGTGAAAAGACAAAAGAGGGTGCAGATACTAAAGATGACGGTTGTTAGTCTTTAATATCAGTTAAGCTATAAGTTTAATTAAATTATAAAGCTCTTGTTTTTCAAGGGCTTTTTTATTTAGCGATTATATCGCCATAAAAATTTATTCAGCATGACATTGCAATATGTAGCGGTAGTTAATTGATCATAAATATAGTTTAATGGCGTCATTTTAATTTTTAATGATAAGACTTTGCAATTAAAAATGTAAAGCAATCGTACGCAAAACTAAGCTAGGTTAACAACTCAGGTGTATGCATAAACTAGTCTTTAATTTCAATAATCATATTACCGTAATACTCTGTAAAAGAGAGTGTTATAACCAATTTATTATGCTATTTTTAAACTTTCAACTTTTGAAAATTATTGGAATAAATAAGGAAGAAAAATTCCAATATTATCGCAGCTACAAAATTAGTTCATAACGGTAAGTTAATGGTCGATAATACCCACCATTAATACTTTCAGTTATGAATAATTAGAGATATTCAGAAATGCCAAATAATTCTAAAATTACAATATTAGTGTGTGATGACGATGTCAGTGCTCGGATTATTCTGCAAGAAATATTCGCCTGCGACAGTATAGAAGTATTAGAGGCTGAGGATGGCCAACGCGCTGTAGAGCAGTTTGAAAAACATCAGCCAGCGCTAATTTTACTCGATGTATCCATGCCAGTAATGAACGGTTTTGATGTGTGTGAACACATAAGAGCGTTGGAAAGTGGAAAACATGTTCCGATCATTATGGTTACCGGATCTGATGACTTGGACTCTATTCATAAATCTTACGCGGTAGGTGCTACTGACTTTATCTCGAAACCTGTTAAATGGGAAATATTAGCCCAGAGAGCAAGATATATTCTCCGTGCCAGCCAAGCCTTTGCAGATCAAATGTCACAAAAAAAAGCACTTCATAAACTGGCTTTTTATGATTCGTTAACAGGGTTGCCAAATAGGCTGTTGCTACTGAAAAATTTACAAAACTTTATAGCCATGGCGCGTCGCAACGACTATCAAGCCGCAATCTTGTATATAGATCTCGATAGATTCAAAAGAATTAACGATACTATGGGACATAGTATTGGCGATAAACTACTGCGTAAAGTTGCCCACCGCTTACAAGAAAATATGCGAGAAAGCGATGTGTTTTCTCGGCACAGCGACGAAGAATTAATAAGTAACGGTCAATTATCGAGTTTTGGTGGTGACGAATTTACTATTTTCTTGAATAAGTTGCGCAATTCAAGTGAAGCGATGTTGGTCGCTGAACGGGTGATTCAAAGCTTCATTAAACCTTTTAAGCTAGAGCAATATGAAGTTGTGATCACGCCAAGCATTGGTATTTCTATGTTTCCAGACGACGGTGAGAATGCCGAGTCTTTACTTAAAAATGCCAACACGGCAATGTATTCGGCTAAAGAGGCTGGACGTGGCTGTTTCAAGTTTTATTGCGGCTCAATGAATGCAACAGCGGCAAATCGTTTACAGCTTGAACAAGACCTACGTGTGGCAATTAAGTCAGGTGAAATTGTACCCTTTTATCAACCGCAAGTTTGCGCTGAAACAGGTAAGATTGTTAGCGTTGAAGCGTTAGTCAGATGGTTGCCAGCACAAGGAGGTATTATTCCTCCTGATGAATTTATTCCAATTGCAGAAGAAACCGGCTTAATTCATGATTTAGGACTTTTAGTCTTAGAGCAGAGTTGTAAGCAGGCTAAACAATGGCTAGATAATGGTAACGAGGTAAGGATTGCGGTAAACGTATCTGCACACCAGTTTAGACAAGTTAATTTTACTCAAACTGTTGCGCAAACATTAAAGCAATGTAACTTACCGCCGTCGCTACTTGAGTTGGAATTGACCGAGTCGGTCATTATGAGTGATGCTGAAGAAAATATTAAGCGCCTAATCGAATTGAAAAACTTAGGTGTTACCTTGGCGGTTGACGACTTTGGGACAGGCTACTCCTCATTAAGCTATCTGAAAAAATTCCCCATTGATACACTTAAAATCGATCGGGCTTTTATGTGTGATGCTAATTCAGCCCCTGACGATATTGCCATTGTACAAGCCATTTTAGCGCTGGCTAAAAGTTTAAAGCTAGGCGTTATCGCGGAAGGTGTAGAAGAAATGGCACAAATAGAAATATTAAAGAACAGCAAACATTTACTGTTGCAAGGTTACTTATTTTCACGGCCATTGGCTGCAAAAAATATTACACCGCTGTTAAATCAGAACTTTACTCATCTTATGCAAAATTCTTAATGGCGAAATTGCAACGCATCGGCACTTTAGCTTACGTAAAAAATAGTATCACGCTTTATATAGATAGTGACTTTGCAGCCAGTACTGTTTACACCAAGATGTTTTTGACTTTACAGTCGCAAGCTTCTGCTGCGGGTATAGCGTTGAAAAAAATAGCGTTATCAAGTCATTGTGATGATCAGCCATCAATGCTTGTAGCATGTCAAAATACTGAGCATGCAGAGCAGCTTATAAAGCGTTTTAATCTCAATATTCAACAAGTATTTTGGCTACAAGAGCATCCGCAACTCACAACCCAGACACAATTACCAAAAAAACATTGGTTTATTGACTGGTCAAATGAGCAAGCTTTGTTACCTATTTTATCTTTGTTAGCACGTAATAACGAGATTTATAGCACTCAACAACATAGCGAGCAGAAGTTTAACTTACTGACTGAATGTTTAGGAGAGTTGGTAGTAACGCTTAGTGCTGAAGGGAAAATAACCGAACTTAATCCGGCGTTATCGGCAGTACTGGGTGATTCAAGCGCATCTGCAATCGGTAAAGATTTACTTTCGTGTATCAAAATACCCTCTGATATGGCCAAGAACCGTTTGCAAAATATTTTATCGGATCTTGAACCAACCGGTGCCATGACAAGGTTACCACCTTTCCCTATTCAGTTAGAAAATACCGTAATCATTGTCGATGGTTTTGTAGGTTCATTACGTCATCAAGATAATATACTTATTATGCGCCAAGTCGCGACTTGGCAACGTCAGAAATGGGAAGAACAACAGACAGCGCACATTGAACCCGTAACTTTATTACTCATAAATCCTGATGATTTCGCTAAATTTAATCAACAACATGGAGGTAAATTGGCCGACCAAGTGTTGGATGAAATTATGCTCAGTTTGACTAATTTATTACGTACGGCTGATTTTGTCAGTCGAAATAGCGGTGTGGTTTTTGCGGCACATTTACCTGAGACTAATGAAAAGCACGGTCAAGTACTGGCCGCTCGAGTACGACAAATGTTAGTGAATAAGTCGTTTACTCAGAAAAAGTTGAAGCTAAACTTTAGTTTTGGCATAGCAACACTTGATGCTGAAGAACAGCTCGAAGAGCAATCGCCTTTAAAATTGTTTAGGCGAGCGAATACCGCCTTACAAGCCGCTCGCAGCATAGGTGGCGATAAATTAGTCGGTTGGGAACCGCAGTTTGACGCTAACATTATTGCTAATCTTGATCACATAAGTGGTAAGTTTTCAGATGTGCCTAGAGATGACTTTAGGTTACTTTCATTGCAATGGGACTTAATTCGCTTAATTGGCACTACACATTCATTACAAGTTTTTTCCAAGCAAATTTGCCAAATGCTAACCGCAGGCATGCAATGCGAATATGTGGGTTTATATTTAGTTAAAAATCAAGCATTGATTCTGTCGTCTTGCAGTACATCTAAGCAAAACATGGATGTCGAAAGTGTACAGAACTGGGTTAGCACAAACATACAACTTGCTAGCTTGAATAATTTAAGAGGTAAACCACTTAAGCCTTTTGCGGAATCTTGCCAAGCTATTATAGTGCCCCTGTTCACTCGTAACCAATGCTTGGGTATGATCTTATTACGTTGGCCGTTGAGCGAGCAAAAGAATGCTGAAAAATATAGTACGCAATTACAGCAAGTCAGCCCCAATTTAGCTGCTGCTATTGATCGTATTGTTCTACTCGAAAATGACCAACGCAAAACGGTTATCGCTCAAAGCAGCATGGGCGATCAGCATGAATTGCTTTTTGAATCGGCTGCCATGCGCACGGTAATGCAGGAAGTACAGCTAGTGGCGCCTACCGACGCGTCTGTGTTGATTACTGGTGAGTCAGGTACAGGTAAAGAGCTCATCGCACGACAAATACATAATTATAGCTCGCTACGAGTAAAGCCTTTTATTACTGTAGATTGCAGTACCATAGTTGAAAATTTAATAGAAAGTGAGTTATTTGGTCATAGAAAAGGCGCCTTTACCGGTGCGACGAATGATCAACCGGGCCTGATTGCACAAGCTGACGGTGGGACATTATTTTTAGACGAAATCGGAGAACTGCCGCTTGATATTCAATCAAAGCTATTACGATTTGTACAAGAAAAAACCTATGTCGCGGTGGGTGATCAACGTGTGCGCAAAGTCGATGTTAGACTTGTATTAGCCACTAACCGTAATTTATTAGATGAAGTTGCTATGGGGCGCTTCCGTTCAGACCTTTATTATCGTATCAATGGTTTTACCGTCAACCTGCCTCCTCTGCATCAACGAGGCGATGATGCCCTGTTACTTTGTCGTCACTTTTTAGCTAAATTTAGCCAACAATATAAAAAAGAAATTATTGATTTTACCCCCGCAGCAATAAACATTTTGCAAGGCCATTCATGGCCAGGCAATATCAGAGAGCTGCGAAACGCGATAATGCGGGCCGTTATACTTTGCGAGCGAAAATTAATCGACAGTCCACATTTGGATCTGCAAGGGCAAGGTTATATTAAAGCATCCGCAGCGCATGTGCTTTCGTCTGAGCATGAGGCGTTTACTGATGAAACGAAAGTAAACATAGCGCAATTTTCAGATATATCGATATTACTTAGTCAACTAGTGACAATAGCGCTACAGCAAACGCGTTTATTTCCAGCAAGTGCTTGGTTGGAGCTGCGATGGTTAACGGTATGCTTAGTTAAATGGGGCAGCCTGTATCAAGTAGCTTTGCAATTAGACCAATCTGAATCAACATTGCGACGTCGCTTTGCTAAGCTCAATGGATTAGATCTCAGCCTTTCTCAACTGGATGAATTAGCGATTGAATGCGACATAATATTAGGACAATTGCTAACAGGAAACACCAATACCTTGCTTTGGTCCAAAATTGAGATGACATTACATGAAATCGTCATAAAAAAAGAGATCAGCCAACAGAAAAAAGCACAATTACTCAATGTAACTCAGCCTACCTTGCGCAAAATTTTGCAACAGTTGCTAATTTCATAATAAGTGAGTGTTAAGTAGGTTAGCACTTATCACTCGCTTAATTTTTTATTTGCCTAGTTAACGATTATACTTGGCTTGGAACCCAGAGAAACTTAGTCTGCATTGCTGTCGAGTAGTCGCCATGCTCTTCATTAAAGCCTGCCGAGTAATGTCAACTTTATGCTAAGTCTAATCAGTTTATTCCCACTCAGCACAAGCTTAATTATAGCCTCAATTAAGCTTGTCTAAATGTCTCCAGCTTCTCACAACTAATAATATAAGTAGCCTGTATTTTCTGCGCTATCATATCAATATCTGCAGTCAGGTTTTGCTTTGCATTAGCTTCTAAGTTTATGCACAACTCATACAGTGCTTTTGCTCCAGAATTTCCTGACATGGATTGCAGAGCATGGGCAATGTCAACTAGCTCATTTAAATCTACTTGTTCACTTTTTAGCTGTGCTAGTAACTGTTGAATCAAGTTGTCAGCTTCCTGGGTAAATCCATCCAATACCCGATTATAGAGTTTACTCTCATTAGCCTTGCCAATTTTTAAAAGCGTGTTGACAGTGTCCATATCAATTAATTTAGCTTCTGCATTAGCTTCAGTTTCAAAGTCTTTACTACTTAATGCTACAGGGTCATCTGAGCCATTAGCTGGGGACGATACATGCTGTAAATATAATTCGTCTGTACTATCGTGATCACTTACCGATGGATGACTAGGCGCTTCTAAGTAGTGTAAAAGTGTTTGTTCAAGTTCTCGCAATAAAAATGGCTTGGTCATTACACCATTCATGCCTGAGTCTAAACATTGTTGGCGCAGGTCATCACCCATACCAGCCGTTAGCGCTATAATAGGAATATTTGGCCAGTTTTTTCTTATGACAACCGTGGCTTCATAACCGTCCATAATGGGCATTTGGCAATCCATTAAGATTAAATCAGGTTGTCTTAAGTTTACTTGCTCGACGGCTTCCGCACCGTTGTCTGCTAGCCATACTTCACAACCTAGCATGCTGAGCATGCTTGTTGCTACTTCTTGGTTAGTTAAGCTGTCTTCTACCACCAAAATATTGGCAACAAATATCTGATGATTACGGTGGTTGTTTTTACCTGTTTGTTGATCATGGGGTTTGATTCCCAAGGCTCGATATAAAGTGTTTATCAGGTCATAAAAATGTACTGGCAAATGTAAGATATTGCGTTTGTCATGTTCTTGCCATTGTGAAGAAGGTAATAAGCAGATCCAGTTTGTCAGTGGAATACCCGCGTTAGTAATGGCTGTTTCGTGCTCTGAAAGGCTAATCCAAAGACCATTTTTAGCGGAAGCCAACTGAGCATTAACCCGTTTTACGTGTACTGATTTAATGCCTAATTTTAGTAATATATTGGCAACTGAAGTGCCTAAACCGCCATTAAGGTTGATCAAATGCACCGTTGGACAATCAGCTATGGGCTCATATTCGATTTCCGAATTAGCCACTGTCGGTAAATCGAATATGAAGCTAAAACGGCTACCTTCTCCTAGATTCGATTGCACACTAATATTACCCCCCATTAAGGTAGATATTTGTCGACAGATAGCTAAGCCAAGGCCGGTGCCACCATACTTTCTCTTGGTGGAGGCGTCTGCTTGTGTAAACATTTCAAATACTTTTTGTTGACGATCTGGTGCCATACCAATACCGGTATCTTCTACACTAATTTCAAAACTACTAAGTTGTGCCTCGTTGTCTTGTTGACCAGTTTGCGCTTTGGAGCATGGTACGCGCTTAATACTGACATTAACTTCGCCACGCTCAGTAAACTTAATGGCATTACTGGTTAAATTGGCAATGATTTGGCGCAATTTCTCTGGGTCGGCGTATACATAAGGTAATGACTCTGGGGCTAGGATGGCATTGATATGCAGTCCTTTGTTGTAGGCAGATTCACTGAATAAATCACACACTTCCTCTACTATCGTTTCAAGATCGACTGGTACCGACTCTAGGGTCGTTTTACCGGCTTCTAATTTAGAGAAGTCTAAGATGTTATTTAGCAGATCAAGTAGCAAGACACCTGAGCGATAGACTAATTGCGCAAAATGTTGTTGTTTGGGTTTTAGGTCTGAATTTAACAAAACTTCGGTCATGCCTAGCACGCCGTTCATCGGTGTGCGTATTTCATGACTCATAATGGCTAAAAAATCACTTTTCTCTTTGCTGGCTTGTTCGGCAATTTTCCTGGCTTTGTCAGTTTCTTCCATGCTAGTTTCAAGCTGTGCATTGGCATGGCGTAGCTCTTTGGTACGTTCTTCAACTTTTTCTTCTAGTTTTATTACTTGCTGCATTTCACGTAGCCGCTTTTGTCGATATCGCCAAATGAAATAAAGTAGCATCAACATCACTGCTAGAGAGTACAAACTATAGGCCCAAAAGGTTTTCCAAGGTGGCGGCAATACCGTGATCGGTAGTGATACACCAACAGTATTCCATAACCCTTGGTTGTTACTGGCTTGAACTCTCAAGGTGAAATCGCCGGCAGGTAGGTTAGTAAATGTTGCAAGTCGCCTGTTCCCAAGCTCGATCCAATTTGAGTCAAGCCCTTCTAATTGGTATCTATATTGATTTAAACTGGGTGCGTTATAGTCAAGTGCAGCAAACTCAAATGAGATAAAATAGTCTTTGTAATCCAATTCCAAATGTTTGAGTTCTTGGTAAGGTACATCGAACCATACTTGTTCATTGAGTTTTTTAATTCTCACAAGTACCACAGGCGGGATTGTTTTACTGTCTTTAATATCATCAGGATTAAAGCGTATAACGCCAGCATTACCACCAAAATACATATTTCCTTTGCTGTCCTTAAAACCTGCAGCAAAGCTGAAATCATTTTCCTTTAAGCCTTGATAACTATTAAAATGTCGCATTGCCCCTGATTGTTTATTTAATCTTGTTAAGCCAGCGGTACTGCTGAGCCATAGATGGCCATTATCGTCGTCCAAAATTGCATATATATGGCTGCTGGGTAGTCCACTTAAACTGTCGTAATGGGTGAACTTGTTATTTAAACCAGTAATGTCTTGAGGTAACCATTTATTGAGCCCTCCGCCTTGGGTGCCTACCCATAACTGTGCTTTGTTATCTTGATAAAAGGCCCAAGCCATCGGCGCCGACAAACTATCTAGATCATCAGGTTGGTGCTCAATATGATCAAAATCCAAGCTAATAGGGTCAAGTAAATTAATGCCGGCTACGGTACCAACCACCATGGTACCGTCAACTAACTGATCAACTGCTAATACTCTGTCATTATTGAGACTTCTGGGGTTATTCTCATCATGGCGAAAATGAATAAATTCTTCGCTGCCGAGGGGCAGGTAATTTAAACCACCACCAAAGGTACCAACCCAAATATTATCTGCTTTGTCTTGGAATATACTAATAACACCATTAAAACTTAAACTTTTAGGATCCTTAGGGTCGTTTACATAATATTTAATTTGCTCAGTATCGACATCGAGCTTACCTAAGCCACCACCGCGGGTGCCAAACCATACAATATTATCGTCACCGCGCACCGCCATGACTCTGTTATCAGGTAATGCAGGAACACTGTCTTTATTAATAATTTGTTGCACTTCACCATCGCTATTTAAGCGTGTTAAGCCAGCATAAGTGGCAACCCAAATTGCTGATTCTCCGCTTGAAGATGTGGTTTCAGCAAAGCCTAAGATAGTCTTGCTGGCCAAGCCTGTATCGATATGTTGAAAAGGCACTTCAATACTTTTGCTTAGGCCATTAAAGGTACCAAACCACATTAACCCTGTGGGGTCTTGTAAAATGGATAGGACTAAGTTGTTACTTAATCCATCTTCCGTATTAAAGGAGTCAAATTTATTTCGCTTGTTCCATATGGCGACACCTTTATCAGTTCCGATCCAAATACGCTGGTGTTTATCTTGAAATACCGTGTATACGTGATTTGATGGTAAGCTGTTTTTATGATTTTCATTATGCTGCCAAGAAGTAAATTTTAGCCTTTGCGGGTCAGCAACAGCAACACCGTTATCGGCACTAGTAACCCATAAGCGCTGTTGTCCATCGATAAATAAATTGGTCAAACGATCACTAAAAAATGGCGTGTCTGAACCAGTATGAAAACGCTCTAGTTTTTTACTTTTTTTATTTAGTTTTAGTAGTCCGTTACCATTAGTGCTGAGCCAAATAAAATTCGATTCTTCGACAAACGCAGTGATAAATGTGTTTTTATCGAGATCAGGAAGTAAAGCTTGGGTATCGAAATGTTCAAAAGTCATTTTATCAGGTTGAAAACGACTAAAATTACCACTGTTATAACCTAGCCAAATATCACCATTTTTATCTAACATAGCACTTTGTATACGATCAGACATAAGTGTAGTACTAGATAGAGTGCTACTTTGCCAACGGGTAAACGTTTGTTTAGCCGCGTCAAATAAGTTTAAACCACCGCCATCAGTAGCTATCCATAAACGATTGCTATTATCTTCGATTATCGTTCGAACATTGTCGGAGCTCAGCGAGTCAGGTTTACGGGGATCATGGACAAACTTTACTAGTTCATAGCCGTCGTAGCGGGCTATCCCTTCTTGAGTGACAATCCATAAATACCCTGTACTGTCTTGAAAGACTTGCCGAATGCTTTTTTGGGAGAGTTGTTGATTAAGTGCTGCGGAGGTAAAAATAAAATTAGCTTTTTGTTCAGCATGCAGCTTGAAACTAAAAACAAATAATAATAGTAGGCAATAAATAGTGTTTTTTAACATACTTAAATTACATATATTCTAATTTAGAAATAGACTAACCCAAAGCGTGTAAAACACCAAACTTTAGACTCACTTACAGTTGATTTTTTACAGTAATATAAACCGACTACGAGCTATGGCTATTAAAAAAATTAATGAAAATTGGGCAGTTGAAATTAAGCGAAGCAATGCACTGTTAACTTCTTAAAAGCAAATAAAAAGTCCGTTATATCCTAAGCAAATACTTAGTTCATAACGGACTTTATTTAATGATTTATTTTTTATTCATTAATTGCAAAGTTTTCTTGGTTCAATTGAGCTTCATTCCAAATAAAACCTTCGTTCCAGATAAAGCCTTCGTTCCAGATAAAGCCTTCGTTCCAGAT
>NZ_JACGVE010000040.1:0-24058 GCF_014077065.1 Colwellia sp. MB3u-4 | reverse complement strand
TTATTTTTTATTTTTTATTTTTTAGTATCACTATTGATCAGTTCTTGTTCATATAAAAAAATCGTAATGCATAAACGACAAAATTTTATTCTAGGTCGACAGTTAATCCGAATTAGATAACGCCTATGGCCGCTGATGTGGATTGGGGGTTATTGTTGCTTAAAACTGTCCAATATTTTACTGACAGCTGATGACTAATTGTTTAACTACCGACCGACAGCGATGTCTTTTTACTGAAAGCTAATCCCGACCTTTTTTTTCGTCAGAATTAATAGCGAAATTCATCTGGGATGGGTAAGTTTTTGGCCACAGGTTTGGGTCGGCGCGCCTGACCTTTTTTATGGGCACTCAACTGAAAAATAAATGCCAGTATTTGTGCTACTGCCGCAAATAATTGTTCTGGGATTTCTTCATTGGGCTCTGCGGTGTAATATAAGGATCGAGCTAAAGCTGGAGATGCCACAACCTCAATATTATGCTCTTTGGCAATGGTACGAATATGTAAGGCCATTTCATCTATGCCTTTAGCGACTAATACCGGTGCGCCACCCGCTTCAGTGTCATATTTAAGCGCTACTGAATAATGGGTTGGGTTGGTGATCACCACATCAGATTGGGGTACGTCTTGCATCATGCGCCGTTGTGACATTTCATATTGCGCCCTTCTAATCCGACCTTTTGTTTCTGGGCTACCTTCAGAGCTTTTCATTTCATCTTTAATTTCTTGCATGCTCATTTTTAATTGCCGATTATGATTCCACACTTGATATGGCGCATCAATAACCACAATAATACCAATTGAAAACGCTAAGGCTAAAAACATCCACATCAGTAATGACACCGCATGAGCAAAATTATCCGGAATATTCTCCGTACTTAAACTCAATATTTGGCCAAACAAACTACTCAGTAATAAATATGCTGAAATAAAAACCACAAAAAACTTAAGAATTGACTTAATAAGTTCAACATAGGATTGCACACCAAACATGCGTTTAAACCCAGCCATCGGCGAAAGTTTACTGGCTTTGGGTGCCATAGCTTCCCAAGAAAAACTGATACCGCCCAGCAGCATGTTGCCAATAAAGGCCGCAATAACAATAATAATATGTATCCAAAGAAAAGGTACCGTTATTGCACTGATACTATCACTGATCACTTGATATAAAGCATGCACATCCATGGTTTCTTTCCGACTTAGACTCAGCAGACGAGTCATCATCTTTGCTAGGCCCTCAACCAAAGAATTGCCCATCAGCATCAATGCCGCCGCACTGCCGACTAAAACAAACATAGTGCCTAAATCTTTTGAACGCGCTATTTGGCCTTTTTTTCTCGCGTCAGAAAGTTTTTTCGCCGTGGGTTCTTCGGTTTTTTCACCGCTATCAGATTCAGCCATTAGGGCGCGGCTCCACAATCGATAAGATAACAGCTAAAATCTAAAGCCCGTTGCCATTGCATAACAAAATGACTATAAAAATTACCCATGGTTAACCACATAATTAATAATCCTGCACACATGGTGACAGGAAAGCCAATAGCGAAAATATTCAATTGCGGCGCTGCTCGGGTCATAATGCCAAATGAAAAGTTAATTAATAACATCGCCGTTAAAGGTGCTATGGCGAGTGACAATGCGGTTGCAAACATCCATCCACCCCATTGGGCGATTTCTTTAAATTTGATACTGGAAAATTCTGGGGCAGGAATAGGAATAGTGTCGAAACTGGCGACCACAAACTGTAAATAAGCTAAGTGGCCATCCATTGTCCAAAACAATAATGATGATAAAATTAAAAAGAACTGACCTACAGCCGGCACGCTTGTGCCACTGGCGGGGTCAACAAGCGAGGCAAAACCTAAACCCGTTTGCATCGCGATAATTTGGCCCGCTAAGGTAAAAGTATTAACCACCATCACGGTGACAAAACCGAGCATGATGCCGATAATCATTTGCTCACCAATGAGCAATGTTGTCGCCAATGAAAACATATTATCAACACGAGCAGGCGGTAATGCTGGCATAACCGCGACCGTGACTGCCAAGCAAAGAAACAATTTCACCCGTCCAGGAATGGCTTTTGCCCCTAAGCCTATCATTGACATCACCATGGCTGAAATACGTGTAAACGGCAGCAAAAAATCAGCCATGCTTTGATTAATAATTGACTCAGTGAACTCCATCGCTAACTGGCTACGCTAGGGATGCTACCGATGAGTCGAATGGTATAATCCATTAGTTTTTGTACCAACCAATGTCCGCCTATAATTAAAGACAGCAAAGTCACAATTAAACGCGGTAAAAAACTCAAGGTTTGTTCATTTATCGAGGTAGCGGCTTGGAATACTGCTACAACCAAACCAATAATCAGGCTTGGTACAATAACGGCACTCACCAGTACAATCACTAGAAACAGTGCATCTCGTAAAATATCAACAAATACCTCAGGACCCATTACGTGGCTCCCATACCGTAACTTGTTGCCAGTGTACCTATCACTAAATTCCAGCCATCAATCAGCACAAATAGCATTAACTTAAACGGCAAAGATACGATCATCGGCGATAGCATCATCATCCCCATCGCCATTAAGATACTGGCCACCACTAAATCTATGATTAAAAATGGAATAAATAACATAAAGCCAATTTGAAATGCCGTTTTTAACTCACTAATAACAAAGGCTGGAATGATCACTGTCATCGGTAAATCTGTTGGTTTATCAACTTGTGTTATACCTGCCATTTGGGCCAAGGTATCCAGATCTTTAATACGTGTTTGCTCTAACATAAACGCCCGTAATGGCACTTTAGCTTTATTAATCGCCTCAACCGAGGTTAATTGGTCTTGTAAGTAAGGTTGAATCGCCCGAGCATTAATTTCGTTATAGACCGGCGTCATAATAAATAAGGTCATAAACAAAGTAATGCCAATAATAACCTGATTAGACGGGGTTTGTTGTAAACCAAAAGCTTGCCGTAAAATCGCCATGACCACCACAATGCGGGTAAACGACGTCATCATGATCACCGCTGCCGGTATGAAACCTAGCGCGGTCATAAAAATTAATATTTGTAAGGTAACTGAGTATTCTTGCGAACCATCCGGATTAGTGGTCAAGGTTAACGCTGATAATGAAAGGCCATCGGCGGCAAAACTAGTATTGCTAATGAGTAAAAACGACAAAATCGTCACCAGTAAAGTGACGATTTTGTTTAACGATAATAATGATTTTTTATTTTTGTTTATCATAAGTTTTTATAGCTTTTTGTTTGAATAGTTTTGCTAACGACTGAGCAAAATCAACACTGTTTTCTGTGGCATTCACCAAGGGTTCATCAAGGGTTTCTAACAAGGTTACCTGCTGTGTGGTGACCCCAAGCAATAATTGTTTATCTCCAGCTTGCACCACCACTAACTTCTCTTTTGCCCCAAGGTGTAAACTTGTGACTATTTTTAAGCCATGGTGAGTTTGACGTACGCCTTGAAAACGCTTTAATATCATGGCACTAATAACAATCACCGCCAGCACCATCAGTAATGACATAATCATGCTCATAGAATTCATATTAGTGGCAACATGCTTGCCCACTTCAACCGGAACATCCTCAGTTAAAGCAACATCGCTAACAACCTCTTGCGCATGGGCAAAGGCTGCAAAAGCCAACCAGCTTAAAAGTCCTGATAAAGTTTTTTTCATTAGTGACTATTTTAACTTTTTAATACGTTCAACTTGGCTAATAACATCAGTCAAGCGAATACCAAATTTATCATTAACCACAACCACTTCACCATGAGCGATTAAGGTGCCATTGACCATCACATCTAATGATTCACCTGCAACACGGTCAAGTTCAACAACCGAGCCTTGGTTCAGCTGTAGCAAATTTCGAATACTAATATGACTACGTCCTACTTCCATAGAGATGGTAACAGGTATGTCTAGAATCGCATCGAGCTTACGCTTTTCTGCACCTGAGATATTGCCACTATCTTCTTCTAACTCTTCCAATTCAACCGCTTTAGCCGCTTCTGCACTAGCTTGCTCATCCATCGCTTCATCCCACATACCTAAATCATCTTTGTTTTCTGTACTCATACTATTTTGCCTCAATTTTCATCGAGTAGCGTCAAAATACTTACACTACTCGTTTGTTATTTTCTATTATGCCGTTATACAATTTTTACACCAGAGTTAATCAGTCCTGTTTTATCAAGCCTGTTTTATCAATCATGTTTTATCAATATTACTTACCCAGACTTGTTATAAATAATCGTCTAATAAATGCAGCTCGGCATCACTGTCTAAACGCTTACCACCTTTCGTCAAGATAGTTAGCTCTGATTTAACTGATTCCGGACGCTTAATTTTTGATTCTATTTTCAGCGCTAAATTATTACGACTTTGACCAAGTTGAGCCCTAAATGACGGTAATTTTTCTATTAATACAGTAATATGTTCAGGCATATCAATGGGAATAATG
Organism: Colwellia sp. MB3u-4; assembly: GCF_014077065.1. Classification (NCBI taxonomy): domain Bacteria; kingdom Pseudomonadati; phylum Pseudomonadota; class Gammaproteobacteria; order Alteromonadales; family Colwelliaceae; genus Colwellia; species Colwellia sp. MB3u-4. Next base: position 19,573 of record NZ_JACGVE010000040.1, on the reverse strand, counting down.
TCACCGGCTTTAAGGTCCATAATTTTTTGCAATGGCAAGGTCACTTCGATGAATTTAGTTGATATCTCGACCGACACGTCCATAATTTCATCACGCAGGGCCTTCGACCAACGCATATCAGTATCTTCTTTATCAGTTTGTAAACCGGCATCAAGTAATTCGCGAATAGGCTCTAACATTGCATACGGTAAAACCACATGAAAATCACCGCCACCACCATCAAGTTCAATATGAAAAGAACTAATCACCACCACTTCAGTTGGACTAACAATATTTGCCATCGAGGGATTAACTTCTGAATCAAGATATTCAAATGAAACATCCATCACAGGTGACCATGCTACTTTATAATCTTCAAAGATAATTTTTAACAACATTTGCACAATACGGCGTTCAGTGGGAGTAAATTCACGTCCTTCAATTTTCGCATGATATCGACCATCACCACCAAAAAAATTGTCCACTAATATAAAAACCAGTCGCGCTTCCATGGTAATTAGTGCCGTGCCTTTTAAAGGCCGAAAGCGCACCATATTTAAACTGGTTGGCACAAATAAAGTATGTACGTATTCTCCAAACTTGATCATTTGGATACCGTTAATAGAAACTTCTGCGGTGCGACGCATCATATTAAATAAACTAATACGCATATGACGTGCAAAACGTTCGTTGATCATCTCCAACGTTGGCATGCGGCCACGAACAAGGCGATCTTGCGAAGAAAAATCGTAATCAGAGGTCTCTCCTGAATTAGCAGAGTCCTCTAAAGTTTCATCTTCTTCAACATCATCAACACCGTGTAAAAGTGCATCAATTTCATCTTGAGATAATAAATCACTCACTCAATAGTCTCTTTATCTTGTTAGTTTAGTTACACTGTTCACAAACCATAGCCGTTAACTTAAGCAAAAGTTTAATCAAAAATTCAATCAAAAGCTTCAATCAACCAAGCAATCTATTCGCGGCTATTTTTCTTCAAAGGAATTACTGCATGACAAAGCCGGTAAAGAGTACTTTTTCAACCACTGTACTCCCTTCAATTTCAGTCATTACTTTCTGAACTGCTACTAAAGACTTTTGCTTTAAAGCTACTTTTCCTGCACTTGTTGCTAGATCATCAGCATTCGACTTTGAGAAAACACCTAACAAGGCACTTTCAATTAAGGGTACATGTTTTTTAGCGATTTCTTCATTTTCAGCGCCTCGCACCAACAACTGTACACGAATTTCAACAAAGCGATCGCGAGCGATTCCAGGTACATTAAAGCGAAAATGTCTTGGCATAGGCACATACAAAGCTGAGCCAAGTTGAGCACCTACGACTTTTACCGCTTCGTTTTCAGCGCCTGTGTCTAAAGCCGCATCGATCTCAGCTTGTGAAATGTCATTATCACCACCAAAGATAAAAAACGCAGCCGCACCGCCAGCAATAGCCAAAACGGCAACAATGGCGATAATGATAATCAACTTTTTCTTCTTACCTGGGTTATCCAGCTTAAGTTCTTTTTCGTCTGCCATGGTTTCTACCTGTGAAAAGTTTTTATATCTATTGTTAAACTATATCGTTGAATAGCTGCTAATCCAAAGGGTTTATCAAGTATTGTCAGTGTATTCATGAATTAAGCATAGTAATCGATACCGGTTGACGAAGCTTTGAGCACATTCACTATTGCGTTATCATTTTCACTGAAACTGTCTTCAGCCGACTGGGCATTTTGACCCTTGTTAGACTGGCTGTCAAAACCATCACCATCTTGCTCTTTTGCTTCGCGCTGTTCGATATTTGCCTCCCCAACATCAACACCACTTTCAGCTAACATATCGCGTAACTTGCCCATATTTTGCTCTAAAGCCTCTCTTGCTTGCTGGTTTTGCACCACAAATTGCACCGCGGCTTGCTCATTTTGTAAATTCACTCGCACATGAATATTACCCATCTCTGGTGGGTCAAGTTGAATTTCCACTTGTTGAATTTTTTGGTTGATCATCACCATCACTTTATCTTTAACAGCATCGGCAAAATCTTTACGGTAAATAGCAATAGTCTCAGTCTGCATAGTGGCAAATGATTTTTGTGTTGAGACAGTATTTGTCGTTAATTGATTTACCGTACTTTCAAAACTTTGCTCTTGCTGGGCAGCTAACTCCGCAGCACTTGTCAGCGGCTTGGCTTGATCGACTAATGTTTGATTAAACACTGACGCCACTTTGTCAACTTGTGGTGTTAGCTTGTCGCCCTCAGTTTTAGCGGTTTTTTGTGCCTCGAGCATGGCACTGGCTAATTTATCAACGTCTTCATTTACCGCTGTTTTCTGATTAGTATCAAGTTTTGTATCCGTAACCGATGTTGATACCACAGTAGCTGTACTTTGATTAACAAGATGAGTTTTTGCGGCTTCGATATCGCTACCAGGTTTAAATTCACTCGCTTTATCGCTGGCACTATTTTGCAATGCGCTATTGTTAGCTAATTGGTCAACACCTTGGGTTTTATCTAAACCGGCATTGCCTTCTTCAGTTAATGCTTTTATACCTGCTTGCTTTGCCATTAGCTCGGCATCATCAATGCTAGCTTGCTCACTCGTTAAGGACGTTGTGCCGGCAGTGGTTGTTTGCATATAGCCTGATGTAACGTCGCCCGGCACTTTCCCTTCAGCAGTATTATTTGCTGCAGATTTTGTCAACAATTGCCCTGCACCACTTAACATTTTTAATAAATCAACCGCGTCATCATTTTCAACATTGCTCGCTAAGTCACTTTGGGTTTGAGCTTGATGTTCAGTTTGAGTTTGAAAGCCAAGATAGGATTTTAGCTCAGCGTTTGGCGCAGAGAGATTTTTGGCATCGTCTATCGGTAAAGGCACGGGTAAAGTATGATCATCATCAACTTCATTGCCCTTGGCTAAACGCTCGCTTTTTAAAGCCTGTTGGTGTTGTTCTGCCGCTTTAGAGACAAAATTGCCATATGGCTCAGTATTTTGCTCTGACTCTTCCGCTTTTTTTCTTAAATAGTGTTGCTCCATCGCATCATTAAATGCGTTGCTTTTAGCTTGACTTTTTATTGACGACCCACCTTTAGCACCAGGGGTGTCAAGGCTTTGGCCAGCATCAGTAGACAATATATTCATTTGAGACATAACAGACCTTTCTTAAATGTAGACTTAAGCACAATTTAATAAATTATTTCTATTGTTAATTAAGCAATATTCATTCCAAAAATAATTTTCAAGAGAGAAGGCAGTATGATCCTGCTTGTCTCTACCTGTGACCAAATCGTGCCGCTCTAATAGGCAGTTCAGCGCTAAATCTTAAAGTGAACTAAATATAAAAGCATCAATAACAAGCCTTGAGTTTGAATCTTGATGCTGATGGGGTTTACTCAAGTACTTAATCTATTGTTTCTATTGTTTCTATTATTAAAATGGCAGAGTTTAGCGGCGGCGGCGAACAAATTGTTGTGTCGCCATTTCATCAAACATTTTTTGTTCTTTTTTATTAGCGACTAATTGCAGCGCGGCCAGTTTTTTATTACGTAGTAATTCTACCGCTTGTATTTTTTGTCTTTGCTCTAACCATTGTTTTTTTCGAGTTTCAACTAATGCTTTCGCTTGATGAACCGCAACTTTAACCTGTTGAGAGGCGTTATCTAGTTTCGCGATAAAAGCATGAAAATGGCTATATGTTGCACTATCAATACCCTCGATTGAACGCTGATTAAGCCGGCGCATATATTCTAAACGATAATCGCTAACACTTTTTAAACGCGCTTTGTTTTGTTCATAATCGACCTCTGCCACTTGTAATGCTTGTGAGGCTTTTTGTTCTTTATCAAGTTCATACTTATGTAAGGTGTTCAACTGTTTCATCGGTTTAGTGACCTATTCGTTATTGTGTCTACTGATTTTTATTGGCATGAGCTTGCGCTGCCGCTAATACTTCCTGCAGCTGAGTTAAACTTTGATCATAAGGAATAATTTCAAGCGTTTTTTGCTGCAAAAAAAATTGAATCACGGGTTGCAAGTCAATCGATTGATCTATTCTTGGATCCGTCCCTCTGCTGTAGGCGCCAATGGCAATCAAGTCTTTATTTTCTTGATATAAGGCATAAATCTGCCGTAGTTGCCTAGCAAGTTGCTGATGTTCTTGGCTGGTTACCATCGGCATAACTCGACTAATTGAGCCTTCAATATCAACCGCTGGATAATGCCCGGCATCAGCTAATTTTCGAGACAAAACAATATGACCGTCTAAAATGGCACGGGCAGCATCAGCAATCGGGTCTTGTAAATCATCACCTTCGGTTAATACAGTAAAAAATGCACTGATTGAACCTTGGCCGTCCCCGCCATTGCCGGCTCGCTCAACGAGTTGGGGTAATTTAGAGAAAACGGATGGCGGATAACCTTTCGTTGCCGGTGGCTCGCCTACCGCTAGTGCTATTTCGCGCTGCGCTTGTGCATAACGGGTCAGTGAATCTACCAGCAATAAAACATTTAAACCTTGGTCACGAAAGTATTCGCTGATCTGCACTGCGGTTTCACAGCCCTTAAGCCGCATTAACGCTGAATTATCGGCCGGTGCTGCCACCACCACAGAACGCGCACGACCTTCTTCACCCAAAATTTCTTCAATAAATTCTTTAACTTCTCGTCCACGCTCGCCAATTAAACCCACGACAATAACATCAGCGTTTGTGCCACGTGTCATCATACCTAACAGCACACTTTTACCAACACCTGAGCCCGCAAACAAGCCCATTCGTTGCCCAACACCAACGGTTAGAAAACTGTTAATCGAGCGCACTCCAACATCTAGGGGCTCGGTAATGGCTCGTCGTGATAAGGGATTGATCGGTGTACTGTCATATTGATAACTATCAGATGCTTTAATCGGCCCTTTACCGTCAAGCGGTTTGCCAACACCGTCAATAACTCGGCCTAACAAGTCCATTGATAAGGGTAAACGTGCTTTAGTCGATAAAGGCACGACTCGTGCGCCAGGTAATACCCCTTGCAAGCTTTGTTCTGGCATTAAAAATGTTATATCTTGGGCAAAGCCAACAATTTCTGCAATCAGCTCGCCTTGTGAGGTTTCCACCAAACATTGGCTACCAACCGCGGCTTTAACGCCAACCGCTTCTAAAGTTAAACCCACCACACGCACTAAACGCCCGGCAACAGAGACACTGTGCGGGTGAATAAATTTTTCACTATTTTTTAAACGTTCAGTTATGCGATTTATATCAACCATAGAAATTTTTACGCTTATTGATAAAGTTTAACAGGACAATATTTGTCGTTAGATAGTTAAGGTGTGTCGGGTTTATTTTTGTAAGTTTCATGACTTATTTTTTCTTGAGACCCGCTTTCTTGATATAAGTTTCTTGATATAAGTTTTTTGATATATAGCTTATTGATGTAAAGCTTCTAGTAAAAACGAGTCCAAAACCTCATTCAAACGTGATTTAACACTCAGATCAATATTAGAAGTGCTGTTTTCAATTTGACAACTCCCGGGGCTTAATTGTGGCGCAGCCAATAAACACCAACCTTGTTCTTGAATATGTGCTGCACCAAATTGTTCTTCTACCAATTTAATGTCTGTGGGATGCAATAAAATTTGGGTTTGAGACTCTTGTGCCGGTAAGGCTTTAATACCTTCAGCGATAGCCGATAATAAAATATCTGGGTTAGTTTTCGCTTCATGCTTAGTCACCGCTTGGGTTAGTTGCACGACTAACTGTAATAGTTGCGCTTCAACATTTTTTTCAACATTAAGCAAAGGCTGATGTAATTGGTCTAATAGGGTTTGCATTGCCGCGATTTGTTGTTCGCTGGTTTCTTTACCTTCGGCTAAACCTTGTATCACACCTTCTTCACTACCTGAAATAAGACCCGCTTCATGACCACTGGTTTTACCTTCATCAAAACCTTTAGCAAAACCCTCTGCTTTTCCCTCACTAAAGCCTTCTTCAAATGCGGCTTGACGAATGTCTTCCATGTCTTGTGCCGTTAACGGCACAGGCTCATTGACTTCTGTCTCTTCTGGTGGCTCATAACGCCAGTTCATTGGCTGGCCTAAGGCATTAGTTTTATTAACCTTTGTATCTTCGTCTGGTTGCACATTAGGTGCTGACCAGGTATCAACCTTTTCAATTTTTTTTTCCGCCATCGCCCCAGTGCTTGGCTCAGAATCTGCTGCCATTAGGTTACACTCTCTGATGTTTGATTATAAGAATTCATCGCCGCCACCGCCGCCGCCTAACATAATTTCACCGGCATCAGATAATCGATGTGCAACCGCCAAAATTTCTTTTTGCGCGGCTTCAACTTCACTAATGCGTACTGGCCCCATCACTTCAAGATCATCCGCTAGCATTTCTGCAGCACGTTTAGACATATTGGCCATAATTTTTTCTTTTAAGGCTTCATCAGCACCTTTTATTGCTTTCATGAGCGCATCTTGCTGAACTTCTCTTAAAATGGCTTGGATACCTCGGTCGTCAACATCGGCAAGGTTTTCAAAGACAAACATAAGGTCTTGTATTTGCTGACTCATTTCTTCGTCATGTTCGCGAATTGAAGTCATCAACATACCTTCAACATTATTGTCTAAATAGTTCATGATGTCTGCAGCCGCTTTCAAGCCGCCCATTTTCGCGGCTTGTGCACCCGCTTGACCGGCAAATTGTTTTTCCATGATCTCATTTAATTCTTGCAATGCCGCGGGTTGAACTTCTTCTAAATTAGCAATACGCATCATAAGATCCAAGCGCACTTTGTCGGCGAATTGGGTCAGTATTTCTGCTGATTGATCCGGTTCAAGGTAAGATAAAACGATGGTTTGAATTTGAGGATGTTCATTACGAATAATGTTCGCCACTTGCTTTGAGTCCATCCATTTCAAAGAATCAAGGCCCTTAGCACCACCACCTTTGACAATTTGATCGATAAGGTTACCGGCTTTATCTTCGCCTAATGCTGCGGTTAATGCTTTGCGGACAAACTCTTCACTTTTGAAACCAATAGTAGAAAAATTTTGAATTTCGTTAATAAATAACTTATGCACAGCGGTAATTTTTTGTTGAGTAAAATCTTCCATACCGGCCATGATCATACCCACTTTTTGCACTTGCTTGGGCTCTAAGTGTTTTAGTATTTGTGCCGCATCTTCTTCTGAAAGACTCAACAATAAAATCGCGGCTTTTTCAGCGCCGTCAAGTTTATTGACGTCATAGCCAGACGATTGTTGCTCTGCTAGTTCTTGATTTTCATCACTCATTTTCGGTTAACCAACTTTTAACGACTTGCGATGATAATTCTGGCTCGTTTGCCACTAAGGCCCGTACCGCTTTTAATATATCGCCATCGCGATGTAAATCAGGCAATTGTAAACTACCATCAGGAGCAAAGCCAATTGAGCCAGCATCAAAGTCAGATGATAACATGTCCATGGTTTCATCACCCAAATCAACATGACTATCAAGCGACTTATCACCGTAGTCACTCGGGGTTTTTTCGGGATGAATTAGGCGTTTTAACATCGGACGCACCACGGCAACAAACAAGATAGCAATTAAGATAACCGCCCCAAGCAATTTTGCATATTTATAAATAGTAGGATCTTTCCACCATGCTAGTGGCGCCACGGCTATAATTTCTGGGCGAGAAAACGGTAAAGTAACCACCTCTAATGAATCACCACGTTGTAAGTTAAAACCAATGCTGCCTTGCAATAAACGACGAATATTAGCCATTTCTTGTACAGAGCGTGGTGTTGGTACAGGTTCACCTTCAGCATTGAGCTCAGACAAGTAATCTAAGGCAACAGAGACACTAATGCGATGAATAACGCCGGTTTGTTGTTTGGTGTAGCTAATAGCCTCGTCGAGTTCATAATTACGTGTCGACTCTGTATGCTTACGACCCGGCATGGTTTGCTGTTGAGCATTGCCCGTAGCATCTTCGGGAATATTACTGTCCAGCGGTGGTTGATTCGTTAACGCACCTGGAATACCACCGAGTAAACCACCAATGGTATTATCTTCAACTTTCATTTCGCTACGCAAAGCTGGTAAATCTGAATTATAACGCCGCTGAGTTTCTTCAGTATTGGTAAAGTCCATGGCCACGTCAACTTGGGCGGTAAAGTTGCCTAAACCTACAACGGGAATTAAGATCGAATCAATCTTATCCATGTATTCTGCTTCGCGTTTTTGTTCAATTTCGAATTCTTTACGTGAGCGTGACGACACAGAATCTTGTGAGCCAGAATTTAATAAACGACCATTTTGGTCGGTCACCGTGACCCGATTCGGCGATAAACTTTGCACGGCTGATCCGACAATATCTACTACAGCGTCAACTTCTTCTTCAGATAACAGGCGGCCCCGACTCAAGGTTAGTACCACAGTAGCTGACGGATTTTTTTCACGTTTAGCGAAAACATTTTCACGTGGAATGGCTAATAAAACTCGAGCGCGTGAAATAGATTTTAACTCTTCAATGGTTCGGGCAAGTTGCTGCTCTCTAGAATGCTTTAAACGTTCAGTTTCAAGCCGTTGACTCACACCAAAACCCATATCTTGCATAAGAATTTCGCTGCCCTCAGAAGGCGCATCACTTAGGCCGCCACGAGCTAGCATCAACTTAACATCTTGGTATTGGTCACTTTCTACCGATATTGTGTTGTTTTCTTGGCGATATTCAACTTGCTTGCTGTCCAGAAAATCCATGGTTTTAATTAATTGCTCGGTGGGCAATTTAGTTAAAAAACGATATTCTGCTTCATTGGCTAGCATAATAACAAACACAGCAATCGCGAAACAAATCGCTAGCGCAATCACTATGGTCATTTGACGTAGAAAATCAACATTACCCATAGCCGCTGCTAAACCTGACTTTTGTTCACCAACATCATCTAAACTATCGTTGGCGACTAAGTCATTGTTACTATCTGCCACCGTTAAATTTGTGTTGTTTGTTGAATCTGCCACTTACTTCTCTCCGCGTCACTATCGTTTTATGCTTAACCACTGAGCCGTTATACCGGCATGCTCATAATTTCTTTATAAGCTTCAACAAACTTATTACGCACCTGAACGGTCGCATCGAAAGCAATACCTGCCTTTGACGCCGAAATCATGGTGTCAGCCAAAGTAACACTGCGATCGCCAAGTTCAAAAGCGGTACGCTTAGCACCCGCATCTTGTTGTAGCTCATTGACATTATTTACGGCATCTTTTAATAAGCTACCAAAGTCACTACCGGCTTTGCTCACCGGTGGTGTGCCCATGCCATTTGCTTCACCTATGGGTAGTTTATTGCCCATAGCTTCCATCGACATGCTTTGCATTTGAGCGTATAAAGAATTAGTTTTAATATCCATGGCTATCTCGCTTTCGTCAATTTCTTGTTACTTAATGTTACCTAAGATTAAAGCAAGCATAGTGCCAAGCTAAATAATATCGCAAAATATTGAAAAAATCACCTGATAAAAAAGCTAGAATATCTTTTAAAGTTTTTAAAAAGACTTTAAAATCAGATAGAAACTAAAAATAAATAAATATCGTAAATATAAATAAATAATTCATGAAACGAAAAAAACGACGTTAATGCGTCGTTTTTTTGTTACAAACAGGTACTAAGCCTATTTTTTCTTAAAGTGGGATATTAATACCACTATCACGCATACGCGCAATTTTATAACGTAAGGTGCGTGGACTAATACCTAAACGCTCGGCCACATCTTTACGACTACCGCGACAAGCATGCAAAGTGTCCAATATTATTTGATGTTCTTGTAATTTAAGTTCACTGCCGAGTTTGTCATTTTTTTCCGCGTCTACTGCCTCACTTGCTACCTTGGGTGTTTCAAAGTCATCGATCAATAAATCATTCGCATCAATGCAACGATCACTTTGTAAAATTAACGCCCGTTGAATAACATTGTCTAACTCTCGCACATTACCCGGCCAGTCGTAAGCCAGTAATTTACTACGCGCAGCCGCGGTGAATTCAGGAATAACATTACCATCTTTTTGACAAATACGGCTAATAAGATGGGTCGCCAAGGGCAGAATATCATCACGACGTTCATTAAGTGGCAACCAGGTTAATGGGAATACATTCAGTCGATAATATAAGTCTTCTCTGAAAATACCACTTTGCACAGCGGCTTTTAAATCGCGATTACTGGTGGCTATTACTCTGACATCTAAGCTGATGGTTTTACGTCCACCTATGCGTTCTACTTCTCGCTCTTGTAACACGCGTAAAATTTTGGCTTGTAAACTTAAGTCCATTTCGGTTATTTCATCAAGTAAAATAGTGCCGCCTTGCGCTTGTTCAAATTTACCCGGACACGCTTGAATAGCGCCAGTAAAAGCGCCTTTTTCATAACCAAATAAAGTGGCTTCAAGCATATTTTCAGGAATAGCAGCGCAGTTAATCGCGACAAAAGGCGCTTGGCTACGTGGTGAGTAATTGTGAATATATTGTGCCAGCACTTCTTTACCTGAGCCACTAGGTCCCAAAACCATCACAGAGGCGTCAGTATTTGCCACTTTTTTGGCGAGCTTTAATAACTCAAGACTTTGCGCATCAGCCACAATAGGGTCGCCACCATCATTCACTTGTAACGGCACATACTGACTGACCATATTGAGTAAAACTTCTGGCGCAAAGGGTTTGGCCATGTAGTTGCGTGCACCGTCTCGCATGGCCTGTACAGCATCATCAATAGTGCCATACGCTGTCATGATCAATACCGGCAATTTTGGATAGTTATGGCGAATACTTTTCAATAACGACAGTCCTGACATGCCGCCCATTTGTACATCACTCACCACTAAATCGACGGTATGCGACTTAAGTTTTATCAGTGCGTCTTCACCTGAGTCTACGGCTAAACATTGATAGCCCGCTAACAGCAAAGTATCAACCAGTGCCTCTCTCAGTCCGGCATCATCTTCAACAACCATTATTTTACTTGTGCTCATGACTAAGCTCCTTAGACAAAAATGCCTCGTTTTCATGCTCAGTCAATGCCGCGTTAGTCTCTTCACTGACCAGTAAGGGTATTTTCATACAAAAATGTGCCCCTTCACCTGGCTGACTTAACAAGCTCACTTCACCTTGGTGTGCATTAGTGACAGATTTTACCACCGCTAGGCCTAAACCTGTGCCTTGGCTTCTTGAGGTATAAAAAGGTTCGAATATTTTATCGGCTAGCTCGCCACTAATGCCCGGACCATTATCACGCACACTAATGTAGGCATATTCGCCCTGACAGTAAGCACTAATGTTGATAACGGCATCGGCTTTAATGACAGATAAACTATTGTGTATTAAGTTTTGAATTGCCCCCGACAAGGCACTCACATTGCCTAAAATCTCGCAGCCTTGTTGGCAAAAATGCAAATTAACTTTTGCGCCAGCTTGACTCACTTGCGGCTCAATGACTTGCTTGGCTTGCTCAATCAGTTGGTTAATATTAACCGGTTCAACAACCGCTTTACTGCCACTTTTAGCAAACAACAGCATGTCATTAACTTGCTGCTCTAAGTCATGTAGACGTAACATTAATTTGTCTTGAAAATTACCCCGTGCCTCTTGGCTGAGTTTTTTATTGCGTAGATTAGCGCCATATAGCATCGCAGCCGATAATGGTGTACGAATTTGATGAGCCAATTTTGACACCATACGCCCTAAAGACGATAGTCGCTGTAATTGGCCAAGCTTATCTTGTAAAAGTCGCGTTTCGGTTAAGTCAGTGATCATGATCAACTGCCCAGGTTGACCGCCTAAAGTGGTAATTTCTAATTTTACCCGGCGACCGTCATTTAACGAAACCTCGTGCCAATCATCAGCGCGGGGTTTAAAAGAGCGTTTAATTACACCAAACCAAGGTTGACCCAAAATGGGCTCATCAAGCAAACGTTTAGCGCTGTCATTAATTTTCACCACAATACCGTTGCCATCAAGCATGATCATCCCCGTTGGCATAACATCAATAACGTGTTGCAGTTGTTTGTTTTGTTGACGTAAGTACGCCAATTCACCCGCGTAGTTTTCGCTTTCTAGTCGATTGGATTGCTCGCGTTTAAAACTAACCTCATCAAATGAAGTTACTACACGATTCAGCGCAGAATTGGCTGAAGAAGAATTGGTCGATGTCGAATAGGCAAGTGCCATAATATTTTACCCGAGTAAAGAAGTACACTCGAACAAAGCATTAAGCATGCCAACCAATTAAACTGATATTATTCAGCAACTAAAGCACATTATTTCGATTAACATTGGCTGTCAATAAAATGGCTAACATCATAAAACCGTTAAAAAAACACTGAACGCCGATCTAAAAGCGCTATTACCATCTGTATTTAAACAATGGGTATAACTGACTTTATTGGCTGTGCTAAAAAGTAAAACGCCCTTGAAATAATCATTATTTCAAGGGCGTTTTACGCAATCAAGCTAACAAAGCAGCGCTAACTTGTCTTGCTGTTACCTAGCGCTTATAGCTATGAATGAATAATTAACTGACTTTTTGGAGATTATATTTACGCATTTTTTCCACCAAGGTAGTACGGCGCATACCTAAAAGCTCAGCTGAACGAGCAACAACCCAATCATTTTTACCTAAGGCTTGGTTAATCAAGGAAATTTCTAAATCAGCTAAATACTCTTTTAGGTTCAGACCATTATTGGGTAAAACATCAAGGATATTGCCACTATCAGCGCTCGCATCTGCTGAGCTAGTTTGTGCCATAGCCTCCTCTTCATCTTCATCTTCATCTTCATCATCAGCACCTGAAAACATTTCATTAATCGCTTCACGTTCTTGTAACTCTTCAGGATATTCAGGTTGATAGTCATCTATATCTAAGTGTTGATACTTTAACGGTAGTTGTCCAACATTAACCACCTGCTCGCCATACATAATAATCATACGTTCAATTAAATTGGAGAGTTCTCTCACATTACCGGCCCAAGTATGCTCTTTTAACGATTCAATCGCTTGTTCCGTAAAGCGCACTGACTGCCCTTGCTCAGCAGAAAATCGTGAAATAAGCTCTTGCAACAAGAGTGGAATATCTTCTTTTCGCTCTCTTAGCGACGGAGTTTCGATAGGGAAAACATTTAATCGATAGTAAAGATCTTCACGAAAATGATTAGTTTTAATCATGTCTTCTAAATGTTGATGTGTCGCCGCAACAATTCGAACATTAGCTTTTAAACTTTTAGCGCCACCTACCCGTTCAAAGGTTCGTTCTTGTAATACACGTAATAATTTTACTTGCATGGGTTGTGGCATATCACCAATTTCATCCAGAAATAGTGTGCCGCCTTCCGCCATTTCAAAGCGACCTTTGCGCGTAGAAATAGCGCCGGTAAATGCCCCTTTTTCATGGCCAAACAGTTCACTTTCTAATAAGTCAGCAGGAATAGCACCACAATTAACCGGCACAAATGGCCCTTTACTTCGCTCTGACAAGTTATGAATATTACGCGCAACCACCTCTTTACCTGTGCCCGACTCACCTAAAATTAAGACACTGGCCGAAGTAGAGGCCACTTGTTCAATTAAAAATCGTACCTCTTGCATTGCACTACTCGTACCCACCAAAGAGCGAAATAAAGAGTTTGGACGATTAAAACCACGTTTTGACGGCAGGTTATTATGGTATTGGTGACTGTGGTGCACTAACTCGGTCAATTGTGCATAATTTAGCGGTCTGGTTAATTCACCAATCACATTGACATAACCACTCAGTTGTTTTCTATCAATAACATCGTGATAAATAAAAGGGTAGGTTGGCTGAGATTTAATAATATTTTGTAACTTTTCAGAAACGTCACCACATAAAATAATGGTCAGAACATTCGGCACTTCAGCTAGATATTGATCAATTTCTTCTTCAGCAAAAACATGAAAATACTCACCGACAAAAGCTAAAACTGTTTCTATTTGATGGCGTCTTGTCGCATCATTATCGACAACTAAAATATATTTTTTTTCTTGCATTTTTTGCCTTTGTATTGGTTGACTTCACGTTAGCCCATCTTGCGTTGGTTGACCTTACTTTTTGATCTTGCGCAAGAGCCTAACAAGTCATTTATTATTATAAGCTGCCGCCATTATTCACTTGCTGTCATGATTAATCAACAATAAATTGACACTTGTCTGTCATTTTATTGTCAGTTAAAGTAAAAGAGAAGCCAGCCGATACAGAGTAAGTAACGAAAATAGCTTATGGTTAATACTCACATGCACACAAGTAAAAAAGGTCCTATTAAGGCCATGTCAAAAAAACAACAACTCAGCTTACCTATAATCATTTGAATTATTTTTATATTTAAACAAGCAGATAATTGCTTATATTTCATTACAATACTGTTTTTTTTAAGTCTAAATCAAAAGTGGCATGAAATAAGCTTGTCTGAGCAACACGATTAGAAATAAAATTTAATAGGAATATTCGATGTTAATTATTAACGGTACAGCTGAGCTTATGAAAGATAATGGCAGCTTTCAAAAAGGCGACCGACATGAGTTCAATATGTTCTCAGTAAATATGCCGCTAGAAGATCAGCTTGTCCAGATAGAAGACTATTTAGTAACACGCGGTTGGGACAATATTGAAGTGGCCGATAACGGCATAGTTGCAGACCCTAAAGCCATTGAGCACGGTGTGTTACTCGCCGCTTACGAAAAGGCTAAAAGCGAAGGTTTAGCTGTCACCATTAATAACCAAGCTTTACTATAATTTATAATATTCAATTTTAAATCTAATGTATTTTAGTATAAAAAATTATTGTATTACAGTTGGAGATATCTATGATTCACGCGTCATTAAAGAAATATCAACAAGTTAACAAAAGTACCGCTCAACAAGCGTCACCTTATCAATTGGTCGCCATGTTATTTCAAAAATTACTTGATAACATTGCCACTGCTAAAGGCGCTATTACCCAAAAAAATTACGCTAAAAAAGGCACTGAGATTTCAAATGCCATTTCCATTATAGGTGTTTTAGAGGCTTCACTTGATTTTAAACAAGGTGGAGAAATATCAAATAATTTAGCGTCTATCTACGTTTATTGCTCAGAACAATTACTAGCCGCTAGCGTAAGTAATGATATTGATAAACTCAATGAAATTGCTCAAATATTAATCCCTATTAAGTCAGGCTGGGATAACATACCCCTTGATACTCAACAAGAAGTAAGCTTCTAGTGGCTTTAACAGCCATTGAAAATTTAACTGATATTATTGAGGTATCTAAACTGCTCCTTAAGCATTTAGATACCGCAGATATTCAGGTTCAGAGTGATAATGAAACAGATAGTGAAATAGTGAGTGAAGCAGAGAGTGAAATAGATGGTGGAATAGGCAGTGTAAGAGATAATAAAAAGTCGATTGCAGAGTCAACCAGCCATGATAACAGCGAGCAAATTAATACAGCAAAGCTGCTTAAATTGATCAAGAACAGAGAAGAGAAAATTTATCAGTTATTCGAGCACTTTAGCCCCGAAGAATTGCAATTGCATCTTGCACAACTGCAAACTATGGCGGCACTCGACAGCCAACTTATTGAAAAAGTAAATCGTACTCAACAGTCAGCCAAGTCAGAAATTTTGACCTTAAAGAAAAACAAAAAGGCGATAAATCTCTATCAAAAACTGTAAAGACAATCATAGATAATACTATTATTATGATGCCACCTTTTCTTAACTGATCAACAACATAATACCTGCTGCAGGGGTTTGTTGGTCTATCAGCATAATCCCCCGCTTAACGGTTGACGGACTGAAGTCCGACCTACAAAACAATTGCCCAAGGCTCTATTTTCACTCGAAGTCACTATGTAGATTTAATCTAGGTTTAATCTAGGCTGGATGTCGGTTGGATGTAGGTTGGACTTCAGTCCAACAAGTTAAATGAAATTTAACCGTTTTCAACATAAAAACGGATCAACAACATAATACCCGCTGCAGGGGTTTGTTGATCTATCAAGTTAATCACCCGCTTAACGGTTGACGGACTAAAGTCCGACCTACAAAACAATTGCCCAACACTATATTTTCACTCGAAGTCACTATGTAGGTTTGATGTAGGTTGGACTTTAGTCCATCAAGTTAAATGAAATTTAACCATTTTCAACATAAAAATTGCTCAACAAAATAATGCCTGCTGCAGGGTTTGTTGATCTATCAAGTTAATCACCCGCTTATCGGTTGACGGACTGAAGTCCGACCTACAAAATTATTGCCTAAGGTATATTTTCACTCGTAGTCACTATGTAGGTTTGATGTAGGTTGGACTTCAGTCCAACAAGTTAAATGAAATTTAACCATTTTCAACACAAAATTTGCTCAAAAGAATAATGCCTGCTGCAGGGGTTTGTTGGTCTATCAAGTTAATCACCCGCTTAACGGTTGACGGACTGAAGTCCGACCTACAAAACAATTGCCCAAGGCTCTATTTTCACTCGTAGTCACTATGTAGATTTAAGCTAGGTTCGTTGTAGCCTAGATGTAGGTTGGATGTGGGCTTGATCTAGGTTTGATGTAGGTTGGACTTCAGTCCAACAAGTTAAATGAAATTTAACCATTTTCAACACAGAAATTGCTCAAAAAAATAATGCCTGCTGCAGGGGTTTGTTGGTCTATCAAGTTAATCACCCGCTTATCGGTTGACGGATTGAAGTCCGACCTACAAAATAATTGCCTAAGGTATATTTTCACTCGTAGTCACTATGTAGATTTTGTATTTAGGTTGGATGTGGGCTCGTTCTAGGTTTGATGTAGGTTGGACTTCAGTCCATCAAGTTAAATGAAATTTAACCATTTTCAACATAAGAATTGCTCAACAACATAATACCCGCTGCAGAGGTTTGTTGGTCTATCAGCATAGTCACCTGCTTAACGGTTGACGGACTAAAGTCCGACCTACAAAAAAATTGTCCATGGTTATTTTTAACGATTGTTAATTATTGTTTCTTACCACACCTGGCAAGTTATCAAGCTGCTGTTCTAAATAACTACTGGTCGCATTCAAATTAGATACGATCAAGTCCATAGCATTATATTGTGCGAATAATCGTGTTTCTAATGAATCGATACGACGAGTAAAGTCAATGCGTTCATCATCTATTTTTGTTAATTGATTGTTTTTACTGTCAATACGCCCCTCAATTAAACCACCTGATTCAGTGTAAAAGTCAGTTAAGGTTTTAAGTGAAGCAGCAAAACCTGGGACATCGTCAGAGCCAACAAAAAAGTTTTGCACCCCTTCAACATTCAATGCTATTTGTGCATCTAAATCATCGGTATCTAATTCAAATTTGCCAAAGCGGTCTGCACGAATGCCTAATTGGTTCAAGGTTAAATTGTCACTGCCACTACTGGCAAATGAGCTACTAAGCTCTTGGCGTAGCTTACCCATTACACCACGTAATAGTGAGTCGCCCGCAAGTGGGCCTACTCCATCTTCGCTTGACGCACCAAGTTGCTTACTAAGATCAACCAATTCGTTATAACTTTTTACAAAGCCTTCAATACCGGCTTTAATATTAGCATTGTTTTCAGACACACTCGCCTTGCTGATATTGTCATCAACATCGTGCACTTTTTTTGCTGTAATGGTTATGCCGTCGATAGCATCAACAAATTCATTACTACTGTTGGTGACCACTAATGCACCATCGATGGTTATTTTTGCGTCAGTTGCTGCACTAGTTTCTGAAAGATTTTTGGCAAAGGTAGGCGAGGCTGAGTCAGCATCATAAGCTAAACGAGATAAGCCCGCATTGTCAGTATTGTTACCGTCAGAAACATCGTTGGTCGTCACTTTAATGGCGTTAGCAAGACCGGTTTCTTTGCTGGTAAAAACAAGATGTTGGCCGTTATCATCGGTAATAATAGTGGCGGTAATTGCGTCGTTATCTAGGCTGTCGTTAACCGAGTCGCGAATATCACCTAATATTGCACTGCTTGATACGCTAATATCAAAACTGTTACTACCTGAAGCAAAAGTTAAGGTACCTTCACCCACAGCTTCGCTACTGTCAATGCCCGCCGAAACGAGTTTATGCGTGCTGGCTAGTTGGTCAACCTGAACAGAATAACTACCAACTTCAGCGCTTTTTGTACTGCTTAGTGCAACAAAATCATCCGAGCCAGTGATATTTCTTTGTTGATATTTATCTGTACTGGCTAAATTTTCGATAGCGTCAGCGACATTTTGCAAGCCACCTTTTAACGCACCAACAGCAGAAATATCTGTTGTTATTGCGGCTTCGCGACGATTTAAACGACTTTCAAACGGTGCCCGTTCAGCCCCGACAATCGCGTCAACAATTTCAGAAACCTGAAGGCCTGAGCCTATACCTGTAAAGGCAATATCTACCATAATTTCACCAATTCTTGTTGCAGTAAGTGCTAGCTAAAAGTATACCTGAATAAATAACGGCCATTAAAAAGAATAGCGAATGGAGCGTAAATAATAGCCGTTAATATAAGTGTCAATATAACTGTTAATCGACCTTATATTTCTGTATCTATTAAGTTACCCGTCGCATTAGACAATTTAGAAATAATACCCAACACTTCTTCCGACGGATATTGCTTAACTAAATCGCCTGTGCTTTTATCTAGCACTTTAATAACATCGCGTCCCGAATCTTTATCGACTAAAAATTCTAAACTTCGATTCATTTCACCCATAAAATCTTGCAATTGTTGCGCCACCTTTTCCAATTGCTTGGGTGTCATCGCTTGTGTTTTGCTTGCTTCACTGATACTGGTTTTACTTTGCTCTTCAATACGGGCTGTATTTTTTGCTAAATCGTTTTCAGCCTCTGCTTTATGTAAAGCTGATCGCTCAGCTTTATCACTTGGTAATCCAATGTTTGTTGAGTTACTTAAATCAGCAACGGTATTGGCGGTATTAGTTACATTCATCTCTGACCCCTTTTTATCACCTAAACACATGACGTTACTGTCTATTATTAATACTACTTTAAGGTGACATTTCATTAACGATAAAACGCAAAAAGGAAGGGTTAATGGCCCCTTCCTTCACTTATGCCACTAACATAAAATCTATACTAGTGTGAGCTGGAGACCTAACCTAACAAGCTTAATGCGGCTTGTGGTAATTGGTTAGCTTGCGACAAGATTGACGTACCTGCTTGTTGCAATATTTGGCTCTTAGTCAAGTTTGCTGTTTCTACCGCAAAGTCAGTGTCTTGAATACGGCCACGTGACGCGGATAAATTTTCTTGAATATTAGATAAATTACTGATGGTATAGTCAAAACGGTTTTGCACCGCACCTAAATCAGCTCTTTGGTTATCAATTTGAGCCAATGCCGAATCGATAGTTGCTAGTGCACTTTGTGCACTAGCTGCACCTGTTGATATATCTAATGAAGATATTTTGGTTTGAGTAGAGCCTGTATCTCCTGAAATAGTTCCCGTCGTACCTGAAATTGAGAATGTGTCATTACTACTTAATTCTAATTTAGATGAAAAACTTGAAGTACCGGCTGAACTATCGGTTCCGCC
>NZ_JACGVE010000039.1:0-1967 GCF_014077065.1 Colwellia sp. MB3u-4 | reverse complement strand
GTTTCAGCAATACGAGTTAACTCAGTTTGTAATGCGCCAACTTCTTTTTGCATGGCATCTCTGTCATCCTGACTATTTGAACCATTCGATGATTGCAGGGCTAATTCACGCATACGTTGTAAAATGTCACTTGAGGTTGACATAGCACCTTCTGCGGTTTGCGCCATTGAAATACCGTCGTTAGCGTTTCGTTGCGCGACACCTAAACCATTAATTTGTGAAGTTAAACGGTTTGCAATTTGCAAACCGGCCGCGTCATCTTTGGCGCTATTAATACGCATACCCGATGATAAACGTTCCATTGAGGTGGCCAAATCATTACTAGATTTAGTTAAGTTACGTTGTGCGTTTAATGATGAAGTATTGGTGATTACTGAAATAGCCATTTTTAAAACTCCTGATTACAATATGTAATACGTTAGTTAAACAATTTAATAAGTCAGGAACTTAAATTTAGTAATATTTAAATTTTAAAGCACCCGTTCTAAATACTTTAACGGCAGCCCTTAAAATAACTTTAAACTTTTTATGAATTTATTTAATAATTAATGTTTGAAGCCATTTTGGCGACTGTAGGGGCGAATTTATTCGCCTGGGTATAAGCTAAATAATAGGGTATTTTGATATCTGCTATCTGGCGACTGAAATCGCCCCTACAAAAGCCCAAAACGCCATACGAATTATGAGCCCTGTAGAGGCGAATTTATTCGCCTAGGGATAACATTGAATAATAATGTGTGCGTTTTAATACTCGGAGTTTGGCGACTGAAGTCGCCCCTACAAAAGCCTAAAACGCCATACGAATTATGAGCCTTGTAGGGGCGAATTTATTCGCCGGTCTCATCTTGTAAATACACTGAATCCCAAAGCGGATAATTACCGACATGATCAACTAAACCTGCGCGTAATGGGTTCGCAACAATATAACGTGATACGGCTAATAAATTTTCTTCGGTTCTGATGGCGTGATCATGAAAACCGCGTTGCCATGAAAAACCTGCCCCTTTTTCATACCGATTAATCGCCCTTGAACTACGCCCTTTTAATGTTTGCATAACTTTTGATAAATTGTTATCTGACGTTAATTGAAATAACCAATGTAAATGGTCTGGCATAATTACCCAGGTAATAGAGCTTATCTCTTGTTTCGCTACTAATGTCGTCATTTCATTTATCAAAAGGCGAGCATATTGGAAGTTATGAAAAAAGGCCTGACGATTTTCTGTACATGCTGTTATATGGTAAATATGATGTTTGAATGATGATCTTCCTTTCATGAGGTTATTACGTGACATAGTCAAAATCCTTTTGATGCAATGTATTTTTATTATAGTCGGATATGTGGATATAACTTCTAAAATGTTATTTGGCGACTGAAGTCGCCCCTACAACAGCGCTGCACGCCCTACAAAAAAACCTACGCATCACGAAAAAACAAATCATAAAAACAAAAAAACCGAACGTAAGTTCGGTTTTTATATTAAGCCTATTAATGCGGTTAATCTATTTGTTAACGGATGAAATTAACCACCGATTAAACTAATGGCCGCCTGCGGTATTTGATTCGCTTGCGCTAAAATTGAGGTACCCGCTTGTTGCAAGATTTGGTTCTTGGTCAAGTTTGCTGTTTCTACCGCAAAGTCAGTGTCTTGAATACGGCCACGTGACGCTGATACATTTTCTTGAATATTAGCTAAATTACTGATGGTATAGTCAAAACGGTTTTGCACCGCACCTAAATCAGCTCTTTGGTTATCAATTTGAGCCAATGCCGAATCGATAGTTGCCAGTGCACTTTGTGCACTGGCTGCACCTGTTGATATATCTAATGAAGATACTTTAGTTTGAGTAGAGCCTGTATCTCCTGAAATAGTTCCCGTCGTACCTGAAATTGAGAATGTGTCATTACTACTTAATTCTAATTTAGATGAAAAACTTGAAGTACCGGCTGAACTATCGGTTCCGCC
>NZ_JACGVE010000038.1:0-10382 GCF_014077065.1 Colwellia sp. MB3u-4 | reverse complement strand
AATCAGCTGACAGAGTAAGTAAAAAAGTAAGTAAAAAATTAAATGATAATTAATTTAAAATTATCTACACATTACCACTGTAAAATATATTCTAAGACTAGCGCAATTCTATCGGTACCGCAAATACAGTATTCTCCGCTCTGCCTGGGTATTCAATCACCTCTTTACCACCCAGAGATTTAAGCGCCTCTATAACTTGCTTAACCAAAATTGCAGGTGCTGAAGCTCCGGCTGTAACCCCCACTTTTTCAATACCCTCTAACCATGAAACATCAATGTCATCTGCTGTATCAATCAAATAGGATTTGGTGCCTATTTTCTCTGCTAACTCCCGCAGGCGATTAGAATTAGAGCTATTTTTAGCACCAACCACCAGCATTAATTGCACGTGCTCTGCAATAGAGCGCACCGCGTCTTGACGATTTTGTGTCGCATAACAAATGTCATCTTTACGCGGCCCTTGAATCAAAGGAAACTTATTTCTTAGGGCATCGATAACATCACTGGTGTCATCAACTGATAATGTTGTTTGGCTGCAATAATAGAGTTTTTCTGGATTTTTTATTTCAAGTGTTGCCACATCTTCAGTAGATTCAACTAAATAAATACCACCTTGAGTGCTTTCATATTGCCCCATGGTGCCTTCTACCTCTGGGTGACCCGCATGTCCGATAAGAATACATTCAATATTTTTTCGACTCGTGCGTGATACTTCCATGTGAACTTTAGTGACCAAAGGACAGGTGGCATCGAAGACTTTTAAGCCACGATTTTTCGCTTCGTTGCGCACAGCTTTTGACACACCATGAGCGCTAAATATTACCGTACTGTCGTCAGGCACTTCATTTAGCTCATCAACAAATACCGCACCACGTTCTTTTAAGCCATTAACCACAAACTTGTTATGCACCACTTCATGACGCACATAAATAGGCGCTTCAAATAAATCGAGCGCTCTATCAACGATACTGATCGCCCGATCAACACCGGCACAAAAACCTCGAGGGTTAGCTAAAATAATTTCCATAACATTCTCATTATTGCTGAACTGATTAACTGATCAATTTAGGTAATTTAGGTAACTTCAACAACGTCGATAACAAAAGTAACGTCTTGTCCGGCTAGCGGATGATTGAAATCGATAGTGACTGAACTGCCTGAGACATCTTTTATCATGCCAGGTAACTCGCCGCCTGGTTGACTAAAAGTAATAATATTACCTACTTTTGCTGGAGCGTCTTCATTAAACTTACAGATATCCATGTAATGAATATTCTCAGGTAAAGGCTCACCAAATGCGTCAATAGCGGCTAAGGTAAACTCTTTACTCTCACCAGCTGACATGCCCGTAAGTTGCGCCTCAAACGCTGGTGAAATACTGGTATCACCCATAATGATTTTTGCTGGCTTTTTGTTAACCTTAGTACTATCTGCTGCAGAGCCGTCAGATAGCTTCATAGTAATGTGGGCGATAATTTGTGAAGAAGCTGTTACTAAATTTGTCATATAAATATCTCTTTAAGTCTTAATATTTTGTGTGTTTTTGCTCGGTTCACCATTTTTAAATGAATCGAAAATCATCAGTGCAGCACCAATAAAGATCATTGAATCGGCAATATTAAAGGCAGGGAAATGATAGCCAAAGCCATAAAAGTCGAGAAAGTCGATAACATAACCAAATAGCACACGATCAATAAGATTGCCCACTGCACCACTTAACATTAACGCAAATGCCACTGATAATAGTGCTTGTTGTTTAGGCGTTTTTGCTAACCAAACAATAAAAACAATACTGGCAATGGCAGCAATCGCAGTGAAAAACCAACGTTGCCAACCACCTTGGTCGGCAAGGAAGCTAAATGCCGCGCCAAGGTTATGGACATAAGTTAAGTTGAAAAAAGGCAAAATATCGATTGATTGATACAAGTCCATATTGCTGACGATTAATTGTTTTGTCACTTGATCTGCCACTAAAAAAACCAAGGTTAACCATAACCAACGTAACCCTGTTTCGGTAAATAACTTTTTCATAGCACAATAAACTCTCTTATATTGCTCGCGTTTGAAGCGCGATACTTCACTCTATTAATAACGAGAAAACGTGCAGACTTTAAACAAGTACTACACGTTTTAGTTTCAATATCATTCGCCTATTTTCTACTTAAGCGAATTGACGAACTTCACCGTCACCTTCTACGTTAGTAATACAACGTCCACAAAGCTCTGGGTGCTTTTCATCTTGACCAATATCTTCTGTGACATGCCAACAGCGATCACACTTAACACCTTGTGCTGGAGCAACAGTTAACCATAAACCCTCAACTTCAGTGGCTAAAGTATTTGCTGGCGCACTCTCAACAATTTCAACCACGGCTTTAGAGGTAATTAGTACAAAACGCAGTTCTTCCCCTAATTGCTGTAATTTTTCTGCCAGCTCACTGGTAGCATATAATGTAACCGCGGCTTCAAGCGCTTTACCCACCTGCTTTTCTTTACGGGCATTTTCTAGCGCTTTATTGACTTCTGTGCGCACTAATAAAAGCTCGTTCCAGTAATCATTATTTAACACACTAGCTGTTGAAGCTTTTGGTAAACCATCAAACCAAACACCTGTAAAAACGAACTCTTCACGAGTCTCACCTGATGGTGTTGGCAATGCTTGCCAGATTTCTTGTGCCGTAAAAGATAAAATGGGTGCCATCCAACGTGTCATCGCTTCAGCGATTAAATACATCGCTGTTTGGCATGAACGACGAGCTACACTGTCTTCTTTAGCAGTGTATTGGCGGTCTTTAATAATATCTAAGTAAAAGCCACCCAGCTCTGTTGTGCAAAAGTTCATTAACTTGTGCACGACCAAATGAAATTCATATTCATCATAAGCCGCAATAATATCTGCTTGTAACTGCGCCGCTTTATCTACCGCCCAACGATCAAGTGCCACCATATCATCAAAAGCAATTAAGTCTGTTTTGGGGTCAAAGCCATTTAAGTTTGATAATAAAAAGCGCGAGGTATTTCGAATACGGCGATAAGCATCAGCTTGGCGTTTAAATATTTCATCGCCTGCAGTGATCTCTTGGGTGTAATTTACCGACGCTGTCCATAAGCGTAAAATGTCTGCACCTAGTGTATTGGTGATTTCTTTTGGCGTGATAACATTGCCTAAAGATTTAGACATTTTATGACCTTTAGCATCGACCACAAAGCCATGAGTCAGTACTTGCTTATAAGGTGCTTTACCGTTCATTGCGACTGAAGAAATCATTGAAGACATGAACCAACCACGATGTTGATCCGAACCTTCTAAGTACAAGTCAGCAATGCCGTCAAACTCCTCACGGGCATTAATAACAGAGTAGTGTGTTGTACCAGAGTCAAACCAAACATCTAAGGTATCAGGAACTTTAACGTATACTTGAGCATCATCGCCGATAAGCGCTGATGGCTCTAAATCAAACCATGCTTGAATGCCTTTCTCTTCAACAAGTTTTGCTACGCTTTCAATTAATTCAATCGTGCGAGGATGCAAAGCACCCGTATCTTGATGAATAAATAATGCCATTGGCACGCCCCACGTACGTTGACGTGATATACACCAATCAGGACGACCTTCAACCATAGATTCAATACGACGTTGGCCCCAATCAGGAATCCAGCGTGTTTTTTCAATTTCTTTTAATGAATCTTGACGTAAACCTTTCTTGTCCATGCTAATAAACCACTGTGGTGTAGCACGGAAAATCAATGGTGTTTTATGACGCCAACAATGCGGGTAAGAATGATCTATCGCATGATAATGCACTAATGTGCCATGCTCTCTTAGGGTTTCAACAACATTAGCATTGGCTTTAAAAACATGCTGACCTGCAAAAAGTGGGGTATCTTCTAAATAAACACCGTTGGCACCAACAGGATTTGCCACTTCTAAATCATATATCTTACCGACAACAAAATCTTCTACACCATGACCTGGCGCTGTATGAACACAACCCGTACCTGAATCGGTCGTCACGTGTTCACCTAAAATTAATGGCACGGTAAAATCATAAAATGGGTGTTTAAGTTCGACAAGGTCTAAATCGCTACCCTGACAAAGACCTAATATCTGATATTTATCAATACCAAAGCGCTCCATACACGAAGCCACTAAATCAGAGGCTAAGATGAAGCGTTCTTTTCCTTGCGCTGTTTCACACTGTACTAAGCTATATT
Organism: Colwellia sp. MB3u-4; assembly: GCF_014077065.1. Taxonomy (NCBI): domain Bacteria; kingdom Pseudomonadati; phylum Pseudomonadota; class Gammaproteobacteria; order Alteromonadales; family Colwelliaceae; genus Colwellia; species Colwellia sp. MB3u-4. The sequence continues at coordinate 6,167 of NZ_JACGVE010000038.1, read as the reverse complement.
CTACTTCAGCATTCACAGCCACCGCACGGTTAGCGGGTAATGTCCAAGGTGTAGTGGTCCAAATAACCACTGAAACTGAACCTTCACCTACATGCGCTTCAGAATGACCTTCTGGCTGAATAAACTTATCAGCAATGCTTTGATCAACAAGCGTAAATTTCACATCAATAGCGGGTGATTGCTTATCTTGATATTCCACTTCAGCTTCCGCTAAAGATGAGCCACAATCTGTGCACCAGTGCACAGGTTTAAAACCTTGGTGTAAATGACCATTTTCAGCAATTTTACCCAATGAGCGAATAATATTAGCTTCGGTATCAAAATCCATCGTACGATAAGGCTTATCCCAATCAGCAAACACGCCTAAGCGTTTGAAATCTTCACGTTGGGCATTAATTTGCTTGCCGGCATATTCACGACACTTTTCACGAAAAACACTAGCAGAAACTTTATGGCCTGGTTTGCCAATCTTTTTCTCTACCATTAGTTCAATCGGTAAACCATGACAGTCCCAACCCGGCACGTATGGCGCATTGAAATCTGATAAGGTTTTTGATTTAACAATAATGTCTTTCAAAATTTTATTAACAGAGTGACCTAGATGAATATCACCATTGGCATACGGGGGGCCGTCATGCAAAATAAATGATTTTTTGCCTTTTTTAGCAGCACGAATTTGACCGTATAAATCTTTCTCTGCCCATTCTTTTAGCATATTCGGTTCACGATTTGCCATATTGCCTTTCATAGCAAAAGAAGTTGCGGGCAAATTTAGGGTTTGCTTATAATCACTCATTAAAATAAATATCCGTTGTCGTAGTCACTAGGCTTTGCTTAGTATGATGTTATATTTTATTTGCTTAATTTATCGCTAATTTATTAGTCATTTACCAATAAGTTATCGTTACGATGTCGTTAAGTAATAGCTAAATGTTGCACAAAAGTGCGGGCCTGTTCAGTATCGGTGGCAATTTGTTCGGTAAGCTCAACTAACGAGTTAAACTTATGTTCACTTCGTAGTTTTTTCAACATAACTACTTCAATGATTGCACCGTATAAATTGTTATCAAAATCAAATATATGTACTTCTAATTGTTGCCTAATACCAGCAACTGTCGGTCTTGAACCTATGTTTGCGACACCGTAATGGTGACCAAATGGGCTTTTAACCTGCACCGCGTAAACCCCTGAAACAGGCGAAACCCGACGTTTTAATCTTATATTGGCGGTAGGAAAACCTATTTCACGGCCGCGTTTATCACCATGAAAAACTTTGCCAATAATTGAATAGGGCCGCCCTAACATGGTTTTTGCGCCGTCTAAATCATCTCTCTCTAATAACTGCCTGATTGCTGTGCTGCTTACCCGACAACCTGCTAATTTATGGCTTGCGGTATCAGTGACTGAGAAGTCAAACTGCTTGCCAGCAGCCTTAAGCATGGAAAAATTACCTTGGCGATTTTTACCAAAATGAAAATCATCACCAACAATCAAGTGTTTTATCGCTAAGCGTTTAACTAATAACTCTTTGATAAAGGTCTCGGCAGTTAGACTAGCAAATTTTCTATTAAAATTGATACAAATTAATCTATCTATACCTAAGTTTTTTAATAGGACATATTTGTCACGTAATCGACACAATCTTGCGGGGGCTGTTTCAGGCGAAAATAACTCTTGAGGCTGGGGTTCAAAGACCAATACGGCAGCTTCGCAGTTTAGCTTTCTGGCTTTTTCAACCAAAGCAAGAATCACTTGTTTATGCCCTAAGTGAACGCCGTCAAAATTGCCAATAGTTAACACGCAACCTTGACGATTGTTATCAACGTTAATGTGCATGTTATGAATGCCACGTGTTAATTGCATCTAATTAAAAACCTTACTGCCAATAGTGCTTTACTACTAGCTAAATCATTAAAGAATAAAAGCCGATGAATTATATATGAGTCAGCAATAAGAATCAGCCCTTATGAAGAGTTATTTTAGGGGAAATATCGTGTTAATTAAGCGTTTTTTGTCTAATTTTGATATCTGAAAGTCGAATACCTAATAAAAGCAGACAAATTAAATAACTCACTATGCCACTGCTAATACAGATCAAAAGTTGGGTCACTTGCTTGGTAAAGCTGTAGGTAAGCCAAACATCAAAATCAGGTGATACTTGATAAACAACTAAAGCCATTATCCCTGCAGCGCTAACAAGACGGCTGATAAACCACCATGTTTTACCCGATAACTGAAAAACATTAGCCGCTTTTAGCCCTTGATAAAGCATCAGTGCATTTAAGGTTGCAGATAAAGTCGTTGCTATGGCTAAACCAACATAACCAAAATATGGTGCTAGCATCATATTAAATACCATATTGGCCACCATAGCTTTAATCGCAATTTTCACCGGTGTTTTAGTGTCTTGACGAGCATAAAAACCCGGCGCTAATACTTTAATGAACATAAAGCTGAGTAACCCCGAAAGGTAAGCAAATAAAGCATAAGACACTTGTAAAACTTCATGTTGGGTGAATTCACCTCGCATAAATAACACCATAATAATCGGCTGTGCTAGCACCATCAGCCCAGCTAAAGCCGGCCAACCAAATAGAGAAACAACTCTGATGCCCCAATCTAAAGTATCACTAAATTCTTGAGTGTCTTTCTTAGTATGTAATTTAGCCAAGCTGGGTAATATTACGGTCGCAATACCTATACCAAATAAGCCCAGTGGAAATTCTAGCAATCGGTCAGCGTAATATAACCAACTAATAGAACCCGTGATCAACATACTGGCGATAATAGTATCAAGCAGTAAATTTATTTGCGTTACTGACACGCCAAAGAGTGCAGGAATAATCAACTTTCGTATTTTAGTGACGCCAGGCGAATGCCATGACCATGTTGGTTTAACCAGAGCACCCGCGCGATATAAAAAGGGCAACTGAAAAGCGAATTGAATAAAACCACCTAAAAACACGCCCCAAGCAAGGGCAAATGCGGGATTATCCATCACAGGTGCTAAGTAAATAGCACAAGCTATGATACCCACATTTAATAACACCGGCGTAAAAGCTGAAACAGCAAAGCGACCATAAGTATTTAATATCGCGCCTGATAGTGCTGTAAAACTCACAAACCACAAATAAGGAAAGGTAATTTTTAATAAAGTACTCGCCAGATCAAATTTTTCACTCGCAGGACCATCATTTAACCAATCTAAAAACCAACCGAAGCCAAACAAGACCACAATTAATGGCGACGCTATCATGCCAAATAAGGTCACTAAGGTAATAATAACACCCAGGGTGCCTGAAACTTGGCCAATTAACTTGCGTGTTTCGTTAGTGCTATGCTCCTCATCAAGGGTGTGATATTCACTTAACACCGGCACAAAGGCTTGTGCAAAAGCACCTTCTGCAAACAAACGTCGCAAAAAATTAGGGATTTTATTGGCAAAGAAGAATACGTCTGCTGAGGCACCCGCGCCCATAATATTGGCAATAACAATGTCTCGCACTAAGCCAAGCACACGTGAAATTAAGGTCATAGCGCTGACAATAAGTCCTGACTTAATTAGTTTTTTACTCAAACAGCTTGCCCCAATGTTATGCTTATTTTTAAAATATTTTTCAACCTATTCACACTAATTTAATTCGCTGATATTATGAGCAAATATAAGTATTGATTCATCATTAAAACAAGCCAAATTTCGCATAATAGATAATATCTCTCTATTATGGGGCTTTTATAAATTGATAGACAAGACTTTAATCTCCTAAAGCAGATGTTTTATGAATAATCGGGCAACACACTTATTCAAGGCTTAAAAGTGTGTTTTTTTTGTCAAAAAAGTACATAAATAGCAAATATATCGAAAATTAGTTAAATCAGAGGAGAACAGCACTTCCAACTTTTAACTAAAAACTTTAGAATGCGCCATTGGTTTTATTTATACAAACGGGTAATTATCCGAACGGTCAAATTAAAACAGTAAATTATTTGACAAACCAGTTAAAAACAGGCATATTTCGTCGCCTTAAATTTAGGCAATATTTATTCAATTTTAGGAGTTCACCTTGGCTAACTCAAAGTCTGCTAAGAAGCGCGCATTACAATCTGAAACGCGCCGCCAACACAATGCAAGCCGTCGCTCAATGATGCGTACTTTACTTAAGAAAGTAATGTCTGCTATCGCAGCCGGTGACAAAGAAAAAGCATCTACAGAATTTGCTGCTGCTGCACCGATTTTAGATCGTTATGCAAGCAAAGGTCTTATTCATAAAAATAAAGCCGCTCGTAGTAAGAGCCGTTTAAACGCTGCTATTAAAGCGCTTTAATTTTTTGTAAAGAATTAAAAAACCGGCCTTGGCCGGTTTTTTTATGCCTGTAATTCCACTAAAGCAATAGTTTGTTGTTGTTTGCGCTTGCGCTTATCATCTATTTTGGTAGTCTCTAGGCGGTATTTACCAAGAGAAACCTTACATGAAACTTTCAAAAATCGCTTCTATGCTGATCATTGCTGGCACATTAACCGCTTGTGGTGACAACAAAGCAGTAACACCGCTTGCAAGTGTTAGCTTGTTACCTGAATATGAAGACCGTTTAGATATTTATAAAACAGTGACCTTAAGTGCTGACTTATCGCACCTATCCACGAACCAGAAAAAAATGTTGTCTTTACTTATCGAAGCCTCAGACATTATCGATGATCTATTTTGGCAACAAGCTTTTGGCCAAGATAAAACTAGCTTTTTAGCGTCAATAAATAACGATAAAGTGAGAGAGTTTGCCCGTATTAATTATGGTCCTTGGGATCGATTAAATGGTGACAAAGCTTTTTTAACTGAAAGCGCAGCAAAAAGCCCTGGCGCTCAGTTCTATCCCGCCGACATGAGCAAAGCCGAATTTGAAAAAGCCACCTTTGATGATAAAAATGGTTTGTACTCGCTGGTAATAAGAAACGAAAATGGTGAATTAAACACTATTGCCTTTTCAGAAGCCTACAGTGACGAAATTAATCGCATTGCGGTTATTTTAGAAAAAGCTGCGACCTTTGCCGATAATAAAGAATTCGCTAATTACCTTAATATACGCGCCACAGCATTACGTAATGATGATTTTCAGGCATCTGACCTTGCTTGGATGGACATGAAAAACAACCCCATTGATATTGTTATAGGTCCAATTGAAACCTATGAAGATCAACTTTTTGGTTATCGTGCTGCCTTTGAATCTTACGTATTGATCAAAGATATGTCGTGGAGTGAAAAGCTTTCAAAATACGCTGATTTTTTACCTGAATTACAACGTGGCTTGCCGGTCAGTGAAAAGTATAAAGCGGAAATACCTGGCTCTGATGCCGACTTAAATGCCTATGATGTTATTTATTATGCCGGCCATTCAAATGCTGGCGGTAAAACGATAGCGATTAACTTGCCCAATGACGAACAAGTACAACTGGAAAAAGGCACACGTCGTTTGCAGTTAAAAAATGCCATGCGAGCAAAGTTTGACGCCATTATGACCCCTATTGCCGAAACATTAATTGTGCCAGAGCAACGAAAAAACGTCACCTTTACCGCTTTTTTTGCCAACACTATGTTTCATGAAGTGGCGCACGGCTTAGGCATTAAAAACACCATTAATGACAAAGGTACAGTGCGTCAATCATTAAAAGAACATGCCTCAGCTTTAGAAGAAGGCAAAGCCGATGTACTAGGCCTTTATATGATACGTCAACTACTGGCTAAAAATGTTATCAGTGAAGGTACGCTAGAAGACTACTACACGACATTTTTAACCGGTATATTCCGTTCTGTGCGTTTTGGTGCTAGTTCAGCCCACGGTAAAGCCAATATGGTGCGCTTTAACTACTTTGCTGAGCAAGGTGCATTCACTCGCAATGAACAAGGGTTATACAAGGTTAATGTTGCAGAGATGACCGCCGCTATTGATGCTTTGTCAGAGTTAATTCTAACCTTGCAAGGTAACGGTGATTACGATGGTGTTGATAAACTAGTCGCAGAAAGTGGTGTGATTAACAGCCATTTAGCAGAAGACTTAGCCAGTTTAGAAAGCGCAAAAATTCCTGTCGATATTACCTTTAAACAAGGTAAAAAAGTGCTTGGGCTAAATTAAGTTAAGTTAAGTTAAGTTAAGTTAAATCAAGTTAAGTGAAG
>NZ_JACGVE010000037.1:0-86899 GCF_014077065.1 Colwellia sp. MB3u-4 | reverse complement strand
GATTTTTTTATTTTTTTATTTTTTTTGATTTTTGTAGGTCGGACTTTAGTCCGTCATCTGCTTAGCGGGCAGTTAATGTGATGGATTAACAAACAGCTATCACGGATATTATTTTTTATTGGTATTTTTGCTGTTAACAGTTAAATTTCATTTAACTTGATGGACTAAAGTCCAACCTACAAAGGGCCTTCGGGTGATCATTTGGGGTTGGGCTTTTTTTTTGTGTTTTTTTGATTTTTGTAGGTCGGACTTTAGTCCGTCAACTGCTTAGCGGGCAGTTAATGTGATGGATTAATAAACAGCTATCGCGGATATTATTTTTTTATTGGTATTTGTGCTGTTAACGGTTAAATTTCATTTAACTTGATGGACTAAAGTCCAACCTACAAGGGGCCTTCGGGTGATCATTTGGGGTTGGGCTTTTTTTTTGTGTTTTTTTGATTTTTGTAGGTCGGACTTTAGTCCGTCAACTGCTTAGCGGGCAGTTAATGTGATGGATTAACCAATAGCTATCGCGGGTATTATTTTTTTTCGGTATTTGTGCTGTTAACGGTTAAATTTCATTTAACTTGATGGACTAAAGTCCAACCTACAAAGGCCTACGGGTGTCATGTGGCGTTGGGCTTTTTCTTGTGAGTTTTGTATGATTTTTTGTGAATTTCTTTTGATTTTTGTAGGATGGACTTTAGTCTGTCAACTGCTTAGCGGGAAATTAACGTTATGGGTTAACAAATAGCTATCGCGGGTATTATTTTTTTTCGGTATTTGTGCTGTTGACGGTTAAATTTCATTTAACTTGATGGACTAAAGTCCAACCTACAAAGGTTTGCGGGTGAATATTTGGCGTTGGGTGTAGGGCTTTTTTTTATGATTTTTTGTTGTTTTTGTAGGTCGGACTTTAGTCCGTCAACTGCTTAGCGGGAAATTAACGAGGTGGGTTAACAAACAGCTATCGCGGGTATTATTTTTTTTTGGTATTTGTGCTGTTAACGGTTAAATTTCATTTAACTTGTTGGACTGAAGTCCAACCTACAAAGTGCCTAGTGCTTTTTATTACTACCTGTTGGCATGACTAATGTTAGAATAAGTTCTTTCCCTGTTTTCTCTCTCCAGTGTTAGGTTTTTGTTGTAAATGAAATATATCCCTTCAAGTATTTTTGGCCGTTTTATAGGTAAAAACACGACAATTAATATCAATGAAATTGGCTTGTCTTTTGATGTTGAAAACAGTTTAATCGAAATTAGATGGCAAGATCTTCTAGTCCCTCCAATGTTTTGTATCAGTTTTTTTGGGCAAATCGTTACCTTAAAAACGGCCAATAAAAACTACGTTTTTACTATGCTAGCTTATAGTTCAAGGCTTATGCAGCAGGGCCATTGTCAGCAATTTTGGGTCGCGGCTAACATGCAACGGCTTGACACACTATTAAGTGCGATAAAAAAAATCACTCATGAGCAATATCTACGACAATCGACTATTAAACGCGTTCAATTAACCGTTAATCAAGAACTAAATCTTTGGTTTCCTTGGATAAACACCAGTAAAGCGAAAGCAATGGTGACTGAAAAACTGCAATTGCTTAATCATTATCAACATTGGCAAGCGCAGGATATAGATGATTGTCGTGAACGCTATATCAAGCGCCAGCTGCACGTTCATCAACAATTTTTTGATAATGTTGAGTCTAATCCTTTAACACTACATCAGCGCCGAGCTTGTATTATCGACAATGATAATAATTTGTTGCTAGCGGGTGCTGGCACAGGCAAAACCAGTGTTATGGTCGGGCGGGCCGGATATTTACTTAATAGCCAACAAGCGCAGCCTAGTGAAATGTTATTACTGGCTTATGGCCGTAAAGCCGCTGACGAAATGGATGAAAGAATAAAAGACAAACTGGCGACTACTGAAATAAGTGCGACAACTTTTCATAGTTTAGGCCTAAATATTATTGCTCAGGTGGAAGGGGTTAAACCTAGCTTGTCGGTATTAGCCACAGATGAAAAAACTAAGGCTAAGTGGATCCAAAGCTGTTTTGAACGCTTAATTGATCAGCATGCTCAGTATCGATATTTGCTCATCGAATATTTCACTCAGTATTATTACGTTGAGCGAAACGATTTTGATTTTAATAGCTTAGGTGAGTACTACCAATATTTAACCGACAATGATATTCGTAGTTTAAAAGGCGATAAAGTTAAAAACTTTGCTGAGCTCACTATTGCCAATTGGTTATTTAATCACGGTATAGAATACCAATATGAGGCTAGCTATGCACACAAGCTAAAAACCATAGCGCGTAAGCAATATCAACCAAACTTTTTTCTGCCTGAATTGAATGTTTATATTGAATATTACGCTATAGATGAGCAAGGCAATACCGCGCCTTTTATTGATAAAAAGGCCTACCATGAGGCGATAACATGGAGGCGCAATACTCATCAGCATTATCAAACTCCTTGTCTTGAATTAAGCTACGCGCAGCATAAACAAGGTCGGTTAATTAGCGCGTTAGCCGCATTTTTTACTCGCCAAAAAATTGCTGTTGAATTACTACCCGATGAAGCGATACTGGAAAGTTTAAAAGAAAGTGGACGAATAACCGTACTCGCTAGCTTGTTTTGTCAGTTAGTTGGGCTTTATAAAGCGGCTGATGTCGACTCAAGCTTAGAGGCTGCGCTAAACCATCGCTTAAAAGATAAGGTTATTGCCCATTCTGCTGATCCACAGCAAACCGCCAAGGCACTGGTGTTACTTAAGCCCATTTTAACGGCCTATGAAGCCCATTTAAAACGCCAAGCAGAAATTGATTTTGAAGATATGATCAATAAAGCGCTAGTTTATGTTAAAACAGGGCAATTTAAATCGCCGTGGCGTTATATTATGGTGGATGAATTTCAAGATATATCAGCGCCACGGGCGCGATTAGTTAAAGCATTACGTGATAATAATAAAGCCTGTTCAATTTTTGCCGTTGGTGACGACTGGCAAGCTATTTATCGTTTTAGTGGTGCAGACTTGAGGTTAACCACAGGTTTTGCTAATTATTTTGGCGCCACCACGCAATCAGTATTAGATAAAACCTTTCGCTTTAATAATCAAATTAGCAAAGTCGCGACAAATTTTATTAGTAAAAATCCGGCACAAATTCATAAAAACATTAATGCGTTTAAACAGGTTCAAGCCCCTGCGGTTTCACTGCTTAAACGTGAGAATTCTGCTTTTAATTCATCAAATAAAAATGTGATTGATGAGCTGGAAAATGGCGCGGTTGATGAGGCTTTAGCCGCTATTTCCGCTAAAGTATCTCAGCCAGTAAATGTTTACTTACTGGCGCGTTTTTGGTTTCAATTACCCAGTAAAGCAGCGTTAAAGCAGTTGAATAATCAATACTCGCTATTAAACATTGAAGCGCAATCTTTTCATGCATCAAAAGGCAAAGAGGCTGATTATGTGATTATTATGGGACTGAAAAAAGGTGCGCATGGCTTTCCTTCTGAAAAAGCAACGCCGGCACTGCTTGATGCACTACTCGCTAAAAAAGAAGCTTTTGCTTATGCAGAAGAGCGGCGATTATTTTATGTCGCGCTAACCAGGGCTAAAGACAGAGTTTATATTATTGCCGATATGAGCAATGCTAGTTGCTTTGTTAAAGAGCTTATCGATGAACATAGCCTTGATCTTGAGCTGGATGAATTTGGCAGTGCAGTCAGTCAAGCATTTATTGATGAGCTAAATTGTCTGGTTTGTGAAACCGGCAGATTAAAAAAACGCGCCAGTCAGTATGGCGCTTTTTATTCCTGTTCACACTTTCCGCGCTGCGAGCATACAGAACAACCTTGCGCTAACTGTGCAAGCCCCATGAGCCAAAAACGTCATAAAGGCTTTAAAATTTGTTTAAATCCATCATGTCAAAATGTCATACCCACTTGTGAAAAATGTAATGCAGAGATGGTGTTACGTTCCAGTAAAAATGGCGAATTTTGGGGCTGTAGAAACTATAAAGGTAATGATCCTATGAGTTGTAAAAATGGTATTGATGGCTCAAAAATAAACTGGCCTGAAGTAGCAGATGAATAAAGTTGGCAGCATCTCAATAAATATGGCAACACCCAATAGGCAAAATCAACTAAAGTTGGAAGCTCACTATGCTATGTGTTGAGCGGAAGCTAGTTATCGGTTGTTTCTTAGGTCAGCGGACTAAAATTTATCTCAATATATAGTCCGCTTAACCACCATATAGTCATTGAGTTACCATGAAATCAAATGCCTGTCTGAATTACTGATGCTCGTTTTAAACACTCTATTGCATTAAAATCTTAATAGATAATTAATTATCGTAATTTATCCACAACACCCCCCTCTGTTAGCTTTTTTTGGCGACAAGTTGAAGTCAACCTCACTTGTTGGGGTTTTGGTGTTAGGTAAGCTATTTCATTCAGTATGTCTTGTTCAGTATGTATTGCCGAGTTTCGAGTTAGGTATATTCCCAATATTTCTATGCTTAGTTGCTGTCTACTTTCATTTTTCTGAGGGCTACACTACGGCAATGTTGTAAAAAGCATTACCAATGTCGTTTAGATGATTTAGATGTGTGAATGGCTCTTTTGATCTAAATCAATGATATATAAAAGTTTTGAGGTATGGTTACGACTTAGCGTTGGTTATAACGTAATTGATAATAAACCTTGGAGACATAATGTGAATCCTTTTAAAAAATTAGCCCTAAGTATCGCAGTTACTACAACACTGGTAACCTTTTCGGCAGGGTCATATGCTGGTGAGACACTTGATACGGCTAAAGTAGGCCTTGCATCACAAGCGCAAGGACTTGAGCGCGTAACACAAATATTAGTAGCACCACCATTTTTACCTAAGCATGAGCAAGTGGCTAAGGGTGGCTCTAAAATTATTGCCATGACTATGGAAGTGGTTGAAAAAGCGATGGAAATATCACCCGGCGCATTTGTCCAAGCAATGACCTTTGAAGGTTCAAACCCGGGTCCAATGATTGTCGCGCATGTAGGGGATTATGTGGAGCTAACCCTGAAAAATCCTAAAACAAATACACTGCTCCACAACATAGACTTTCATGCGGCAACAGGTGCTTTGGGTGGGGGTGCTTTAACTGATGTATCTCCTGGCGAACAAGTTGTACTTCGTTTTAAAGCCACTAAAGCGGGTGTGTTTGTTTATCATTGTGCACCAGGTGGTGTAATGATTCCATTCCATATTGTTTCAGGTATGAATGGCGCTATTATGATTTTACCTCGTGAAGGTTTAAAAGATGAAAAGGGTCAATCTGTAAGTTATGACAAAGCCTATTATATCGGCGAGCAAGATTGGTATGTGCCTAAAGATGACTATGGTAAATACAAACGTTATAACTCACCGGCAGAGGGCATGGCTGACACTCTGGCTGTAATGCGAGGTTTAATTCCGACACATATTACCTTTAATGGCAAAGTGGGTGCTTTAACGGGTGAAAATGCCATGACAGCCAAAGTGGGTGAAACGGTTTTATTCCTACATTCAGAAGCAAATCGTGACACCCGTATCCATTTGATTGGTGGTCACGGCGATCTTGTATGGCCAGGTGGTTCATTTAATGACACACCGATCACTAATCAAGAAACATGGTCAGTACTTGGCGGTTCAGCTGTTGCAGCAATGTATACCTTTAAACAACCTGGTAGTTATGCTTATGTTAACCATAACTTAATTGAAGCCGTTATGCTGGGTGCTTTAGCGCATGTATCGGTAGAAGGAAAATGGAATAATGACTTAATGGAACAGGTTTCTAAACCTAGTCCTATTAAATAAAACCTAGTAGTGAAACTGAATAATAAGCTTTAAAAAAATTCATGATGAAACCTATTTTAGTCATGATGCTATTTTTGTAGGTGCTGCAAGTGCAGCATCCACAGAAGTAGAACAACGGATTGCATACACCTCATGAAGATATGTTTAAGCGGTAAATTTGTTAATTCACCGCTTTTATAAACGATAGCTTTGTTAGACTATTATTTTTTAAGTTACTGGTTTTTAAGTTATAGGTTTGTTGTTACCAAACACGCTTATAGTGAGTGTAAAAAATCATCGTGGCTTGGCATTTTTTCTACTGTGCGATTGATCAATATTTTTAAGTTTTTCATTAAATCATCCACCTGTTCTTCTGATAAGGTATCCACTAATGGGTGATAATCTTCGGGTATATTACCTTGACCTATCATGACTTGTTGCCATGCTGTTTCAGTAAATAAATCGTCAGGCTGACAAAATACTTTCCCTGTTTTTTTAAATAACTGAATTTTATTTATTAATGACTCAGGTACATCCATGCGCTGACAAGCCCGCCAAAATTCACTATCGCCGCGGTTATTAAGTTTGTAATGTAAAATAATGAAATCGCGAATACCTTCAGACTCCACCTTTGATTGACGATTGAATTCGTTCACTTCTTCAAGGTTAATACCGTAGTGAGGAAAAAATTTAACTAAGCGCGTAGCCGCCGTTTGAATTAAGTGAATATTAGTGGCTTCTAAGGGTTCAAAAAAGCCACTAGATAAACCAATGGCAATAACATTTTTATTCCATTGTTTACGGCGGCGACCGGTTTTAAATGAGATTATTTTTGGCTCGGCTAGCGGTTTACCGTCAATGTTTTTGAGTAATAACGCTTTAGCCTCTTCATCACTCATGTGTTTACTGGCATAAACTAAACCATTCCCTGTTCTATGTTGCAGTGGAATGCGCCATTGCCAGCCAACTTTATGAGCAGTTGAGCGGGTGTAAGCTTCAATATTATCGGTTTTTTCACAAGCCACGGCGATGGCACGATCACAGGGCAACCAGTGAGAATAGTCGTCATAACCGGTACTGAGTGTTTTTTCTATTAAAATAGCCGCTAGGCCCGTACAGTCAATAAATAAATCACCGCTAATACTGCTGCCATCTTCAAGTGTTACGCTGTTGATATCGCCTGATTTATCATCTTGTGCTATGTCGGTAATCGTTCCTTCAATGCGCTTTACCCCTAAGCCCTCTGCGTGTTTACGTAAAAATTTAGCGTATAAACCGGCATCAAAGTGATAAGCGTGGGCTAACCCAGGTAAATTGGTATTGGGAATTTGTTTAATTGGCGCGAACTTACCTTGCTTAGCGGCTTGGTAGTTTAAGGAATAATCCCAGAAACTGTTACCGTCAATATTGTCGCTGCCACTTTGTAATTGTTGATGTTTTTGCCAGAAATGATGAAAATCACAGAAAGGGAATTTTTTACCTATGCTGCCAAAAGCATGCATATAGCGCTCACCGTCTTGATGCCAGTGATTAAATTCTATCCCCAGTTTCATTGTGCCTTTAGTGGCTTTAATAAACGCTTTTTCATCAATGCCAATAGCGCTGTTAAAGTTAACGATAGGAGGTATGGTGGCTTCACCAACACCAACAATGCCAATTTTATCTGATTCAACTAAAGTAATATTGAGGGTTTTACCTAGTACTTTTGCTAGTAGTGAAGCTGTCATCCATCCAGCGGTACCACCGCCAACAATAACGATATTTTTTATCTGACCTTGAGTGTTATTTTTATGCATAATATTTCTCGAACCTGATAGCAGTGTAGGTTAAATAAAAAAGCCCTTGCAAGAGATTATCACAAGGGCTTTACTTTATCGCACTAGACTAAAAAATTACATTTTGTAGCTAAAGCCTAATAAATAAGAGCTACCGTAGTCTTGGTAATCACGTACTTGTAGTGCATTTTCACCTTGTAATGAGGTGAATGGCTCTTCAGTTAAGTTATAGCCTTGTAAGAAGATAGATAAACCTTCTAAGCTTTCAAAACCACCTTCAGCGAAGTCATAACCAATTTGTGCATCAAAAATAGTTTCACCGACAATATCAACTTGTACTGTATTGAAACCTAGGCCGTAAACATCACCTTTAAATGCATCACGTTTACGCATACTGGCACGAGCAGAGAAACCATTTTTGTCGTAATAAAAGGTCGCACTGGTAATACTTTTAGATAAACCAGGTAACTCGTAGTCATTATCATTTTGATCTTTCATATCAGATTCAATGCCAGTATAACTCGCAATAAGTCCGAAACCATCAAGATGCTCTGTTAGCATGTTAAGAGGTAAAGTGGCCGATAATTCATAACCCCAAAGTGTGCCTTCGCCACCATTGACTTTACCATTACCCGTACCTGATGTTGTTGCGGGTATTTCACCTGTAGCTGGGTTTGCTACGCCAGTCATATCCACGGCGTAACTACCATCAAAGATCCAGTTTTGTAAATCTTTGTGGAAAAGAGCTACGGAAAAGTAACCTTCAGCACTGAAGTAATTTTCATAAGATAAATCAAGTCCAATGGCTTCTTTTGGCTCAAGTGAAGGGTTACCACCTGAGACACTCCAGTAGTTACCTTCGGTATCGGGTTGTTGATTATATGATGCGTTAAATGACGCATTCATTTCATCTAAACGTGCACGAGAAATAGTTTTTGCAGCACCAAAGCGTAATGTTTGAGTATCGTCAATTTGCATTGACAAGTTTACACTCGGTAAAAAGTGACTATAGTCATGGCTCACGTCAGTCGGTTGAGTAACCACTAAACCATCAACGGTGTTAAAAGCATTACCTTGTGACGATTGGTCGGTATAAACATAACGTACACCCACATTACCGGTTAATGGCATACCCGCAATTTCAGAAGATATTTCAGCTTGTACAAAAGCAGACATTACTTTTTCATTGACCATCCAAGACTTGGTGGCATGGGTTGGATTAGTTAAGCTTTCTTGCATTAGGTTATAATAACCATCTTTGATTAAGCCCATAGTGTCATAAGCGATCATATCGCCCATACCAATAAAGTCTAAGTTAGCAGTGCCTTCACGGTATTCTTCTGGTACAACTTTCATGCCTGGATTATCAAGAGAAAAATCACTTAAGGTCATGAAATAACCTTCAGACTGTTTGGTTTTTTCACGTTCGCGATAAGCAACGCCGTAAGTAATTTCAGTGATGAAGTTTGAATTAAGCTCTTGGCTAGCAGCAAACTTTAATGACATTAGCTCATCATCAATGCTTGGGGTATTGATAAAGCCATCTTGTAATTGGTTTTCGTACTCAGTACCGGTAACGCCATATTGGTCATTTAATGCGCCACTCCAACCCCAACTTAATGGACCGCCTAGTTGCATTAGGTTGTAATCGCTATAATCTAAGCCGTGAGAGAAAGTAGCACCGGTATTGCCTGAGTTAAAAGTGTAACCTAAGTCATCACCAGCACCTCGACTATCACCACGACCCGTACCAGCATAACTTTCAACACTGTACACATCACGTTCAACTTTTGAATAAGCTACATCAAAATCTAATGTCCAACCATCCGTTACGGCCCAGTTAGTATTAAAACCTAATGACATTAATTGTGCTTCACGTTCTTCATAGTCATTACGTACTACAACGCGTTGATCTTGTGTAATTGCACTGGTAACAAAGCCTGTTGCCGCGTCAATTACCGCGGTATCAGCCGAAATAGAACCTTGACCCCATGCGAAAGGTATTTCAATACCACGTAAAATTTTGGTATCTAAAAAGTCGACATAAAGTGCATCAAAGGTCATTTTTATGTCATCGGTTGGCGTAGCTTCAATCACTAACATAGCTGAGTCACGCTCTAAGTTAGATGAGCGAACGAATGGCTTAGCACCACCTAAGATAGAACCTTTTGAGCCATCTTCATATTCAAATTCAGGATAACCCCATGCATTCCAACGCTTTTCTTGGTTAGGCGAGGCCATGGTGGTGTAGGCAAAAGCGACACCTAAGGTATCATCAGCAAATTGATCCATATAGAAGAACGTGCCTTTTAAACCATCATTATCACCATCAGGGTTTAACTTATCAAAACTGGTTTTTTCATAGGTACCATTAAATTGAATAACACGACCGTCTTGGTCTAACGGTTTAATGGTTTGTAAATCGATTACACCGGCGATACCTTCACCTTCAAGGCTAGCATTGGGTGTTTTATAAACGGTAACGCCGCTCATAATTTCAGAGGGGTACAGGTCAAATTCAACGCCGCGGTTATCACCAATCGACACTTGCTCACGACCATTTAAGGTGGTGCCACTTTCATTTTCGCCAAAACCACGAATACTTACTTTGCTCGCACGGCCATCAATACGCTGCGCTGCTAGGCCCGGTAAACGAGCAATTGATTCAGCAATTGAAGAATCTGGCAATTTACCTATATCTTCTGCTGAAATAGCCTCAACTACGTTTGATGAATAACGCTTAAGGTTGATAGATTCGACAATACTTTTACGAAAGCCACTAACTTGAATGACTTCAATTTCTTTTTCGTCATTCTTTTTCGCTGCGGCGACTTCTTCAGCAGCAAACGTTGGTGTGCTTAAGGCGATAAGGCCACTTGAAATTAACGCTAACGTCATTTTACTTGGTTTAAAATTTAACATTGAAAGGTTCCCCTGGCTGATTCTTAATTAATTTTTATAAGCCATTTTCCCATTAGCTTAATAATTATATTTTTTATTAGTCTTGTCTTGTCATCTTGCTAAATAAAGCTAAAAAGACGGTAAGTTGTGAACAACTTTAATATAAAGCGCTGACTAGCAGATGAATAGCGTATGCATACGTATTCACTCGATGTATTTATCCAAAAAATCGATTGAATACGTATGCAACGACAGTTATTAAAATAAGTAAGTCACTCTGTTGATGAGGGTGTTGATGAGAATGCTGATGAGAAACTAAATAACGCGGTATAAGTTGTTTTAGTCCGATCAGATACTTGCTTAAGCTAGGCCATTTTATGGTTGCGTCAACGCCATAGCAATAAGCTGATTTAATTGATAGAGCCCAAACTATACTGCTCAAATTAACCTGACTAATTCAAGTTGCATCGAGCAGCTTCAATGATACTCAGTAGCCATATATTAGCCATACAGTCGCCATACTAGCGGGTAATATTAAACTGAATACGTATGCAAAATAGCAAAATGGGTTTTTTTATATGCCCTTAACAAGTAAGTTAAGGGCAAGGAAAACTTACTTGATTGGTTACAATGAAAAAGCACTATAGACCACTTTTTATTTATGCATCATGTTTTGCTGCGCTACTGTTAACGGCTTGCAGTGAACAGTCGAAAAAGAGCTATTCGCCTACAGCGGTAGCTGAAGCAAACTCACTTGTACCTGCTGAGCTAGTGGCTCAAGCGAGTGATAGTTCAGTTCACTGGCTAACGCCAAATTTATTGGTTATGCCTAAAGCTAACCAGCAGGTACTTTACCAGTTACTCAAGCTAGCAAAAACAGATTTTGCGGCCCTTGATTTATTAGCGGTTAATTTGCCTGATTATTTAATGAAAAAATTCCCACATCTTGCTGACTTTCAAGCCTATAAAGTTGAGTTGTTACCTTCGCAAGCTAAAGCGTGGTTAAAGCAGCCATTAGTGGTTGTTGGGCTGGCGCAAAATAAGCAAATACAAGATGTGCATTTCGTACAAACGGGCGCGGTGTTAGACGCCCTTTATACGCAAGGTGAAAATGATGCCAATGAAGAAACAAACTTAGGCACAAAGATCACTGAAAATGACGTGAGCTTTAAGTTATGGGCTCCAACAGCGCAAAAGGTCAAATTATTACTTTTTAATGACGATTTATCTCCCTTATCAACCGCTAGCCTAACAATGCTTGAAGATACACGGTCTGGTATTTGGTCTGTTGTGGGCGATAGCTCACTCAATGGTGCTTACTATCAATACCAAGTCACGGTTTATCATCCTCAATCAAAGCAAATAGAAACACTGATCACCACAGATCCCTATTCACTCAGCTTGTCTGTTAATAGTCAATATTCACAGGTAGTTGATTTAAATGATGCGACTACGCAACCGCTTAACTGGCAAAACCAGACTGTGCCTAGGGTTGAAAATATTGAAGATAATATATTTTATGAAACGCACATTAGAGACTTTAGTTCTGATGATAATGCGCTGTCGAATAATAAATTTAGAGGGAAATACAAAGCGTTTAGCGAGCAAAATTCCAGTGGCATAAGCCATTTAAAGGCCCTGAAAAAAGCGGGCTTAAACAATATTCATTTACTGCCCACTTACGATTTAGCCACTATTAATGAAGACGACAGTCAGTCGGTAGATATCAATGATACTCTTGCTCAAGTAAAGGTAAAAGTATGTGATATTGCGCCAACTAGCCATATTTGTAGCACTGATTTTTCTTATTTAAATGATTTCAGTGAAGAACAAAGCTTGAAATCACTACTCGCTAGTTTTGATGCCAGCAGTGCTCAAGCGCAAAAAATGGTGAGTGAACTGCGTCAATTTGATAATTTTAACTGGGGTTATGACCCTTTTCATTACACGGTACCCGAGGGGAGTTATGCACTCAATCCAAAAGGTAAAAGCCGTTTAGTTGAGTTTCGTGAAATGGTGCAAAGTATTCACCGCCTAGGTTTTCGCGTCATTATGGATGTTGTTTATAATCATACTTATCAATTTGGTTTAAAAGAAAAGTCGGTGCTTGATAAAATTGTGCCCCATTATTATCACCGGCTTAATATCATTACCGGTGAAGTCGAACAGTCAACCTGTAACACCTGTGGCAATACCGCGACCGAGCGGGTGATGATGGCCAAGTTAATGTCAGATTCATTGGTGACTTGGGCGCGTGATTATAAAATAGATGGTTTTCGTTTTGATTTGATGGGTCATCAAACCAAAAGTGCCATGCTGGCAGCGCGAAAAGCCGTGCGAGCAGTGGATGCGGATACTTATTTCTATGGCGAAGGTTGGAACTTTGGTGAAGTTGCGAACAACACTCGTTTTGTTCAAGCGAGTCAACTAGAGCTAGGCGGCAGTGAAATTGGTACTTATAGCGACAGATTACGTGATGCAGTGCGTGGCGGTGGTAATAATACGCGCGATTCACAAGGGCTAGGTAATGGTTTACTGATGCAGCCAAACGAGCGTCAAACACAAAGTATTTCATCACAAAAAAATAATTTGCAAGCATACCATCTTCGCATGGATCAGCTACGTATTGGTTTAACGGGGAATTTATCAAACTTTCCGCTTTATCTTATTGAAGGTAAAGCGATACTCGGTAAAGATATTCCTTATGGCGATCAGCCAACAGGCTACGCCTTAGACCCTGCTGATACTATTAATTATGTTTCCAAGCATGATAATCAAACGCTGTGGGATAACAGCCAGTATCGTTTGGCTTTTGATGTTTCAACCGCTGATCGCGTTAGAATGCATTTACAAAGCTTGTCGTTTGTTCTCTATGCTCAAGGTATTCCCTTTTTGCATATGGGCAGTGAATTTATGCGCTCAAAATCTTTTCTTAGAGACAGTTATGACTATGGCGATTGGTTTAATCGTGTTGATTTTACTCAGCATAAAAATTACTACCATGTTGGTTTGCCGCCCAGTGATAAAGACCAAGATAACTGGCCGTTAATTAACCAAGTACGTAAAGGTCATCAAGGGCGAGATCAGGTTAGCGCTCAAGACATTGGCTTTAGCGCTAAGATATTTGAAGAGATGATAGCTCTACGTATGAGCTCGCCATTATTTAGATTAACAACCGCTGAGGATATTATCGCCAAGGTGAGTTTTCTTAACCTAAGTCAGCCTTCAGTGGCTAATCAAGCTTTAGGTTTGTTGGTAATGAAAATAGATGACACACTTGGCCAACGCGTTGATGAAAATGTGGAAAGTTTACTGGTGATTTTTAATACCAGCACTAAAGCACAAACATTCGCTTACCCTCAAGCTAACGATTATCAACTGCATCCCATCCAAAAAAATAGCGTAGATGCCGTGCTAAAGCAGAGTAGGGTAGATGAAAAAGGCTTTACTGTGCCGGCATTATCAAGTGTGGTGTTTGTTAAATACTAACGGCTGGCCTTAGTAGGAAGCTGGGAAGCCAGCTTGTTGCTCAAGTGGGGGGATTTTTTATCTTGAAGATCAAAGCCCGAAGTTAAGGTGGCGATCTCAAACAAGCCGGCTAGATTAAAGCCAATAGCATTCATCAATAATATTAAAGTCGCCATAACCCTAGGGCTTTGTAACTGAAAGGCCCGACGGTTATGCCCTAACACTCGTAACCTTAAGATCACCCCACCTAATAAAACACAGACAAAAACCGCACTAAGGGCATAAGCTATCGCTCCTCTTTTGGCCTGTTTTTCAGAAACCTGACGTGAAAGGCTTAATGTTTTTAAACTTAAAATGGTGAACACACAGGGCATCACATTTAATAATAAACCACCCAAAATAGCCCCAAGCAAAGCGGTTATGCCAAGTGACCATGTATTTTGGTTTTGGCTTTGGCTTTGGCTTGGGCAATTGTTATTACTGTTTACTGTTTACTGGGAACGAGACATGCTCAGTTTTATCTGCTTTAAAACTTAAGGCAATACCATTATCTAGCACTAATACGCCCTGAAATAACGAGCCAAATTCATCGCCAACTTGAGTTTGCATCGTCAGCAAACCATCATGATGAATAAAGGCTTGCGGAGCATTATTTATTATCATGTTATTGATAACAGGATAAATATGCGCGTTGCTACTTGCTATTGAACTAGGTAAAGGCAAAGAAAGTGTAAAGCGTTTTTCATCTGAGGAAAACTGTCCTTTTGAGTCTAATGGCTTGGGTAATTTGTTGCGCCATTGATTGAATTTAGCCTGATTATTTTTATCACTAGTGCCATTACCCACAACGAATGTGGTTGCAACTTTTTGCTGCTCAGGCATACAGCTTGTTGGGCTACAGGCTAAGTAACTGATATCAAGTTTTACGGTGATTTTTGTACCCATAGCAATACTTTTATCAATCGTTAGCGGTGCAAGCAGAACGAATTCATCGTGATAAATATAATTCATAAAATTTCTGGTCATAAGCTGACTTGGCGCAGGATATTGAACCTCTGCTATGCTAACCCCTTTGGGTAACTGCCAATCATAACTCGCAGGAAATCCTGCATCACCAGGGTTACGCCAGTAACCATGCCATCCTTTACGTGGTTTCATGATTAACGCTAACGTTTGTGTCTGCTCTGGGGCAGGTTTATCTGATGCCACAAGCATAGAAATAGCAATGAGTTTCTGTCTTTCACTGGCTTGTGTGTTCATGACGTTTGATGAGCAGATCAAGATGATAAACCATGGGATGACTTGAATAATATGTTTCATACTGTCCTTATATTGCTAAATTACTGGGTTTACTTAAGTTTTGAAATAGTGTGTAAAGCCGCGGCAAAATCATCATCTTGAATGGAAGACTTTAGACTTATTTTTCCGTTAGCATCTATCAGGATAATAGTAGGAAGCTGGTTGACATCAAACTGAGTAAACAAGTTACCTGTTTTGTCAAATACAATGGGCAAGGTTGTTTTATAACTCTTTCGGTAATCCTGCAAATCGGCAACAGATGACCATAAGTTAGTTGAAATGTTTATCCACTGAATATTCGATTTTTTTGATTTACTCTCTAAGAGTTCACGAACCTGTTTACAGGCTTTAGAGGTTTTAGGCTCTGTTTCTTCTAAATACCATTCACACCAAGGGCCAAAGAAGACTAAGCCCACTTTTTTACTCTTAGGTCTATTAAAGGGTATATCGATAAGTACATCATCAATGGAAGATAAGGAAAGGTTTGCTACCGTATGACCCTGTTTATAACCCGAGTCGTTAACGATAAAAGTAGGGTTACTTACTGGCTGATTATTGACTTTTTCGGCTACTAGCTTGTTCAATGCTTGATGAAATTTTTCATCATCTTTGTGTCCAAAGTAAGCAAATTTTCCACGTTTATCGATTAATAAATGCTGGGGAGTTACACGTAAATTAAATGCACGGGCTAGCTTGCCATCATCAATCGTTATTGGCATCGTCAAGTGCATTTTTTCTCGAAAGGCATTGACTGATTTTAGATTGTCACTGATGCCAGTATTCACGGCAATGACCTGAACTTTTTCACCATACTTTGTATAAATGGCTTCAAAGCCTGGCATTTGTTGACGACAAGGCACACACCAAGTTGCCCAAAATTTAATGTAAACTGGTTTTTTGCCATAAACGTTGGCTAAATCTATCGTCTGGCCGTCAATGGTGACAATCGTCATTTGAGGAGCTAAAGTGCCGACTAAAGACTGGCCTGCGGATTTGGCTCTTCGTTCTCCATCAGCTGAATAATCTTCAGCTTCTGCCTGTACAAAGTGCGTGCTTGATATTAGGCATAATAATGCCAGTAATGTTGCTTTGATCGATAAATAAATACGGGTATCCATATAAACTTCCTAGCTTAGTAATATTTAGTAATTAAAATTTAAGTGATTTTAACAAAATAGGTACGGGCCTTGCTCAAATAATATTTGCATCAAGGCTTAAGAAAAGTGAGTAACTAAATGCTCACAAATTTCTCGCTTTAATTTATCTATCTGCGGTTGTACTAAGTTGTGACTTAACGCAGTACCTTCGAGGGCAAAAAAATGCATATTTTTAAGGCCAATTGTCCCTAATACTTCCTTCATATAAGGTGTAAAAAAGTCGGGTTGAGTAGCGTTTGCATTTAAAAAAAAGCCGCCTGATGAAATCAGAATATACACCGGCTTATCGTTTAATAGCGCTTGTTTGCCAGTTGCAGTAATCTCAAAGGTTTTTCCTGCTCTAACAATATGGTCTATCCAGCTTTTTAAGCTTGAAGGTAAAAAGTAGTTATGCATCGGAGAGGCGATAATCACAACATCAGCAAACTCAAGAGATGCAATCAATCGATCTGAAAGGGCTAAGCTTCCTTGATTTGTGTCGTGCGGCTGTTGACCAGTACATACTGCATCGGCGTAAAGGCTATCTATATGTGGAAGCCTAGTTGCATCAAAATACTCTACTTCAATAGTGTTAATACTGGCTAACTGTTTGAGCATAGTTTGCGCTAAATTATAGCTGGAAGACTTTTGTTGCTGCGCACTACAAGTGATCACTAATACGTTCATATTTCTCTCTAAAATTAGGTATCTTCATCTATTGGTTTCACCCATGAAGGCTTGTATGATACTAGTAAATATGGCTCTAAAAAAGAGCCATGAATTTACTTTTTTTATAGACCATATTAAAGATGAGAAATTAATGGCTAAAATCCTGGCTTATCAAAAAGTGTATAAACGAATTCATGCTGCTATTTTGCAAGGTATATTAAAGCCGGGTGAGCGGATCCCAGCCGCTCGAGTGCTCTCAAAAGAAATGGGCGTTGCGCGCGGTACCGTAGAAGAAGGTTATGCGATATTAAAAGCCGAGGGCTATATTGAGTCTAGTGGTCAAGCTGGAACACGGGTCAGTGAAAAGTTACTTACGCCATCCAAAATTGAAAAACCTAAGGTTAATACCCGCCAACCAGGGTTTACGAGTGAAATTCAAACAGCTCAGCTTTTACCTTTTCAACTCGGTATTCCTGCCTTAGATGCTTTTCCCAGAAAAGCCTGGTCAAGAATGGCCGCCCGATGTGCGCGAAATATTAATAAGGACGATCTAGCATATCCTTGTGCTTACGGGCTGGCGCCATTAAGAACCTCAATAGCACAATATTTACAGCTTTCTCGAGGAGTACAATGTGAACCAACGCAGGTATTTATCACCTCTGGCTATGTCAATTCAATCAACTGGATCACCCAAGTGCTTTTAAATGCTCAGTCTACCATTGCCATAGAAGATCCGGGTTATCCACTCACGGCAAAGATATTAAAGGCTAAGTTCTCACATATTGTCTCAGTACCAGTTGATGAAGAGGGTATTAATCTTCCATCAAACATTGCAGCCGATGTGGTTATAGTTACACCCACTCATCAAAGTCCAACCTGTGTTTCGTTATCTTTGCAGCGCAGACAAGCATTATTAGATTGGGCAAATAGACATCAAAGCTGGATTATTGAAGATGACTATGACGGTGAATATCGCCATACCGGACTGCCATTACCGGCATTAAAAAGTTTAGATAGCCAAGATAGAGTGGTTTATTCAGGCACCTTTAGTAAGGTGCTTGTCCCAAGTTTGCGTATAGCCTACATTGTGGTGCCTAAAACTAAGGTCCAAGCTTTTGAGCAATGTGCTGAACTTTATGCTGGCAATGTTGCTGCGCTCACTCAAGCTTGTGTATTAGCTTTTATCGAGGAAGGGCAGCTGTCACGACATATTCAACGGATGAGAAAATTATATCGAGAACGCCGAGAGTTAACTGCCAGAGTATTTAAGCAAATTTTGGGTGATAAAATTTCGATAGAAAATCAACCTGGAGGCATGCACATGATAGTAAAACTTAACAATCCAGATATAAATGATGTTGAGCTATCAAACAAAATGATGGCTGCGGGGTTATTTGCTCAGGGATTATCACAATGGTCATCAAGACCTGTGCATCCAAGTCTCATTCTAAGTTTTACTAACATCTGTACAGAAGAAGAGTGTAAAAAACTGGTATATAAAATAAAAGCAATTGGCATTTAAACCGAAAAGGCTACTTTTATTTTTGATAGGTAAGCTAACAATTTATTTATTCAACTCATGTTTTAAGCCTGGTTGATTGCAATACTGCCACCTTTTAGCATAAGCCTTTTAACTTCAAAGTGATAACTTCAAAGTGATAATTTCAAAGAATAACTTCAAAGAATAAAACGCAAAAATTTAACCCCGTGTTATGACATTTCATGCTGCCTTTAAAGGTTGAATGCGGTAGCTTTTTTCATTTTAAGCTATTTTGGCAGATATTTTAATCATCAGGGCTTTCTCTAATCCTAGCTTAATCTGTGCTTAATTTTTAGCCTAATGCATAGGAGGTTTTTTTATACCCAAACGCAGCTAAACAAAACTAAAAAATCTCATCAGTATGCCTGTTGTAAATATAATGTTGCCCTATTAAATGGCGCTAATCTTAGTTTTAAAGTGTCATTTTTACTTCATTTTTACTTCATTTAAACCATATTATAACCACTTTTTATGCATGTTCTAGTGCGAAAAGCACCGAGAAGCAAACATAAAATCGAAATATCCTATCTCTAATTTAGCTTTTTCATAAACTATATATGAAAATAATTAATTGAATTTAATGACTAATATTTATTTTATTAAAAAGCATGGGTCTTTTATGAACAAACAGGTTGACTATATAAATTTTGAGTGGGATTATGTTCAGCGCCTGAACATTTATACGAAAGATGGCTTTTGTAAGTTAACAGGTTCAAATGTAAATAAATTAATAAGTTTACAAATAACACATAAAATATACAGGGTTCACTATGTTAAAAAATATACAAACAACACTAACTTTGTTAGCAGCTAAAAGGGGAATGAATATGTCTAACTTAACAATCCGCAAAACTCATAAATTTGGTTTACTCGCAGCAGCGGTTATGGCCGCATCAGCACCGACGTACGTACAATCTGCCGAATTTCTTGACGGCCTTGCAGAAGTTAACTTCCTCGCCTTGCAAAACTACCAAGCCATTCAAGCGAAAGAGGGCGCATTTCGTCCAGTAGACGAAGAGCAGTCTTCAGGCTTTGGTCGTATCAGAGTTAATTTACAATTTAAATTTCACATCAACGAGTATATCGTCGCTGATGTCGACATCGCAGAAGAGCCAAACGATTTTGGTAATAACGGCGACCGAGATTTCGCTTTTCACCAAGATTTCGCCGGGATTGAATTTGAACTACTGGGCCTTTCTGGCGCCGCGCGCGATAACGCTGACTTAACACTTCGCTTAGGTAACATAGGCGCATCACCTTTCCAATTTAAAGGTTTTCAAGATGGCGCTGACAACCAAGGCAATGCCCTTATTGGTAACGGTATAACAGACTATGCAACCGCAGAAAATGGGATGCAATTAAGCTACAGCGAGACACGCGATAGCGGTCTGATCCGCGGCTATAATGTTGCCGGTCATGTCACTACGTCAAGTTTTGGTGAAGCCTTCCAAGAAGATCGCGGCTTTAACTTTCGACTGCAAGGAACACTTGAATTTGCTGGCGGGTTTAAAGCGGGTTTAAATTATTTCCAAGCCAACCAAGGTGACCAACTACGTTTTGAAAATGGCGTAGCCAGTCTTGCTGGTGTTACCACCACTAACTATCGCTTTGGTGATGGTGAAAACTACAACTTCTCTGCTTCAGGCTCGAGCGAGCGTGATACCCATGTTGGCGCTATGCCAGGGGTTGAACAGTCAATTATTCAGTTAAACTTAGCGTATCAACCAACTGCAGAAACTAGCCTAATTTTCATGTTAGGTAAGTCGACTGATGATTACACTTTCGCCGATGCTGCCGGTAACGCCGTAGCAGGCATTACTTACTTTGGTGTTGACGGTATTGCCGATGCTAATGGTACAACTTTCGACTCAAATAGTGTCATTAAAGGCGACTCTTCTGTTGAGTACTACACCTTTGAAGCACAGCACTACATAATACCGAACAAGTTTTATCTAGCGGCACGTTATTCAGAAGCGGAAAACACTTCAGATTTAATCGCACAAACGGACAACAAGGTTGAGCGTATTCAAGTCGCTGCAGGTTACTGGTTTAATGACAAAACATTGTTGAAGTTTGAATATGTTGATCAAGAAGAAGGCGTTAATTCAGGTGGCCAAATCGGCACAGGCTTTGACGGCTTCACATCAGAAATTTCGGTTAAGTTCTAAGATATCTAATATGGCCGTGTGCAACTGGGCCTAGACCCAAGGAGTATGGCAAGTCTATTTTACTTTTTATAGACTTTGATAACTTACAATTATAATGATAATAAAAGTCTCATCTAACACCTTAGGTGAGACATTAACGTTGAATATGGGGAACACCTGATGAAAAATAAATTAATGATGCTAGCTTGTGGCGTGATGACCATGAGTGCCGCAGTCGCCGCAAAAGAGACGATCACCATCGCCACAGTTAACAATGGTGACATGATCACCATGAAAGAACTCAGCAATGACTTCACCCGCCAAAACCCTGATATCGCCTTAAAGTGGGTGACTTTAGAAGAGAATATCCTTCGTCAACGTGTCACGACTGATGTGGCCACCGGTGGTGGGCAATACGACGTAATGACCATAGGCACATATGAAGTGCCAATTTGGGGCAAACAAGGTTGGTTAACTGAACTTGATAGCCTAGGGGCGAACTATGATGTTGATGATTTATTACCCGCGATAAGAAGTGGCTTAACCGTAGACGAAAAACTTTTTGCCGCCCCATTTTATGGTGAAAGTTCGATGGTGATGTATCGCACCGACTTGATTGCAAAAGCGGGACTTGAAATGCCTAAAAAGCCAAGTTGGGACTTTATTCGTCAAGCAGCTAAAGCCATGACAGACAAAGAAGCCGGTGTTTATGGTATTTGTTTACGGGGTAAAGCCGGTTGGGGTGATAATATGGCCCTAATAACGGCTATGTCTAACTCCTTTGGTGCGCGTTGGTTTGACGAAAACTGGCAACCACAATTTGACACCCAAGAATGGCATGACACCTTGCAATACTATGTAGATGTGATGGCAGAGTCTGGTCCTCCGGGCGCATCCGCTAATGGTTTTAATGAAAACTTAGCCTTATTCCAAACCGGTAAATGTGGTATGTGGATTGATGCCACGGTGGCAGGTTCATTTGTGACTAACGAAAAAGATTCTGCCGTAGCAGACAAGGTCGGCTTTGCTTTAGCACCTGATAAAGGTTTAGGCAAACGCGGAAACTGGTTGTGGGCTTGGACATTAGCTATTCCTTCAAGTAGTAAGAGATCTGACGCGGCGATGAAATTTATCAGTTGGGCAACGTCTAAAGAATATTCAGCTTTAGTGGCTAAAAACAAAGGCTGGGCAAAAGTACCACCGGGTACTAGAACGTCACTTTACAATAATCCTAAATACCTCAGTGCGGCACCTTTTGCACAAATTACTATAGATTCTATCCAATCTGCTGATCCTGTTAACCCAACCGTTAAACCTGTTCCTTATGTGGGTGTGCAATTTGTCGCTATCCCTGAGTTTCAAGGTATCGGCACGGCAGTTGGACAACAATTTGCGGCGGCACTGACCGGCACCATGACGGTAAAGGAAGCGTTAAAGGCTTCTCAGCGTTTAGTAGAGCGTACAATGCGCAAAGCGCGTTATCCAAAATAGTTCATTAGTTATTGGTGGGCAAGCACGTAAGTGTTTGCCCTAAGCTTTACTTATAAGAGGTTTTACTGTTGGCGACTTCAAATTCAAGAACACTCGCTCGGTTAATGTTATTTCCTTCAGTTGTTTTACTGTTGGCTTGGATGTTGGTACCGCTATGCATGACATTGTATTTTTCATTTTTAGATTACAATCTACTTACCCCGGGCAATAATGCCTTTATTGGTTTTTTAAACTATGAATTTTTCCTGACCGATCCGGCATTTTTTGCTTCATTTTTCAATACAATATTACTGGTGGGTGGTGTTTTACTGATCACCCTGGGCGGTGGTATTGGTTTAGCTATTTTGCTCGACCAAGCTATTTGGGGTCGTAACTACGTCCGTATTATGGTCTTAGCCCCCTTCTTTGTTATGCCGACGGTGTCTGCCTTAGTGTGGAAAAATATGCTGATGAACCCGGTGAATGGTTTATTTGCACATTTTGCGACTTGGCTTGGCATGTCGCCGATTGATTTCTTTGCTCAAATACCCTTATTGTCCATCATTATTATTGTCTCGTGGCAGTGGTTACCGTTTGCCGCGCTGATATTACTGACGTCAATTCAATCATTAGATCGAGAGCAACTTGACGCCGCCGATTTAGATGGTGCGGGTCCCTTCAGTAAATTTTATTACATCGTTTTGCCGCACTTATCGCGCGCCATTACCGCGGTAATTTTAATTGAAACTATCTTCTTACTGTCAATTTTCGCCGAGATATTAGTCACTACCAGCGGTGGTCCAGGCTATGAATCAACCAATATCACCTATCTCATTTACACCCAATCATTATTACAATTTGACGTCGGTGGTGGCTCAGCAGGCGGCATTGTTGCGGTTATTATCGCCAATATAGTTGCTATTTTCTTAATGCGATTAATTGGTAAGAACTTGGAGGATTAAGCAATGTCGATAAAAAATAGTCATAGATCAAAAATTATTTATACCTTTTTAGCTTGGACGATCAGTAGCTTAATATTTTTTCCCATATTATGGACCTTGATCACTAGCTTTAAAACAGAAGCGGAAGCTATCTCAGCTAGCCCAAGCTTATTTATGTTTGACTGGACGCTAGAGAATTATGAAGAGGTATTAGCCCGATCGCCTTACTTTAACCACTTTTGGAATTCTATCGTGATTTCACTGGGCTCAAGTATTTTAGGGCTACTCATTGCTATCCCTGCGGCTTGGTCCATGGCATTTGTACAAACGAAACGCACTAAACATTTATTAATGTGGATGCTTTCAACCAAAATGTTACCGCCGGTGGGTGTGCTTATTCCCATTTACTTGTTGTTTCGTGATTTTGGTTTACTCGATACTAAAGTAGGTTTGGTGATTGTGATGACCTTAATTAACTTACCTATCATGGTGTGGATGCTCTACACCTATTTCAGAGAAATCCCCAGTGAAGTGCTTGAAGCATCGCGCATGGATGGGGCCAATATTGGTGAAGAAATTTGGTATGTACTTTTACCTATCGCGTTACCGGGTATAGCATCAACATTATTGTTAACGGTCATTTTAGCGTGGAACGAAGCCTTTTGGACGCTGATTTTAACCGCCGCCGACGCCGCGCCATTAACCGCCTTTATTGCTAGCTATTCAAGCCCCGAAGGTTTGTTTTATGCCAAGTTGTCTGCCGCGTCAATGATGGCGATAGTGCCGATCCTGATTTTGGGTTGGTTTAGTCAAAAACAATTAGTGCGTGGATTAAGTTTCGGCGCCGTTAAATAGGAATTTTCAAGATGGGCAGTATTAATTTAAAACAAGTAACAAAAGATTTTGGTGATGTTAGCGTCATTAAACCGATTGATTTAGCCATTAAAGATGGTGAGTTTATTGTTTTTGTGGGGCCGTCAGGCTGTGGTAAATCGACCTTATTAAGAATGATTGCGGGCTTAGAAGACACCACCAGCGGCAACATAGAAATTGATGGCCAAGATGCCACTGATACCCCACCGGCTAAAAGAGGCTTAGCCATGGTGTTTCAATCTTATGCTTTGTACCCTCATATGTCGGTGCGCAACAATATCGCTTTTCCCTTAAAGCGTGCGAAAGTTAGCAAAGAAGAGATTGAGAAAAAAATAGCGAGTGTCACCAAAACATTAAACCTATCTGATTACCTTGACCGTAAACCCGGGCAATTATCTGGCGGTCAACGCCAACGTGTTGCTATTGGTCGTGCCATCGTGCGTCAACCTTCTGCTTTTTTATTCGATGAGCCCTTATCTAATTTAGATGCGTCTTTGCGGGTCAATATGCGTTTAGAGATTTCTGAGCTGCATAAAACCCTTGCCACTACCATGATTTATGTTACCCATGATCAGGTAGAAGCCATGACAATGGCCGATCGTATTGCGGTATTTAATGCCGGCATTATAGAGCAAGTGGGCAGTCCACTTGAGCTTTACAACACGCCAGTGAATAAATTTGTGGCGGGTTTTATTGGTTCGCCAAAAATGAACTTTATAGCTGTTGAGCCAACGGCTACCGATGCCACTTGTTGCTTAGGCATAAGACCTGAGCATATCACTATATCAACAACGTCAGGTACCTGGCCTGGAAAAGTAGGGGTTATCGAACATCTTGGCTCTGAAACTTTTTTACATGTGCATGTTGAAGGTAAAGCCACCTTTACCGTAAAAGCGGGTGGCGATTGCCCTTATGTTTATGGCGACAATATTTATTTAAGTGCCGTAGAAAACAAGATGCTACATTTTGATGCCGCAGGTCTTACTTTGTCTCAATAATATGTTGAGGCTAATCCCTCTATCATGTTTGTAACTAATGATACTTTGTGCGTAAGGGCACAAAGTATCATATCTATCAGCAAGATTACTTTACTAGCCAACTGAGCTTAAAATTGCTTTCATCTAGATTGATTGAGGGTTAAAAGCATGAGACAAGCGAAGCGATAAAGGATTGATAGCTTGGGCTTTTGATATGAATATTAACGTGTTCGACTCTGCATTTAACGAAAATCCTGCCGGTATTCGATTATAAATGATCTTCGAAACACATTAATCTATAGATGTTTTGTGGGTATTTATAGCTTAACCTACTGAGTAAGTAACCATCTGGCGGTTTGTTCATCAGTGACTAAACCATTAATCCATTTTCCCTCTAATGAGGCTAATATTGCCGCTTGTTTATCTTCCCCTGAGGCAATTCCTATTATTTTCGCTTTTTTACTTTTTCTAAGATCGTAACTGGTCACGCGTTCATTGATTGCGTGCTTGATAACTTTTCCGTGGCAGTCAAAGAAACGACCTAAAATTTCACCTACAGCCCCTTTCTTTTGCAAGGCTTCAGATTCATTATTAGTAATAAAACCATTAGATACGATAGGGCTTGAATCACCAATGGAGCCAATACCGATAAAGATAACATCAGCATTACTCGCTTTTACCGCCAGCTCTTGATAAAGGTCGGTGTTGCACCACATTTTGTGATTTTCTGCATTCTTAGAGTAAAAAGGAGCAGGCAGTTGATAATAACCAGCTTTAATTTTATCTGCAAACAACAGCGGCACATCATCATAATAATTACATAAGCCTTCGAAATTCATTTGGCTAATTAAAGCGATACATTTATGTTGCGGCTGGTTAAGTTTCTCAAGATAGTTAATAGAGCGTTTTAACGTTAAGCCAGAGCCAATGCCTATGTTCAATGATTTTTCTTGTTTTATATATCTAGAAATAACTTGGGAAGCCCCGTAAGAAACTAAGCTTTTATGATCAGATTTGCTGTCTTGTGCATAAGGCACGATACGGCAAAGTGATAAGTCATATTTTTTACTAATCAATAATTCATATTCAAGGCAAACAGAGACTGGGTGTTTAATATCAACTGACACTAAACCTTTATCATTCGCAGAAGCAATCATGCGCTGTACTGAAGGTCTAGAAACACCCAGGATAGTAGCTATCTCACTTTGATTCTTACCCAATACATAATATAGCCAAGCAGCTCTAACGAGGTTGTCATGTTTATAATCTACTGTCATTAGTAATCTCTTTGTGTAAATTTTTAGCCTTGATTAACGTAATCGAAATACGATACTTAACCATTCAATGTAGGGGTTTATCAAAGAACAGCCTGACTATTGTACTAATGTATCAAGTATTCGTCTATTTAATAATATATTAAAAATTAACACTTTAGGTCATACAGTAGCATAGGATCGTTAACGAATTATTATTGATTTATTGGCCGATAGGTAAGCAGGGTTCTATCGTTGTTTAAGCCAGTTTTAGGGACCAGACCTAAGGTTCGCATTAAAAACTAATGTTTAAATTCATGTTTTTGTCCACTTTAATATGGTGTTAATCAAGCATGAATAAACAGTATGGGCATCAATATAAAGTGGGTTATTTACCTGTAGATATTATTTTAAATAAAAATCTTTTGATTGTATTCAAATAATTGCTCAAGCTATGGACATTTATTCGACCTTGGAATATAGTACCTCTCAACGAAATGTCTATTAAAGGTTAATGGTTTGAGTAATTCACATAGTTACACATGGCTACACATTGGTTTAGGGGCATTCCACCGTTCTCACCAAGCTTGGTATATGCACAAGCTTATAGAAGCAGGTGATAATACGTGGTCTATTACCGCTGGTAATATGCGCGGCGAAGATGAAGCCATAGCAAAGTGCCTTCGCGAACAACAAGGGGAATATGTACTTGAAACTATCTCACCGCAAGGCGAAAGTAAGTACGAAAAAATCACCTCAATAAAAAATATAGTTCCGTGGCAGGAAGACTTGGCACCGTTAATAACTGTTGGGGCTTTAGCGGCAACTAAAGTGATTTCTTTTACTGTCACTGAAGCGGGATATTATTTAGATACCAATAATAAACTCGATCAATCAAACGAGGCGGTTAAAGCTGACTTGTCTGGTGATACAAAAACCATTTACGGTGTAGTGGCCAGTATTCTTCGTAAAAGAATGCTAGGTAATCATGGCCCTGTGACCTTATTAAATTGTGATAATTTACGCCATAATGGCCAGCGTTTTTATAATGGATTAGTGGAGTTTTTACAATTACAAAAAGACGAGACATTACTAACTTGGCTCGGTGATAACATAACTTGTCCAAACACTATGGTTGACCGCATAACGCCACGGCCAACTGAAGATTTGCCACAACGTATTAAAGAAAAAACCGGTATAGATGACAATGCGCCTGTGATGGCGGAGTCATATATACAATGGGTGATTGAAGATAACTTTATTACGCCATGGCCTAATTTAGCTTCAGTAGGGGTAGAAGTGGTTGAATCTGTTGTGCCTTATGAAGAAGCTAAGATTCGGATTTTAAATGCCTCGCACAGCTGCATCGCATGGGCAGGAACATTATTAGGTAAATCCTTTATATATGAAAGTGTTGCTATCGATTTCATTTATAAATTAGCCTTTGATTATATCACTGAAGATGTTATTCCAAGTTTAAATAGTAATGAAATAGATTTGTTTAGCTACCGTGATATTGTGCTTGAACGTTTTGCGAATATTAACATCAAGGATACGAATCAACGGGTTGCGGCGGATGGTTTTTCTAAAATACCAGCAATGATTACACCGACACTAATTGACTGTTATCAAAATAATAAATCGCCTGAAGCAACCGCAATGTTACCGGCATTATTCTTTATTTTCTTAAAGAAATGGCATGAAGGTGCGCTACCTTATCAATACCAAGATGGCATTATCGATAAGCAATTAGTGACTAATATGTACGCAAGTGACGATCCTATTAAAGTTTACTCTCAGAACAGCATGCTTTTTGGCAAGCTTGCTGAGAAAGCTGAATTTGAGATCATGTTGCGAGATAAAATTAATGAATTATATCTAAAAATAAATCATTAGGGCTAGCTTATCTACAGCATATTAAGCGAAATGAAACTAAGCTTAGTCTCTCAACCTATTGATTGTAGAGTACTAAGTTAGCAGGTTTTATAACAGCTACAGGTGTTGTTAAAATAGTTAAACGCAGTGCTGTCCTCCTTTTATATTAGTGAGTGTTATGACTTGTGGGCTGATTGCTATGGGTGCTGCAAGTTTAACTTTAGGGCGCAGGGCTTTATTTAATAGCAGGGTTGGAGTTTTAATTTTAGCTATTATTTCAACGTTAATGAATATTTTTGGTTATCTGCAAAAGCTTGTAAAAGGAATTATTATAATTCTTGCGGTAGTTCCTGAAATCAAAAAAATAGTAATCCACATGCTTAATTGCGTTTTAGTAACGGGTTTGGCTCACTATATATGATGGTACAAATTTTATGGATATTAATTT
This sequence comes from Colwellia sp. MB3u-4, assembly GCF_014077065.1. NCBI lineage: Bacteria > Pseudomonadati > Pseudomonadota > Gammaproteobacteria > Alteromonadales > Colwelliaceae > Colwellia > Colwellia sp. MB3u-4. The sequence goes on along the minus strand of NZ_JACGVE010000037.1, from coordinate 58,324 downwards.
ATGAATATAAAAACTGTTATTTTCGATATGGACGGTGTACTGATTGACTCAGAACCATTCTGGCGTCAGGCGCAAATAGAAGAACTTAGTAAATACAAGGTCAAAATTACTATAGATGACTGTATTAATTATACTATGGGGCGAAAATTAGACGACTTAGCTGATACTTGGTGCCGACGTTTTGATCTGCCGATATCGAATATTGAACTACAACAAAATATTATGCATTCGGTAATTAGCCATATTCGTGAGCAAGGACAAGCTAAAGCCGGTTTATACAGCTTACTGAACTACTTGAAAAAAAATAATTTCAACATTGGTTTAGCAACATCCTCTAGTGTGCCGGTCATTAATGCGGTGCTAGATCATTTGTCGATTAGGGATTTTTTTACCGTGATTTGTAGTGCGGATAACGAAAAGTACGGAAAGCCCCATCCAGATGTGTATTTAAGCGCTATGACACAACTAAAGTCAAACAAAGAGCAATGCATAATTATTGAGGATAGCGTTACTGGCATGATCTCAGGAAAAGCAGCAGCAATTACGACTTATGTCATACCTGAAGACATTACCGATCCTAAGTTTAGTATTGCTGATGGTATTTTTACCTCGCTTGAGGAAATTGAACATTATTTAATAAATAAAGCACAACCTAGCGTTATCGCCAATAACGTATAGGCAGAGCTTCACAGGTTTTTTGTCATTTTATTTAATTTATTGCAGTAACGGCTGCTTTGGCAATGTGACACGTTTTGTGAGCTTAGAATGTTTTGGTTTTCTATGCTTATCAGCAGTATTCGTTTTGATTTTATAAAAACGTCCCCGTTTGACGATTAAAGGTAACTAATCCTTTATCTTAAAAGGGAAAGCAATTAGAGTTACATTATAAAAGACAACAATAAAAACAACGATAAAACAAAGAGATAGGTTTATGTATTTAGGAATCGATTTAGGAACTTCTGGCGTTAAAATTGTTATACTTGCAGAGGATGAGCAGCTTATTGGGCAAGCTTCGTCTTCATTAACAATATCTCGTCTAGAAAACTTATGGTCAGAGCAAGACCCTAAACATTGGTGGCAGGCAACAAACTTTGCGATGGCTCAATTAAAAGCTGAGCATGGTAAAGCACTCTCTGACGTAAAGGCCATTGGCTTGTCGGGGCAAATGCACGGTGCAACCTTACTCGATGATAATGACAATATTATCCGTCCAGCCATTTTATGGAATGATGGTCGTAGTTATACTGAATGTGCTGAAATAGAGCAAAGAATAACCAATAGTCGTGATATTACCGGCAACATTGCTATGCCTGGCTTTACAGCACCGAAACTGGCGTGGGTGAAAAAAAATGAACCTCATCTGTTTGATAAAATCAAAAAAGTTCTCTTACCCAAAGACTACCTTCGTCTATTAATGACCGGTGATTATGCCTCAGATATGTCAGACAGCTCTGGCACGCTATGGCTAGATGTTGCAAATAGACAGTGGTCAGATGAAATGCTAGCGGCAACTGATTTAGATAAGTCTCATATGCCTGAATTATTTGAAGGCACAGAAGTTACTGGAATATTGCGTGCTAGCGTAGCTAAGCAGTGGGGTGTTAAGCAGGTGCCGGTAGCGGCGGGTGCGGGTGATAATGCCGCAGGAGCAGCCGGTATTGGTGTGATTAATCCGAACGAAGCCTTTTTGTCTTTAGGGACGTCAGGCGTTTTCTTTGTCGCTAATAAAGACTATCAGTCGAATACCGATGGTGCAGTTCATACTTTCTGTCATTGTATTCCTGAAACTTGGCATCAAATGTCAGTTATTCTTAGCGCAGCGAGTTGTTTAAGTTGGGTAACTAAACTGACCGGTGCCGCTAATGAAAAAGCTTTATTAGATGAAGTGGAAACTGAGGATTTTACTAAACCCTGTACGGTTACTTTTTTACCCTATTTATCTGGTGAGCGTACGCCCCATAATAATCCTAATGCTAAAGGTGTATTTTTTGGTTTATCACATAATTCTACGCGCAGCACATTAGGGCGTGCCGTTTTAGAAGGCGTTGCATTTGCTTTTGCCGACGCACAGCAAGTGTTGTTGGACGGTGGTACTGAAATAGGTCAAGTGTCGGTAATTGGCGGTGGTGCTCGAAGTCAATTATGGGGAAAAATATTAGCAAGTGTACTAAATCAGCCACTGATCTACCGGGAAGGGGGGGAAGTGGGTCCTGCTTTTGGTGCTGCGCGCTTAGCACGAATAGCCATATCAAAAGAGTCACCGCAAAGTGTTTGTCAGCCAGGCAAGATCACTAAAGTTATTGAGAGTGATAGTGCCATGTCTACTTACTATCAGCCGCAATATCAAACATATCGCAAGCTTTACACTAGTTTGAAAGGTTATTTTTAATCAAGTAACTAGCCTGTAGTAAATAAAAAAGCTTAGCGTTTGCTGGGCAAAATTACAAAAAATCACTGTAAAGTGTCGATAATATTTAGCGTTAAAAGCAAAAATACCCGCTATTAACGCTTTATAGTTGCAACAAAATGTCAGCAAAAATTTAATTAATTAAACGGTTAAATCTCAGTGATAAAGCCGTTAGTAAGATTATCAAATTAACTCTTTTATAGGACTAACATGAACTTATTAGAACAATTGAAAAAAGTAACGATAGTTGTCGCTGATAGCGGCGATGTTGATTCAATCAAAGAATTAAACCCTATTGATGCAACCACCAATCCATCATTAATTTTACAAGCAGCAAAGTTACCACAGTACCAACATCTAATTGATGACGCGATAGCTAAAACTCAGGGTCAGGTGGATGATGTTTGCGATCAGCTGATTGTTAATTTTGGTTGTGAAATACTGAAAATTATTCCAGGGAGAATTTCCAGCGAAGTTGACGCTCGACTTTCTTATGATACGCAGGCAAGTATTGAAAAAGGTCGAAAGTTAATTGCCTTATATCAAGCCGCCGGTATTAACAAAGATCGAATTTTAATCAAGTTAGCGGCAACCTGGCAGGGCATTAAAGCCGCTGAACAGTTAGAGAAAGAAGGTATTTCTTGTAATTTAACACTGTTATTTAGTATGGCTCAGGCGATTGCATGTGCGGAAGCAAAGGTTACTTTAATTTCGCCTTTTGTCGGACGAATATTAGATTGGTATAAACAGAACGAAAATAAAGACTTTATCGGTGCTGATGATCCTGGCGTTCAATCGGTGACACGTATTTATTATTATTATAAGTCTTATGGATATAGCACAGTAATTATGGGCGCAAGTTTTAGAAATACCCGTGAAATAATTGAACTTGCCGGTTGTGATTTGTTAACGATTTCTCCTACCTTGTTAACGCAACTACAAGAAACAGAAGGCGAACTTGTTGTTAAGTTAAATGCCGATGATATTGACGTTAAACCTCGTATTGAGATAGAGCCGCTAGATGAAGAGCGCTTTACTTGTCAACACGAAAATGATCCGATGGCAAAAGAGAAGCTTGTCAGTGGAATTACCCAGTTTTCGGCGGACCAAAAGTCGTTGGAAACACTGGTTACTTCATTAATATCTCAAAAAACTGCCGTGTAATAAAATAATTATGGCTCGTATGGTCAAGTGATAAATCCCCTTATCGTCATTTGACCATACTGCTTTTGCATCCCACATTCCATAGCTTACCTCTTGCCGACAGATAGTAACTAAGCAAGAAATTCATTATCAAAACAGGATCAAAAAATGACTACTCGACAACAGTTAGCCAATGCTATTCGTGCGTTAAGCATGGATGCTGTACAACAAGCAAAATCTGGTCACCCAGGTGCCCCCATGGGGATGGCCGATATTGCTGAAGTATTATGGAATGACTTTTTAAAACATAACCCAAATAACCCCAATTGGTCAGACCGAGACAGGTTTGTTTTAAGTAATGGCCATGGTTCGATGTTAATTTATTCGTTGTTACATTTATCTGGCTATGACTTACCCATTGAACAAATAAAACAATTTAGACAGTTACACTCTAAAACTCCTGGTCACCCAGAATATGGCTATACCCCAGGCGTAGAAACCACAACAGGTCCGTTAGGCGCTGGTTTATCAAATGCCGTTGGTATGGCGATTGCTGAAAAAACGCTAGCGGCACATTTTAATCGTAAAACGTTTGAAATTGTTGATCATTATACGTATTGCTTTTTAGGTGATGGTTGCCTAATGGAAGGTATATCTCATGAAGTTTGTTCGTTAGCGGGTACATTAGGCCTAGGTAAATTAGTCGTATTTTGGGACGATAACGGTATTTCGATTGATGGCGATGTAAAGGGATGGTTTACCGATAACACCCCAGCGCGCTTTGCCGCTTACAACTGGCATGTTATTGCTGATGTTGATGGCCATGACCCAGTACAAATTCAACAAGCGATTGAACAAGCTAAACTTGTCACTGATAAGCCAACGCTGATCTGCTGTAAAACTATTATAGGATTTGGCTCACCTAACAAGTCAGGCTCACACGACTGTCATGGCTCACCGTTAGGGGAAGATGAAATAGCAGCAACCCGCGACTTTTTAAACTGGCCGCATGCTCCTTTTGAAATCCCTGCAGATATTTATGCTAGCTGGGACGCCAAAAAATCAGGGGTTGAGCAAGAAAAACAATGGCAACAACTTTTTACAAAATATAAGCAAGCCCATCCCGAATTGGGCAATGAATATCAACGTCGTGTTATTGAACAAAACTTACCCGCGTTATTTGAAAAAAATGCTGATTTGTTTATCGCTCAATGTCAAAAAGATGGCCAAAATATAGCCAGTCGAAAAGCATCACAGAATTCGATTGAAGCATACGGAAAATTGTTACCTGAGCTATTAGGTGGCTCAGCAGATTTAGCTGGTTCAAACCTCACCTTATGGTCAGGCTCTAAAGGTATTACGGCAGATGATGCGGATGGAAATTACCTTTTTTACGGTGTTCGCGAATTCGGGATGAGCGGCATCATGAACGGTATTTCATTGCATAACGGTTTTATTAATTATGGGGCAACTTTCCTGATGTTTATGGAATATGCCCGTAATGCGGTAAGAATGTCAGCTTTGATGTCTATTCAAAATATTTTCGTCTACACCCATGACTCTATTGCACAAGGAGAAGATGGGCCAACTCATCAACCCATAGAGCAAATAGCTAACTTGCGCATGACGCCAAATTTAATAACTTGGCGACCTTGTGATGCGGTTGAGTCAGCGGTGGCTTGGAAATCAGCGATCACCAAACAAAATGGCCCGTCAGCATTAATTTTTAGCCGTCAAAATTTGTCACACCAACACCGTGATAACGCACAGGTAAATAATATTGCCAAAGGTGGTTATATATTAAAAGCTTGCCAGGACAAGCCTGAACTTATTTTAATCGCAACCGGCTCTGAAGTCAGTTTAGCGGTAGACGCCGCAGAACGTTTAAGCCAATCAGGTGTACAAGTGCGAGTCGTTTCTATGCCCAGTACTAATATTTTTGACAGACAAACCGATAAATATCAAGAGTCTGTGCTGCCCAGTGACGTTAAATCAATAATAGCCATAGAAGCAGCACATGTTGATTTTTGGTATAAATATGTTGGCAGAAACGGCAAGGTTATTGGTATGAGCAGCTTTGGTGAATCTGCGCCGGGTAATCAGCTCCTTAATCACTTTGGCTTTACCGTAGAGCACGTGGTTAATACCGCAATAGCGCTGTTGAGCTCCAATAGGTGATTTTTCAGCAATAAGTAATAAGCAATAAATAATAAATAGAAAAATTCTTTTGATATTAGCTGTACACGAGAAACGGAGATGAAAATGACACCTAGAACTTCACTGGCGAGTTGGAAAAAATTGGTCAGCCATGCAAGCTTTATGAAACAACAACATATGAGTGAATTGTTTGCCAATGACAGTGCCCGCTTTGAGCAGTTTTCTATTAAGCTGTCACCATTTATGTTGGACTATTCGAAAAACCTAATATCAAAAGAAACAGTCGATAATTTAATTGAGCTAGCGAAAGATTGCGATATTGAAGGCTGGCGAGAAAAAATGTTTAGTGGCGAGCCGATCAATTATACTGAAGATCGTGCCGTACTTCATACAGCATTGCGCGACCGTTCAAATAAATCAATCATTATTGACGGCAAGGAGGTTAGTGAACAAGTAAATAATGCCTTGCTGCACATGAAGTCTTTTACCGACAAAGTGCGCGAAGGGTTATGGAAAGGTTATTCTGGACAACGAATAACTGACGTAGTCAATATCGGTGTTGGTGGCTCTAATCTGGGGCCACAAATGGTTACTGAAGCGTTAAAGCAATATAGCGATAACCGTATTAACGTTCACTATGTTTCAAACGTTGACGGGACCCAGATTGCCAACGTGCTAAGGCCGTTAAATCCAGAAACAGTGTTGTTTATTGTCTCGAGCAAAACCTTTACCACCAAAGAAACCATGACCAATGCGAAAACTGCGATGAATTGGCTAGTTGCCTCGTCATTTGATCAATCAGCTATCGCACAACATTTTGTAGCCGTTTCTTCTAATAAGAAGAATGCGACAGAGTTTGGTATCGCACCTGAAAATATTTTTGATATGTGGGATTGGGTTGGTGGCCGCTTTTCATTATGGTCGGCAATTGGCTTACCGATAGCGTTAGATTTAGGTTTCGAGCGTTTTATCGAATTACTTGAAGGTGCTCATGAAATAGATAATCATTTTTGTAGTGCGCCACTAGAAAAAAATGCCCCAGTTATTCTCGCCCTATTAAGTGTTTGGAACTGTACTTTTTTAGGCGCAAGATCACAGGCTATTCTTCCCTACGATCAGTCATTACATATGCTTTCAGCTTATCTACAACAGGCTGAAATGGAAAGTAACGGTAAGTCGGTTACCATGAATGGCGAAACCATCACTTACCCAACGGTTCCTTCTATCTGGGGTGAACTCGGTATCAATGGGCAGCATGCTTTTTACCAATATTTACACCAAAGTAATAATGTAGTGCCTGCTGACTTCATTGGTTCAGTTGAAAGTGTTACGCCGATTGAAGGACACCATGAGACCTTAATGGCGAACTTTTTTGCACAAACACAAGCACTAATGCAAGGGGTAAATGAAGAACAGGTAAGAGCAGACTTAAAAGCTAAAGGGCGAACACCAGATTACATCAATAAAGTCGCTCCTCATAAAATTCATCAGGGTAATCGCCCAACCAATACGATATTAATGAAGCGTATTTCTCCTCGTTCATTAGGGAGTTTGATTGCCCTCTATGAGCATAAAATATTTGTTCAAGGGATTATTCTGCAAATTTGTTCTTTTGATCAATGGGGGGTTGAGTTGGGTAAAGGATTAGCGATTAAAATACAGGCAGAGCTTGAATCAAACTATGTTAATGACTCATATGATAGCTCAACAGTTGGTCTAATTAATTTTTATCATGAATTCAAAAAGGGTTGAAAATAGACCATTGAAAAGTACTTAGATCCTATTTATTCAAATATTAGTCATTCAGATATCAGTCATTTAGACACTAATGTTGAGCACAGTCAGCTCAGTGTCTAAATACTTTTGCTAATATAGGCGATTAATATAATTAACATAGGCGATTAATTTTGTCGTAGCGTCATGCATTCCACTACTTCAGTTAAGGCATAACAAGCTTAGCTAGAAAACTGAAATGAAAAAACGTAAAAACATAAAAACATAAAAAAAGATATAAATGGAAACTTGCGGCTATTTATTGAATTGGAGTTAAAACCTTAATATTACAACAGCAAGAAGCATCCTAGTTGAGCATTGCAATAGGGTAAAATGATGCTCTTAGCTAAAACCATAGCGATAACCGGTTAATGGCTTTTTCATAAACTGATACTTATGCTGAAAAACAGCTTTCAATTAATGGTCGACAACACTTTTTTCAATGCGCTACGTGTTAGGTGATTTACGCAGGAGTCATTGAAAATAGCCAGTGCTTAGATTAATAATAACTAGTTTCGAGCCTGTAACAGATTTTGTTACAGGCTTGTAGTTTTCGCTTGAACCTAACTTCAAGACAATATCGATATTCATTCATTTTATTACCCATCCATCGATCAATTTATTGCTTTTTGGCTTAAGTTTTGTGCTTAACTACTGAGTTAATTAATGATTAATATAGCCTTCTAATTGCACTATAATGGTGCGCGTGCATTAAGAGTAAGCATCAGATAAAAATTTAATGCACAGAATTATTACTATTTATTTTTAACTTATTGAATTAAAATAATTATTTTTATCACTTAGTGCATTGCTGGTGTATTGCTTTTGTTTCTTTAGTGGTCTGTAATGTGCATATAACTTATCAGATAAATTTTTAATTACTGATATAAATAGTCAGGTTAATTTAAGGGCTTAGATGGACTCCATACTTGTTATTATTGCTGTATCCTTGGCGCTGGCGAGCGTTATCAATATTGTATTAACCAAATTCTCTATTTCGCATATTATTGGTTATATTATTACTGGCACTATTGTCAGTAATTTTTTTGATTTTAATGGCAGCACCACACCTCACTCTCTTGAGCTAATTGGAGAATTTGGTATTGTTTTTCTTATGTTTACTATTGGTTTGGAAATGTCATTTTCTAAGCTGGGTAAAATGAAAGAACTGATATTTTTTAATGGTTTTATACAGGTTGCTTTTAGCTCTATTGTTATTTTTATTATTGCCTTTTATGGTTTTAATGTTGAACCGATATCGTCATTAATTATTGCGCTTTCATTTAGCTTATCCTCAACGGCTATCGTATTACCCTATTTGAAAAAATCAAAAGATATTGTTACCCCTTATGGTAAAAAGTCAGTTGCTATCTTAGTTTTTCAAGACTTGGCGGTGATCCCTATTTTATTATTAATGGGTTTTTTATCCAATAATGAATTATCCCTGGTTGATATTTTATTAAAAACGCTTTTTTATGCCAGCCTTATCATTATTTTCATGTTTACTATTGGCAAAAAAATCATTACTTGGTTACTGCATTTCTCAGCAAATGCGCGCATGGAAGAGCTATTTTTAAGTTCGGTATTTACTATTGTATTGGGTGCTTCACTGATTGCTCATGAAATGGGCTTTACTTATTCTTTAGGCGCATTTATTGCGGGTATGATCATCGCAGAAACTAAATTCCACATAAAAGTAGAGTCAGATATATCCTCATATAAAGATTTATTATTAGGGGCGTTTTTCTTTTCTATTGGCACAAAAATAGATGTGTTATTTTTTATCAGTAACTTACATTGGGTACTGGGTATATTAGCCTTGGTGATGATAATAAAAGCTATTATCGTTTATTTTCTAATGAGAGCAAAAGCGAACAAAAGTGAATCGATAAAATCGGCTATTGCTTTGTGCCAAGTAGGAGAGTTTTCTTTTGCTATTTTTGCCTTGGCGATCAGTCAAAATATTCTCTCAGAAAATTTAGGCAGCTTCCTCATATTGATCACTGTGCTATCTATGATTTTAACGCCTTTTATGGTCAGCAATATTTATAAGTTAGCCGCCATTTTTGTGGTTGAATTTTTTGAAGCAGACAAAATCACCGCAGTAGATGCAAGCAACCATACTATTGTTTGTGGTTTTGCTATTTTGGGCCGAATTGTGGCGAAAGAACTGACCAGTAAAGGTATTGATTTTTTAATTATTTCTGATGATTTACAGCATGTATTACTGGCAAGAAAGCGTGGTTATAACGCCTATTTTGGTCACTTAGACAAAAAGCCCGTATTAGAGTCATTAAAGGTAGAACAAAGCAGTAGCATTATTGTTACTGCCAATTCTTTGAGAAACAAACAAATTATTTGTGAAGCTGTGCTTAATTACTATCCTAAGGCAAACTTAATAGTGAAAGTGAACACCTTAGAAGAAAAAAGCGAATTGGCAGGCATTAACATTAGCTCGTTTGTCTATGCACAACATGAAATAGCGGCGCTATTAGTTAAACAAAGTATGTCTGCAAGTTAAGCGGCAGGTTATAAATAGTAATCGGCAGGTGTAACAGGGCAGGTATTACTGTAAATTAGGCACCTGCTTACTCTTTCATACGAGACATCATGACAAAAATTCGCTTGACTCAATACTCACACGGCGCAGGCTGTGGCTGCAAAATTTCACCATCGGTACTTGACGTGATGCTAAAGTCATCACTTACTTTACCGGTGAATAACGCTCTGTTAGTGGGTAATAGCACCAAAGATGATGCAGCCGTTTTCGATATTGGCAATGACCAAGCCGTGATCTCCACCACAGATTTTTTTATGCCGATTGTCGATGACCCAACTGACTTTGGTAAAATTTCTGCCTGTAACGCTATTAGCGATGTTTACGCCATGGGCGGAAAACCCCTGATGGCGATAGCTATTTTGGGTTGGCCGGTTAATCTTTTAGCACCAGAAATCGCCCAACAAGTACTGGATGGCGCTAGAGCTATTTGTGCTGAAGCCGGTATTCCGTTAGCGGGCGGTCATTCAATTGATGCACCAGAGCCTATTTTTGGCTTAGCGGTTACTGGCCTGATTAATAACGCGCAGATTAAGCGAAATAATACCGCCGAGGTCGGTGACCTTTTATATTTAACTAAACCCTTAGGTATTGGTATTTTAACCACAGCAGAAAAACAAGGTAAATTGTTACCTGAACATGCTGATATAGCGCCGCAAGTGATGAAAACTTTAAATACTATTGGGCAAGAATTTGCAGCACTAGACACAGTAACCGCCATGACAGATGTGACAGGTTTTGCGCTGTTAGGGCATCTTTTGGAAATGTGTCAAGGCAGTGATGTTTCGGCTGTGCTTGATTTTGAGCGAGTACCCCGTCTTGATTTTGTTGATGATTACATCGACCAAGGCTGCGTACCTGGTGGCTGTGAACGAAACTTTACCAGTTATGGCGAACATGTTGGGCCGTTAAGCCCAAAACAGAAAATACTTTTGTGCGATCCTCAAACCAGTGGCGGGTTACTTGTTGCCGTTAAGCCAGCAGGTAAGCAAGCTTTTGAAGCCTTATGTCAAGAAAATGGTTTGAATCTTCAACCTATTGGCGAAGTTGTTACAACCACTTCACCCACGGTAAGCTTATTGTAATGGCCATCAAGAGTTCAGCAACAGCGCGCGCCGATAGCGCTGATTTTCGCACTATTATTGCTAATAAACTGCCTTTAATGGATGTACGCGCACCGATTGAATTTGAAAAGGGCGCTTTTGGTCAGTCGATTAATCATCCGCTAATGAATAATGATGAACGCGCTGAAGTTGGTCTTTGTTATAAAAATAAAGGCCAAGCCGCCGCTATTACTTTGGGTAATGCCCTTGTTTGTGGACAGAGCAAAGCAAGCCGACTGGCACACTGGCAAAACTTTGCCCAGGAAAACCCACAAGGTTATTTATATTGCTTTCGTGGTGGTTTACGTTCACAAACGGTGCAAGGCTGGTTAAAAGAGTCAGGGGTTAACTACCCATTGATTACCGGAGGCTACAAAGCACTGCGTCAGTTTTTATTGAACGAATTGGAGCAACTTGCCTTACATCCCTTAACGATTTTAGCGGGAAATACCGGCAGTGGAAAAACGCCTTTTCTGGCCCATTGTGCAAACAGTTTAGATTTAGAAGGCGCGGCCGGTCATCGAGGCTCAAGTTTTGGCGGTTTTGTGACCGCGCAAGCCAATCAAATAAATTTTGAAAACAAATTGGCTGAACAATACATCCAAGGTAAGTTTTCTTTATCGCAAAGGTTAGTCTTGGAAGATGAAGGCAGATTAATTGGTAGCGTGCATTTACCAGAAAGTTTACGCCAAGCAATGACCTTAGCGCCAGTTGTGGTGATTGAAGAAAGTTTAGATTATCGACTTGAGCAGATATACCAAGAATATATCATCAAAATGACTGCCCAATACCAACTCGCCTATGGTGAAGAACAAGGTTTTATTGCCTTTAGTGAGTATTTAGCCCAAGGCTTATTTAAAGTACGTAAACGCTTAGGTACAGAACGTTATGGTCAATTAAAGCAAATACAGAGTATGGCCTTATCTCAGCAGCAAAAGGGTCAACTAGAGAACCACTTAGATTGGTTAAAACCTTTGCTTAGTGAGTATTATGATCCTATGTACCAATACCAGTTAGGATTAAAAGCTGACCGAGTTGTTTTTCAAGGTAACAACGCGCAATGTTTAGCTTTTATACAGGATAAATAAAACCTATTCTAATCTGACCTAACCTAAGTAAAGCAAAGGGAATTCGATTTTGAGCGGGTATTTAGCCCCTGTTTTTCTCTGCCTGAGTTGTTGTGCAGATAAATTTTGTTGGCGAATTTAGTACCTAAGCTGAGATGAAAAAAAATGCCTTGAATTGGATGTAATCAATTCAAGGCATTTTTATAGCGCTAATCGTTAAGAGATAATGAGCGGCTGAGTTAATGGCTAACAACGATGGTAACGACAAATGCTAGCGACTAAGGTTAACGAGAAAGCGTTACAAAGCGGCAAAGCGCTTGGTATGAGCATCAGTGCTACCAAACAAAAATTGAATGGTGGTTAAACGTTTAAAGATATGACCAACATCAAGCTCGTCTGTCATGCCTATAGCACCGTGCAGTTGTATTGCTTCACGACCGACTAAGCTCGCTGCTTTGCCAATACGACTTTTTGCCGCTGACAATGCTTTTGCATCACTGCCATTATTACTGTCCATTTTTAATACCGCCATTAACAGTATAGATTTAGCCTGTTGATGCTCGATAAACATATTAACTAAACGGTGTTGAATCGCTTGGAAAGAGCCAATCGTGCGGCCAAACTGTTTACGTGTTTTAGCATATTCTAAGGTACGCTGATGGGCGATTTCCATCGCGCCAACGGCTTCGGCGCAAATCGCTAATGTCGCTTTATCAATAATATTGTTCATGGCAGGCAAGGCATTATCTAGCTCACCTAACAAACCTAGGGTAGGGGTATTGTCAAACCAAATGTCAGCCGCTTGATGGCCGTCAACATTGGCATAACCTTCACGCTTCACACTCGGGTGATTAGCGTCAACCAGGAATAAGCTGATGCCATTGTCGTCATTTGTTGCACCAGAAGTACGTGCGGCAACAATTAAAGTATCAGCATGATTACCATTTAATACCACCGACTTTTGACCGGTAATAACAAATTCACCCTCGTTTTCGATAGCACGACATTGTACGTTGTTTAATTGATAACGACTTTGTGGCTCGGCATAGGCAAAAGCCATTTGCAGCTCACCTGCCATTATTCTGGGTAAGTAATCGTCTTTTTGCACTGTATCACCGGCTAAGGCAATTAAACCACCAGACATTACCGCCGTTGCAAGGAAAGGTTCAACAACCATGCCTTTGCCAAACTCTTCCATGACCAACATAAGGTCGACCATAGAGCCGCCTAAACCGCCGTCTTCTTCGCTAAATGGCAGCATTAACCAACCAAGTTCAGCAAATAAACACCAATTTTCTTGACTAAAACCTGTCTCTGATGCCAGTATTTTTCGACGCGTATCAAAATCGTAATCGTTGAGAATAAACTTTGATACACTATCTTGAATCATTTGTTGTTCGTTGTTTAACGAAAAGTCCATAGTAAACTCCTAATGCTAATTTAAAGGCCTAAAACGGCTTTGCTAATAATGTTAGTTTGAATTTCGTTACTACCGCCATATATGGAAGCTTTGCGATTATTAAAGTAACGTAATGCACTGTTCGTTGCCATATCAGGACCAATGCTTTGTCCGTCAAAGTCATCATGGAACTGATGAGGAACAAATGGCATTGCGTAATATCCAGCGGCTTCGACATACAATTCGTCAATGGCTTGGATAATTTGTGTCCCAACAATTTTTAAAATGGAAGACTCTGGCCCTGGCGCTTGGCCTGTGCTGATAGCAGAAAGTGTGCGTAATTCAGTATATTCTAAGGCTAATAAATCGATTTCTACTTGGGCAACTTTTTGCGCAAAAATAGCGTCTTCAATTAACTTATTATCGCCATCAGGCGATGTTTGCGCCAAGGCTTTTAATTGTACGAGGCGATCTTTAGAGATAGCCACGCGAGCGATACCGGTTCGCTCATGGGTTAATAGCACTTTAGCGTAGGTCCAACCTTGACCTTCTTCACCAATAAGATTAATCGCAGGCACACGGGCATTATCAAAATGAACCTCATTAACTTCATGTCGACCGTCAATGGTAATAATCGGTGATACCGTTATTTTAGGGTCGTTCATGTTAATTAATAGGAAACTAATGGCTTCTTGGTTTTTAACGCTCGGCTCACCGGTTCTGACTAAACAGAATATCCAATCGGCATGTTGGCCTAGGGTTGTCCATGTTTTAGTGCCGTTAACCACATATTCATCGCCTTCTTTTACCGCTGTTGTTCTAACCGATGCAAGATCAGAGCCTGCACCTGGTTCAGAATAACCCTGACACCACCAAACATTACTGGCTAATACGTCAGGCAAAAAACGTTGCTTTTGTTCTTCATTACCAAAGGTATAAACAACAGGGGCCACCATTTTTAGACCAAAAGGGATCACATCAGGGCCACCGGCTTTGGCACATTCATTAGCAAAAATATATTTTTGCGTTGGTGTCCAACCCGTTCCACCATGCTCAACTGGCCAATTAACACCGGCCCAGCCTTGTTTGTAGAGTATTTTTTGCCATTGATTACATTCATCTTTAGATAAATGTAATGCGTTTTTGGTTTTTTCAGCGATATCTTTCGGTAACTTTTCTTGCAAAAATTGCTGCACTTCTTGTTGAAAGTCTTTTTCTTGGGCGGTAAAGTTTAAATTCATTGTGCAAATCCTTCGTTGGTCTTAATTTATTGAATGTCTTTGATCATATTTTTGGCAATTATCATTTGTTGGATCTGTGTCGTGCCTTCGTATAATCGAAATAATCTGACGTCACGATAAAGTCTTTCTACGGCGTATTCTGAAATGTAGCCAGCACCGCCGTGAATTTGTACGGCTTTGTCAGCGACTCTTCCCACCATTTCTGTGGCAAATAACTTACAACAAGAAGCTTCTGTGGTTATTTTTTTGCCTAAATCTTTTTGTCTTGCTGCATCAAGTACCATGCATTTAGCCGCATAAGCTTCAGCCTTACTGTCTGCTAACATTACTTGAATCATTTGGTGCTCAGCAATAGGTTTACCAAATTGCGTTCTATCTATGGCGTATCTTAAGGCATCGTCAATTAATCGCTCGGCAATACCGACACTTAATGCTGAAATATGCAGGCGACCTCTGTCTAATACTTTCATTGACGTTATAAAGCCTTTGCCGGCAACACCACCAATAATATTTTCGGCCGGAACACGGCAATTCTCAAAAATAACATCACAGGTATGAGAGCCTTGCTGACCCATTTTTTTATCTTTGGGCCCAAGGGTAATACCAGGAGTCGACGCGTCTACTATAAAAGCTGATATTCCTTTAGCGCCTTTAATCGATGGATCGGTGCGAGCCATCACGGTAAAGGTTCCCGCTCTTGGCGCGTTAGTAATATAACGCTTGGTACCATTAATAATATACTCATTGCCTTGCTTTATTGCCGAGGTTTTTACGGCAGAGGCGTCAGAGCCAACATCGGGTTCAGTTAAACAAAAAGCACCGATAATTTCACCTGAGGCATATTTAGGTAAATAAGTTTTTTTTTGTTTTTCAGTGCCATCAAACACAATAGCGGCCGAGCCAATACCGTTGTTAGTACCAATGAGGGAGCGAAAAGCAGGTGATGTTCGACCTAACTCAATAGCAACCAGCGCTTCTTCCTCCATCGTTAGACCTAAGCCATCATATTCTTCTGGGATTGTCATACCAAACAAACCCATCGCTTTCATTTCTTGAACAATATCATCTGGAATAGCATCGTTTTCTGCCACTTCATTTTCCGCAGGAACTAACCGCTCTCTAACAAATTTTGAAATACTGTCTAGAAACTGATCCAACATTTCTTGATCTCGAATCATTTTTTAATCTCTATCATAAAAGCTACGGGTTCCGCACAGTGGAACATAGGGTTAAGTAAATATCAAGATGTAATTGCAGCTAATTACATTATATTCGCGGACTAAATATTCTCTTACTAGATTCTCATTAGTGTAATGTTATTAGTTTTATTTTTAGCTTTATATTATTTTTGTTAATGTAGGTTAAATTGAGGTCAGTGGAATTACTGTCCAAATAAAGTACTTGCATATTCCGCTACGCAGAATTAGTATCAGTTAAATTCATTTCTGAATGCAGTATTTTTTTAGGATGTTTTTGATTTGACTGGCTTAGGTATTGGCCTTATTCAGTCAGGTTAATAAGTAATTTTGTAACGCAGAATATGGTCAATGCAGTGCGGTATAGGCTTTTTTACTGAGCCTTTATAACGATTGAATGGGTGAATTATCATGACTATGCAAGCAAAACCTTAAGGGTGATTTAGTGCAGTAAGCAGAACAATTAATAGCTGTTGGAGGAAAAACAGTCATTAATTGAAAATATTATAATCAAAATAAAATAAAATAAAATGAATAACAGGGGAAACCGATGAAAAATACCAGACTAAAACGAAACTCCATAACTATCGCTATTAGCGCAGCGCTTGGAATTATGGCAAGTAGTGCTTTGTATGCTGAAGAAGTAAAAGAGACAAATAAAAATGATATTGAGAAAATACAAGTTATTGGTTCTCATTTAAAAGGTTCGGCACTAGAAACCTCAGCACCTGTGCAAACGATTAGTCGAGCTGATTTAGAAAAAATTGGCTCTCCCTCTATTGTTGAATTGACTCAGAAATTGTCAATCAGCTCTGGTATTCAAGGTAACTCAAATCAATATGGTTCTAATGGTACTGAAGGTACTTCCAATATCAATTTAAGAGGGCTAGGAGCAGGCCGTACCTTAGTGTTAATTAACGGCAAAAGGCATACCTTCAACCCTTACGCTATTGTTGATCAACAAATGCTTTATGTTAACACCCAAGACATTCCTTCTATGGCGGTTAAACGAGTCGACATGTTAAAAGAAGGTGCAGCCGCTATATATGGCTCTGATGCCATTGCAGGTGTAGTTAACTTTTCAACCCGAAGTGATTTCGAAGGCCTAGAAGTAAAAGCTGACTATAAAAGCTTACAAGATAGTGACGGCGATTACGGCTTAGGCGTAATCTGGGGACTAGGCAATAATGATACTCATTGGGTAACTTCTGTTAGTTATGATAAAACCAATACCATCAACACCAGAGATAAAGATTGGGCGGTACAAGACTTTGCCACTAACCCACAAGGGGGTTGGTCATCAATCGGTAATCCACCATCGATATTTAATGCGGCTTGGCTCGGTGATAATTCACAACCTAAATACTTGATGGATCCTGGCTGTGAATTATTAGGGGGAACTATAGCCGGTACATGTAAATTACAATATACGCCATTCTCAGCGTTAAATGACGGTGATACACATCTGAAAATATTTAGCGAATTAACTCACGACTTTAAAAGTGGCGTTAATCTGCATGTTGAAGTTTTGTACTCAGAGACTGAGGTGCCTACCACTTATGGCTCACCATCTTACCCACCACAAAAGCTCGTTGATTTTTCCGACCGTTATGTACCAACTTATCATCCTGCATGGCAAGCATTAGTGGCTGGCAATCCAGAATTTGCTAGTGCTCCTCATCCGTCGTTAGACCGTGTCGCTTATATTGGTCGTACTGTAGGTGTTGAGGGACCCTCAAGTGAAGGTGGTCTAGACTATAAAACTTACCGTATTGCTGCAGATCTAGAAGGTAAATTTGATAATGGCTATAACTGGGAAACTGGTTTTGCTTATTCAAATTCAAAACTTGATTATGCCAGTAACCCAGATACATTAATTGTGCCATTAAAGAATGCGTTATTAGGTTATGGCGGCGATAATTGTGATATGGAAGCCGGTGTGCCAGGTGCCAATGGCTGTTTATACTTTAATCCATTTTCTAACGGCATTGAAACATCGGCTTCTAATGGCGTCACTAATCCAAATTTCAATCCGGCATTAGCCAACTCTCAAGAAGTATTAGATTATGTTTCAGGCACAAGAACTTCACAAAAAGCCACAGAATTATTTGTGCTTGATGGCTTAGTGTCGGGAGACACAGGTTTTGAATTGGACGGTGGCATTGTTGAGTTTGCCGTAGGCGCTCAGTATCGAAATGAGTCTTTTACTAATGAAGTTAATGACTTAGGTAATTTAGCAATAAACCCATGTCCAGTGCTTGGAGAAACAGATTGTGCAAACCCTACTGGTGTTTTTCATTTTCGTAGTGGTGAGCTAAATCAAGATTCATCTCAAAGTATTTTTGCCGTATTTGGTGAACTAGCGTTACCGGTATCAGACGATTTAAATATGCAAGTTGCTTTGCGATATGAGGATTACGGCGGAGAAGTCGGTAATACCATAGATCCAAAAGTATCAGCGCAATATACCATAAATGATAATTTTTCATTACGTGGCTCTGCCAGTACTACATTTAGAGGTCCAACACTAAATCAATTAGAAGGGACTAATACAACCCTTTCTTATGTGGGGGCTGCGGGTGCTTTTAAAGCCGTAGATACTCAAGGTAATAATGCTTTGGCGCCTGAATCAGCGGTTGCGTTAAACTTTGGCATTATTGGTGAATTTTGGGGCGACCGTTTATTCGCAACAGTTGATTTTTGGTCATTTGATTTAAGCGACCCTATTATTGTTGAAAATTATAATGCGGTATTATCAGCTGCCGTTGCCGGTAAGCAACCTTATGTTGACCAAGTGCGATGGACAGAGCCTGGTAACGCAAAGACAGTAGAGCGAATTGAAACTAATATAATCAATGGTTCTGATGTTAAAACCAGTGGTGTTGATGTGCAATTACGGTTAAATGTTACCGACTACTGGACCTTAAACATGAATGGAACCTATACGGCTGAATACGAAGTAAGTGCCGATGGTTTGTCTGAAACTTTTGACGCGGCTGGTTTTCTAAATAAGACTAACTCGAATCGTCCAATACCCAAGTATAAAGCGACTATGATCAATAGTTTTGATTTTGACAATCATAATGTTAGCTTATCTACTTATTATGTTGGTGATTATAAAGATGAACGAGAGGAGTTATTTACTACTAACACTCGAGGTCAAGTCATTGATAGCCAAGTACAGTTTGATTTAAGTTATAACTATCGCTTTAATGAAGATCAGACCAAATTGAACCTAACCGTGAGTAACTTAACGGATGAAGACCCTTCTTTTGCTCGTTTAGATTTAAACTATGACCCGTTCACACATAATCCTTTAGGTCGTACTTTTAAATTAAGTGTTGTGCATAAATTTGGAGAATAATCTTTAAAGGCAGTATAAAGCACTAAGCTTTAAGTCCTAAACTTTAAGCACTAAGGCATTTTAGTAGTAAAGGCTTGATGCCGGCTTTATTGACTAAGGAGACAAAATCCGATGACGTTAATCATCGGATTTTTTATGTATAGGGTATAGGGGAAATTTTTTGTTCTAGACAAAAAATAAGTACCTACATCCATGTAGACAATGCCAAGATCAGGTCGATGTCAAAGAGTGGCGAATGCCTTTACATGGCATTTTCAAGCAAATTACATAACTATAAAAAAGGGTTATTATGTTTAATACACTTAAATTTTTTTCAGTTTTATCACTTAGCATTTCATCAACGGCATTTTCAGCGCCGCTGACATTATCTAGTCAGGATATTGCGCAAGGAGAATTTATGCCTAAAACACATGAATTTAAAGGCTATAGTTGTTCAGGAGACGATCTGTCGCCACACCTTAAATGGTCTGGCGCGCCCGAAGGCACAAAAAGTTTTGCCATTACCGCTTATGATCCTGATACAGCGTCAGGCAGTGGTTGGTGGCATTGGCAGGTAATAAATATTCCGCTGACTGTGTTGGAAATACCAAGAGGGGCAGCGAATAAAAAAAATAGTACCCCTACCGGTAGTACTCAAATAGAAAATGATTTTAGTATTGCCGCTTTTAGTGGCGCTTGCCCGCCTAAAGGCGATGGTTTACATCACTACCGCTTTACAATACATGCACTTTCGGTAGCGAAAATTGACTTACCAGAAAACGCTTCTGGTGCATTAGCAGGCTACATGATAAATCTACACACCATAGAATCAAGTACGATTGAAGCTTTGTACCAACGTGACTAGCTTAAGCATTGAAAGTAAAACAGCAATAAGTTTGCTATATGTTTTGCTAGCTGTAGAAGTGCAAAACCTTTAGTCATTTATTGTTGAAATTTATTGTCTTAATTTATAGCCTTAACTTACATAGTCACTTATTATTTTTATCGGGAAAACAGCGCATTAGCGGTAAATAAAGCGTAGAGTATGTGCTGTTAAATATGAACACTAGGAGATGGAGTAACTAATGATTTTTGATGTTTCAGTATTAGAAAACCAAGAAAAATATCGTCTCCTCAATGGCGGCGTAACGCCTAGACCCGTTGCATGGATTAGTACGCGTTCACCCGAGGGTATTGATAATTTAGCCCCTTATTCATTTTTCACTGTTGCTAGCTGTAATCCCCCTGTGCTGCTTTATACTGAGGTAAAGCAGCGAAGTGGTATTGAAAAAGATACCTTACAAAACTTAATGGCAACCGGCGAATGTGTGGTCAATATAGTTAACTCCGCTTTATTAGAAAAAATGAACCTGACCAGTGCCAGTCTTAATAAAGATGAAAGTGAATTCGATTTTGCTAACGTTGAGCGCTGCGCTAGTGAGCAAGTAATGCCTCGCTCAGTAAAAGACTCACCCATACGTTACGAGTGTAGCTTAAGAGAAATAATTCCGATTAGTGATTTGCCTAACGGCGGCACTGTTATTCTTTTGGATGTAAAGTACGTTTATGTCAGAGATGACTTATATGAAGATGGCAATATAAACCAAAAATCAATTGATTCTGTTGGTAAAATGGGTGGAAATAACTTTAGCCTAACAGCTAAAAATATAGAACTTAAGCGTCCTTAAAATGTTTACTGTTTATTATTGATGGCTATTATTAGTTACCGCTAGTAAGACAATACAGCGAAATTATTTCAAGGTGTAGGCACAGACTAGGCTTGACACTTTAAGTTATTATTCGCCCTTGGCTGGGCTTTTTTAAAGCACTATTTTAAAGCACTATTTTGGAGAACTATTTTGGCAACTAAGCAAGAAGTTGAAGATTTTATGAAAACAGAATTTCCTCAGGCTAAGTGCACTGTTGATGCTGTTGGCGCACAGTCAGCAACAGTAAGACACACGGTTGGATTTGATGAGTTAAGGCCAGGTGGTACAGTATCTGGCCCCGTTTTAATGACGGTTGCTGACTGTGCTTTATACGTCGCTATTCTAGGTGAAATAGGCATAGTTGCACTTGCGGTTACCACCAGTCTTACGATTAACTTTATGAGAAAGCCCTCATCAACGAAAGATATTATTGCTAAATGTACTTTGTTAAAAGTGGGGAAGTCACTGATCGTTGGTGAAGTTTCTTTATATTCTGAAGGTGATGAAAAAGCGGTTGCACATGTGGTTGGTACATACTCAGTACCAAAACTGAAATAAACCTCATCAATAAACCTTATCCTAGAGAACATTAGCTAGTTAATGATCAGCACATTTGCATTCGCTAAATATAAGAGATTAAATATCTGCGGTGGTTAAAGTGTTGAAAGGGTTTCTACCTTTCTTTTAATGACTAAAGTGGTCAAGTAAAATTGGCCACGGTTTTGTAGTTTAGCCTGTACTTTCGCTCTGACTCATTGGGGCTTATTCTTGCATTGTACGAATGTGGCACCAGTTATATTATTACTTTTGTCGCGGTGCGGTCAGTAGTAAAGGTGGTATTTGTCACGTTAAACAACAAATACCACACAAGGAATTTACCCCTTAGGATTTATTAATAATGTAGCGCCTAAGCAGTATCAACAGGGGCAGGTCTACAATCTGCAAACTTATCCCTGCGATTATGTTGTAAACCTAAGCTGACTTGTAGGTTTCATAATCAGTATAACCTTTAGCGCCGCCACCATACCAATTACTGGCATCGTCAGATGGCGCCAATGGCCAGTTATTAAGCATACGCTGAGGTAAGTCTGGGTTA
Source organism: Colwellia sp. MB3u-4 (assembly GCF_014077065.1). Lineage (NCBI taxonomy): Bacteria > Pseudomonadati > Pseudomonadota > Gammaproteobacteria > Alteromonadales > Colwelliaceae > Colwellia > Colwellia sp. MB3u-4. Next base: position 36,133 of record NZ_JACGVE010000037.1, on the reverse strand, counting down.
GAAATATAGGGGCGACCAAAAGCCACCAGATCAGCTTTTTCTGAACCTATTATCGCTTCAGCTTTTGCCTGGTCGTAGCCACAATTACCGATAATAAGTCCATGATATAAACTTCTGAAATCTTCCAGTATCATTGGCTCGCCACGTTCGTGAAAACCAAAAGCTAAACCATCCATAATATGCACAAAACCAAGCTGGTAATGAGTAAAACGCTGTATAACATGAGTATATAATTCTCTGTAGTCATCACAGCCCATATCATTGAATACGCCATTGGGCGAAATTCTGCTGCCAACATTTTCCGCAGGCCATACCGTTAATACCGCTTCAAGTATTTCGTTTAAAAAGCGCGTACGATTTTCAATACTACCGCCATACTCATCGTCACGCTGATTAGTGCTAGCATCAAGAAACTGATTAATCAGATAGCCGTTTGCGGCATGAACTTCAACACCATCAAAGCCTGCTGTCTTGGCATTCTCAGCGGCTTTGCGAAAGTCTTCGACTGTTCTTTTGATATCTTGCACTGTCATAGCGCGTGGTACTTCATAGTCTTTTTTAGCTTCAGGGGTATGAATTTGATCGCCATTAATTTTTAATGCTGAAGCTGATAGCGGCAATTCACCGTCATGAAAGTCACTATGAGATGCTCGTCCGGTATGCCAAAGTTGAAGAATAATTTGACTGCCTTGCTGATGTACACGCTCAGTAATTGTCTGCCAACCCTCGACCATTTCTTGGGTATAAATACCGGGTGAGTTTACCCAACCATTGCCTTCTTCAGATATAGCGGTCGCTTCTGCAATCACTAAGCCAGCAGTACTGCGCTGCTGATAATACTCTGCCATTAATTCATTAGGGACGCGAGTTGGACCTGCACGACCGCGAGTTAACGGGGCAAGAACAAAACGATTCTTGAGGGGGTTCTTAGCAAATGTTGTTGTCGAAAAAAGTGTAGGTGTAGACACGTTATTGTTTCCTTATTCATTTATGTAGAAACCTATTTCATAGGTCACGTTAATAGGTCACTAGATGTAGATCTCAGTCATTAATATGATTGTCTCATATAATATAAAAACATTGTTTTTATATTTTGTAATAACTTGTAGTTATATGTAAATGTAGTATTCGTATTGAAATCTAATGTTAAATGCGAGTTAAATTGACTAAGTCACTTTTAATTCCCTCTCAATTTTCACTCAATTATAAAAGATACATTTTGGATTTTTTATAGCTTGTTTTTAATTTATCTACAAGCGGCTATCATCCTTTGCTCTTGAGTTTTACGTATTGAATTTCAAGAGTAAAAGGGGGTAGCGTAAACTACCCCCTCATTAATTCTTCAGTACAGCGATTTTGTAATAAAGGCTTTTAACACTGAGAAAATTATTTATTGACCACTCAATCTTTTACCAAAAGAGATAGCATAAGCAGGCGAGCGCATTCTTAATATAGGGTCAGCGCTGGGTGTAAAGCCTGCCGACATCACATTAGGATCAAAGTTAGTATTATTACAGGCATCGCCACCACTTGTTTTAACGGTTACCGTGCCAAGCGTTACTTGAGGGCGTTCACTAGGCCACTGTTGTGAGGGGTCAATGTCGCTATCTTGTGCTTCACCTAAGCTCGCCATGATACTAAAACTAACGGTTTCATCTTTAAGTTGTTGCGCAAAAGTATTAGCTAAAAACTCAGTTGGCATGCTATCAGCTTCAGCTTTTTCTAGTGTTTTTACTCCTAAATTTGGCTTAATATTCCAGCGAAACTTAGTTTGTTGTTCATTGGCTTGGTCAAAGTAAAAGGTGTGCAAACCAAAAAACTCAGTATTGGCGAATGACGCGGCTGTTTTAGCGTTTTTATTCCACATAACGTGAGCTTGTAAGCTAGGGTTCTGCTGGATAAATGCCATGGTTTTAGCTGGGTCAGATTTACCATTTTCATCAGGCAGTAAAGTCGATAAAAAGCCATGAAAAATTTCTGGATTTTTGCCGGCAAATACGGGGAAGTTGTTACCGGTAAAAGTATGTAAAGCGCCATCAGGTAGTTGGATTTGCATGCCCATACCACGCGTACCAGGGGCTTTCTCATCACTACTTGGGCTAGCACCACCTACTGAAAAGCGCATAGATACGGGTAATTCACCGTTTGATAACAAGGCCGCTCCTGTAAAGTACTTATTGGGCGCGGGCACAAAAGTGCCAGAGGCACATAGACCTTTAGCATGTGCCTTTCTGTAGCCTGGATGTTTACCACCTAGCTTTTCGAACATTTCAACGAGATCATTTGCTTCAATTTTTTTGTCACTTGCACTTGCAGTCGATGTTGCGCCTGCCAGGAGAAAAAAAGCAGTAAGGCTTGAGGTAATGAGGTTATGCTTCATTTGTATTCCTTTATGGTTATATCGCAATTTAAAGCTAATTTAAAAATACGAAAAACTTTGTGGTTAAGATCATAATATTATTTACCAGACCAGTGCACGTTGTTAAAAATTACAAGTTCAGCAAAAACTATGAAAAATATAATAAATAGTGTTTACATCCCTTTTTAATTACACCATGACAAGCAGAAAAAAATCTAAGGCCAATAGTACTAATATGCTATATAAACCATTCCACTTTACCCCCATTTGAAAAGAAGAAATTCCAGTGATTTTAGCGCTAATACGTACCGAGGTAGTAGAAGGCGAGCTACCGGCAACCACGGCCCAAGTGACCATCATGACGAGTGCAATAGTGACTGGCATATTCTCAACACCAGGTAATTGAGCTAAAGCCCCAGCCATCAAAGTGACTGAAATCATCGGGCTGATAAATAACAGCGCGGCGATAAAAATGAGCCATGAAGCGGCAATTAATATTAGCGCAGCAGATAAATGTAAATGGGCTAATTGTTGCGCAAACCAGTCAAGGTCTAACACGGTTAATAACAAGCGACCAATCAGTACAGAACCAGCAAAAAATACGATTTCTGAACGCTGTAAGGCTAATCTAAAAAATATGTCTGTGCTAAAACGTTTTACCGTTAATCGCATGGCGTTTACTTTATTATTTGTTTTATGATACTGGCTAAATATCCAAGCTATGCTGACAAGCGGCGCACTGACTAACACCGCCGCAATAGGTCGCAGGGGCGAGGAAAATATCAGCAGCGCAGATATGATAGCCAAGGTGATAACAACAACAATAATAGGGTAACTGACCTTTAATGCGGATAAATCGTTAGAAATTGTCGGTACAAGATGACTAAGGTTTTTCGGTGCTTGAACATGATCGAGCCAAATGCCAAACAACAGTAGCGCTAGGGTGAGGTACAAACCATAAGGAATAATATCTATCCACTTTAGATCAGGAATGGTGGTGACTAACAGCGTAATAGTAATTGAAGTGGGCGCCCAAAGCGGTATGCTGCAAAATCCTCGCATAACCGCTAGCATCATACGGCGCTGCCTAACGCGATTGATGCGTGCGTCAACGGTATCTTTATTGTTATCTAAACTTCTTTGGATCATGGTGCCTAATAAATTAATAGCACCAACACTCATTAATATCCCCAAAACATGACTGGCAAAGGTTAGCAGCGCATAACGTCTAACGGGGTGTTGTTGTAATAGCACCAGACCGGTAAGGTTAACCGAATTCGAGCTTAAAGCCGCTTCTTTTAATAGGCCGAGGGCAATTAAGAAAAATGCAAAAAAAACCACACTGCTAGATAGGCTAGCTAGTTGATGAAATGATATCTGTGAGAAGAATAACAAGACCAGTGTTAACCCTATAGCAACCCATGCGATGATTTTTGTTGATAAATCTAACTGTCTCCATTCGATAGCCATAAATAATATCAACATGAATACAGCTAATAGGGCAGGTGGCTGGTAACCGGTCCATTCAGTTATTAAGGTGGCAAAAAAAATAATCACTAGGCAAAGGGGTGACAACCAAGCAAAGGCGTGAGTTATTTTGCCACTTTGCTCTAGATCAGAAATATTATTCATAGCTATGTTCTTTTACATAAGTGGTTGACATTAAAAGCAGTATTATAAAACTCATTGCTTTATAAAACTCGTGTTAGACAGTTCCATTTTACACTGTTGGCGACAAACCTTGTCTAAGCACCCATTAACGCTTGATAGGGATAGTTAATTTTACTTATTCTTGGCTTTATTTTGCTTAGTATTAAATCTTCAGGCAGTTACATTTAAAATAATACCACACAGTACCGCTTGGCGGAATTATATTTTACATGACTGAGGTTATCTAGCTTTATTAATATGATGAATTAAAACCGGTATTTAGCGGCGGATTTCTTGATTTTTCTTCAACTGAATACCTATGTGAATACCTATGATTTCATTATTTAATCAAGTACATTGGCGAGGGTTTTAAAATAACTTGCAAAATCAAGTTCCGCATTGCAGAATGTATGTACTGTTTTACTGCGTAATTAATTTTGTGGTAATAATGATTGAAAATTGTATTAGAGTGAGCGCTTAATGTCCAAACTAACAGAAGTAGAGTTACTTGCTGATTTAGAAAAAATAAACGACCAAGACAGATATCATTGTAAAACAACCTACGATATTTTTTGCCATGCAGCCGATGAATATGCTGCTGATATCGCCATAGTCGAGCATTTAACCGCTGATCGAGATGAAGTGGCTAATACGCTTACTTTTGCTACTTTAGCTAAAAAACTGAATCAAACAGCAAAGCTTTATCAATCATTTGGCGTTGAGCGTACAGACGTTATTTCTATTTTACTGCCTAATTTGGCTGAAACTCATCTAAGCATGTGGGCTGCCCAAGCGGTAGGTATTGCCAACCCGATTAATTACCTGTTGCAGGTTGATCACATTGTTGAAATATTGAACGAAGTGAAATCCAAAGTATTAGTCACTGTTTCGCTTGATCAAAGCACAGAATTAGGTAAAAAAGTGCATGAGATTATTGCCCGCGTACCATCACTTGAGCACATACTTGTTCTCGATAACCGCTATGGCCCGAGCAATAATAACCGCATCACCATCACTGATTTTAATCAGGCGATATCGACTCAATCAAGTGAAAGATTAACGAAAAACTCTCAACCCAAGGCTGATGATATTGCGATGTACTTTCATACCGGAGGCACAACCGGCCGCCCTAAAGTAGCGAAACTATCGCATTACAACATTAGTTTTGTCGTGCAAGTTTATGCCGGGTTTAATGCTTTTCAAGGTAAATCTGCGGTCTTGAATGCCTTACCCTTATTTCATGTTTTTGGTGTTATTGCGGCCAGTTTATCGATGTTTTTTGTTGGTCGTCAGGTAGTTATTATGACCCCAGAAGGATTTAGAAACCCTAATACGGTGAAGAACTGGTGGTTTTTTGTTCATAAATATCAAGTGTGTTGGTTTCCTACCGTACCCACCATCATTTCTGTTTTACTACAGCAAGCTGATGAAGACATTGATCTTAGCTGTTTTGAACATGCGGCTTGTGGCTCAGCGCCTTTACCTATTGAACTGAAATTATCTTTTCAGCGTCGCTTTAATTGTAATGTTACCAATGGTTATGGCATGACCGAATCTTCTTGTGTGGTCGCTAGAGTATTACCCGGCTACGATGTTGAAGGGGTTTCAGTGGGTAATGGCATACCTTATAGCCGAGTGATTGCTGCCCACGTTATTGATAATAAAATTAGCCGTGTTTGTGGCAGCAATGAACCCGGTATTATTCTGGTCAAAGGACCTAATATCTTTCAAGGCTATTTGAACGAAAGCGATAATGAAGGAGCATGGGTAGACGGTGAATGGTTTAATACCGGTGACTTAGGTTTAATTAATGACCTAGGACATATTCAGCTAACTGGCCGAGCAAAAGACTTGATTATCCGTGGCGGGCATAACATAGATCCCCAGATTATTGAAGATGCCTTAATGGCGCATGCCGGTGTTCTTCAAGCAGTGGCTATTGGTCAACCTGATGCACATGCAGGAGAGATACCGGTTGCCTACGTGGTGGTAAAAGATCCCCAGCAAACCACAGCCGCTGAATTATTGCACCATTGCCAAACACATATTAACGAAAGAGCGGCCATTCCAAAACGTATCGAAATACTCGACAGCTTTCCGCTAACAGCGGTGGGTAAAGTATTCAAACCTATATTACGTAATAAAGCGACCGAATTTAGCGTCAATGCCTTATTCAAAGCCAATAATATTACGGCTCACGTTAGCGCAGCATTTGATCCAGAAAAAGGTCAGGTCGTTCATGTTCAATTATCAAATACTCAAGACAAAGAGAAAGTGGCGACATTATTAATCGCCGTTCCTGTCTTGGTTGATTATAAAACAACTTTATAACTTAGGAAAAATTATGAAAGACGCGTATATATACGATGCCGCAAGAACAGCCTTTGGACGTCATGGCGGAATTTTATCTTCTGTTCGACCCGATGATATGCTTGCCCACCTTATAAAAACTCTAGTACAACGCAACGACTTTGATTTAAGCCTTTATGAAGATGTTATTGCTGGTAGTACTAATCAAGCAGGCGAAGACAGCCGAAATGTTGCGCGTTTTGCCGGGCTATTAGCGGGTTTACCGATTGAAACGGGTGGTATAACGGTGAACCGTTTGTGTGGTTCAAGTTTATCGGCCGCATTAGATGCCGCTCGCTGTGTAAAAGCCAATGAAGGCGACTTATTTGTCGCTTGTGGTGTTGAATCTATGAGTCGTGCACCTTTTGTTTTGGCAAAAGCAAGCTCAGCCTTTGCTCGTCAGCAAGAAATGTTTGATACCACCATGGGGGCTCGTTTTACTAATCCTGAGATTATTAAAGCCTATGGCGGCCATTCTATGCCAGAAACAGCCGACAACATTGCCAGCGATTTGAATATCAGCAGAGCAGACTGTGATGTATTTGCCGCTAGCTCTCAAGCTAAGTATGAAGCAGCGAAAGTGGCAGGATATTTTGATGATGAAATTATTGCCATTGAAGTGTCACAAGGGCGAAAGCTGCCACCACTTTCGGTAACCGCTGATGAACACCCACGTCCTGCTTCAACCGCAGAAGCCTTAGGTAAATTAAGACCATTATTTGATGGCGTAGTTACTGCAGGTAATGCTTCAGGCATTAACGATGGTGCTTCAGCGATGATTATTGGTAGCAAAGAAGTGGGTGAAAAAGCTGGTATTAAACCGCGTGGTAGAATTATAGCCGGCGCTATTGCCGGTGTACCACCGCGTGTTATGGGTTTAGGGCCAGTTCCCGCTTCCCAAAAAGCCTTAGCACGAGCGGGTTTAACGCTAGCGGATATGGACGTTTTAGAATTTAATGAAGCCTTTGCCGTACAAGCGCTAGGTTGCATGAAACAATTAGGTATCGCTTTTGATGACCCACGGGTTAATCAAAATGGCGGTGCTATTGCCATTGGCCATCCTTTAGGTGCTAGTGGTACGCGTATTATGATGACGGCATTACGCCAATTAGAAAAAACCGGTGGCCGTTATGCATTAGCCACCATGTGTATTGGTATCGGTCAAGGTATCGCTGTCGTTATTGAGCGTGTTTAACTTCTCAAAGTAAGGAATGAATTTATGTCAGTTGTTAGTTATCAATTAGAGGGTGACATCGGTGTTATTCGTCTAAATAACCCACCAGTGAACGCGCTTTCTCATGTATTACGTTTAGGTATTCAAGACGCGGTAGCACAAGCACAAAACGATGCTTCTTTAGCCTTAGTGTTAATTTGTCAAGGCCGTACGTTTATTGCTGGGGCAGACATCTCAGAATTTGGCAAAGCCCCTATGTTGCCATCATTACCTGGGCTGCTTGATATTATAGAAGCGTCGACAAAACCTATTATCGCCGCGATTCATGGCACGGCACTTGGCGGTGGTTTAGAAACGGCATTGGCTTGTCACTATCGTTGTGCTTTATCTAGCGCCAAGGTTGGCTTACCAGAAGTTAAATTAGGCTTGTTACCTGGCGCGGGTGGCACCCAAAGAGTACCTAGATTAGCCGGTGTGAAAGCGGCACTTGATTTAATCACCACGGGCACGCCCATTTCGGCAGCTAACGCGTTAAAGATTGGCTTAATTGATAAAGTGGTTGAAGGTGATTTACTTAGTGCCGCACTTGATTTTGCCCAAGACATTATTGCCCAAGGTGCGGTACTTAAAAGAGTCAGAGATATAGCGGTTGAAAATGAAGGTATTTCAGCTGATTTTTTTGCTGAATATCGAGCCCATTTAAATAAACGTTTTCGCCAACAAGAAGCACCACAACGTATTGTTGAATGTATTGAAGCCGCCTTGAGTCAACCTTTTGATGAAGGTCTTAAAGTTGAACGACGTCTGTTTGTCGAGTGCATGCAATCAACACAGTCGGCCGCTTTGCGTCATCTGTTTTTTGCTGAAAGAATGTCTTCAAAAATTAAAGGCCTACCCAAAGATACCCAGCTTAAAGATATTAAGCGCGTTGGTATTATTGGCGGCGGTACTATGGGTGGCGGTATTGCAATGAATTTTGTTAATGCCAATATTCCCGTGACCTTATTGGAAATTAACGACGAAGCATTGCAACGTGGTAAAGACATTATCGCTAAAAATTACGCGATGACGGTTAAAAAAGGTAAGTTAACCACTGAGCTCGCCGTTGAACGTCAAGCGCTGATCACAGGCACAACCGATTATAACGATCTCGCTGACATGGACTTGGTGATTGAAGCCGTTTTTGAAAATCTAGCGATCAAAAAACAAGTTTTCGCCAAGCTCGATAGCGTGTGTAAGCCCGGCGCTATTTTAGCCAGTAACACTTCTTATCAAGACGTTAATTTAATTGCCGAGTCTACTTCTCGTCCCCAAGATGTCATTGGTCTGCATTTCTTTAGCCCAGCTAATGTGATGAAATTACTTGAAATTGTACGTGGAGATAAAACCTCTGAGCAAGTACTAGCCACGTCGATGGCAATGGCTAAAAGCATTAAAAAAATCCCGGCATTATCACGTGTTTGTTATGGTTTTATTGGTAACCGTATGTTGCGCCAATATGCCCGTGAAGCACAACTGTGTTTGCTTGAAGGCTCAAGCCCCGAAGCGATAGACAGCGTTATGCAAAACTTTGGTATGGCAATGGGACCGCTAGCGGTAGGCGATTTAGCGGGCATAGACATTGGCTATAAAGCGCGTGAAGGCTTAACTGATGAAGAAAAAGGCGATGTTAGAAGCTATTGTATTGCTGATGCTTTATATGAAATGGGCCGTTTAGGTCAAAAAACCGGTGCGGGTTATTATCGTTATGACGCTGAGACGAGACAGCGTATAGCTGACCCCATAGTACTTGAAGTGATTGAAGCACAAGCCAAACAAAGGGGAGTTGAGCGTAAAGCGATAAGTGACGAAACTATATTAGCGCGTTTGACTTTTGCCTTGATCAACGAAGGCTTTAAAATACTGGAAGAAGGTATTGCCCAACGCCCAAGTGATATCGATGTAGTTTACGCATTCGGTTATGGATTTCCGGCTTTTCGAGGCGGTCCGATGTTTTATGCTGAAACCATAGGTTTAGAGAAAGTTTATCAAACCATTTGTCAGTTTGGTGCGACTTATGGTGAAGAGTTTTGGCAACCTGCGGCGTTATTAAAACAACTTGTTGCAGAAGGTAAAACCTTATCTGAGTGGTCCAATAGCTAAACAAGTTATAAGTTTTGTTAATCGACATTTGTTAATCGACATTTGTTAATCGACCTTTGTGATGAGCAGGGTTAAATTGCATTTAACTTGATGGACTAAAGTCCAACCTACAAAGGCCCAGATAAGATTTACGGGTGATCGCGTAGCGTTTAGCGATTGTTTTGTAGGTCGGACTTTAGTCCGTCAACCCTTTAGCCAGTGCTTAACGTGATGGGTTAACACAGATTTGAAACGGGTATTTTTGTTAATCGGCATTTGTGCCGAGCACGGTTAAATTGCATTTAATCTGATGGACTAAAGTCCAACCTACAAAGGCCCAGATAAGATTTACAGGTGATCGCGTAGCGTTTAGCGATTTTTTTGTAGGTCGGACTTTAGTCCGTCAACCGTTTAGCCAGTGCTTGACGCGATGAGTTAACACAGATTTGAAACGGGTATTTTTGTTAATCGGCATTTGTGCCGAGCATGGTTAAATTGCATTTAACTTGATGGACTAAAGTTCAACCTACAAAGGCCCAGATAAAATTTACGGGTGATCGCGTAGTGTTTAGCGATTGTTTTGTAGGACGGACTTTAGTCCGTCAACCGTTTAGCCAGTGCTTAACGTGATGGATTAACACAGATTTGCAACGGGTATTTTTGTCGCTCGGCATTTGTGCCAAGCAGAGTTAAATTGCATTTAACTTGATGGACTAAAGTCCAACCTACAAAAGCCTACATAAAATTTATGGGTGATCGCGTAGCGTTTAGCGATTGTTTTGTAGGTCGGACTTTAGTCCGTCAACCGTTTAGCCACTGGTTAACGTGATGGGCCAAATATAAATAGCTAAGTTAGTTTCACTTGAGACGACGACAATTAACGACAACAACGCTTTTACTTTATACGCCGTAAAAATGGCCAAATAGAGGGGATTCATTTTAATTATTTATGTTTTAATTACTTATGTTTTAATTATGAGATAAATAACCAAGCAGTGGCTTATTTTAATCAGGTGAAATGATCACAAGGTTAGTGAGATGGGTATTATGCCAGTTTTTAGCGCAGCTCATTTTTTTTATCACAACAAATATTTTTTAGGGGATCGACATGCCAATTCCAAAAACATTACAAAACAAACTATCTTTGCCTGTTATCAGCGCTCCTATGTTCATCGTCTCGGGACCAGAACTCGTTATCGCAGAGTGTAAAGCGGGCATTGTTGGCTCTTTTCCAGCGCTTAATGCCCGTCCACAATCATTGTTGGCTGAATGGCTCACCACCATTAAAACTGAGTTAGATAGCTATCAAGTTGCGAACCCTAACGCCATCGTTGCGCCTTATGCGGTTAATTTAATTGTGCACAAGAGTAATGACCGCTTAGAGGCCGATATAAATACCTGTATTGAATATAAAGTGCCGGTAATTATTACCAGCTTACGGGCATTAGATCCTACCTTAGTGCAGCGTATTCAAGCTTATGGCGGCATTATTTTTCACGATATTATTAATATTCGCCACGCCGAAAAAGCCATAGAAGCCGGTGTTGATGGCTTAGTGTTGGTGTGTGCTGGCGCAGGTGGCCATGCAGGTACTTTAAGCCCTTTTGCTTTAGTGAGTGAAATTAAACAAATTTTTGATGGCCCTATTGCCTTGTCAGGCGCTATTGCTAATGGCGCTTCTATATTATCAGCGCAAGCTTTAGGGGCAGATTTTGCTTATATTGGCACCTCTTTTATTGCCACTAAAGAAGCTAATGCCGATCAAGCATACAAAAAAATGTTAGTTGAGCATAGCGCGAAAGATATTGTTTATAGCTCGTTATTTACCGGTGTTCATGGCAATTATCTCAAACCCAGTATTACTAATGCCGGCTTAAACCCTGATGATTTAGAAGAAGGTGATAAAAACAAAATGAAGTTTGGCTCATCAGGGGGCAGTAAAACTAAGGCTTGGAAAGACATTTGGGGTGCAGGACAAGGCTTGGGCAGTATTACCGATATTGCGACTGTTGCTACTGTCGTGGAACGCTTTAAAACAGAATACGATGTGGCGCTATCGCGTTTAAATAGTCTACAAAAAAAATAGGTACTCTTCATATGAAAGATCAAGAACACATCTTAATTTATCAGGACAGTGGTGTTTTACACTTAGCGATTAATCGCCCCGAGAAAAAAAATGCCTTAAGCAGTGTAATGTATGCCGCTATGGCTAAAGCCCTGAAAGACAGTGTGACTGATGAAAGTATCAAAGTGGTACTGATACATGGCACACAAGAGGCTTTTTCAGCGGGTAATGATTTAAAAGACTTTAATAATCGTGATGCCAATGAACCCTCACCGGCCGCCACTTTATTGTATGAGCTGTATAACTATCCTAAGCCGATTGTCGGCGCAGTATCTGGTGTTGCCGTGGGTATAGGCGTAACTATGTTGCTGCATTTTGATTTGGTATACGCCTCAGAAACTTATTTTAAAATGCCATTTGTTGATTTAGGTGTTTGCCCTGAAGGTGGTTCAAGCCTGATTATTCCTCAGTTAGCTGGCCATCGTAAAGCCGCTGAGTTGTTAATGCTCGGCGAGGCTTTTAATACTGAAACGGCGATTAATATCGGCATAGTTAATCAACAATTAGACAAGTCTGAGGTATTTGATTTTGCCTTAAGTAAAGCCAAAGCCTTAGCGCTGAAACCGCAAAATGCTTTGCGTGCTAGCAAAAAACTTCTGAAAGCCTCTGGGCAAGCGATACTGCACGATGTGATTAAAAATGAGTTAGTGATCTTTGCACAGCTACTGCAAAGTGAAGAATCTATAGCCGCCAGAACAAAAAAATAAGAGTTTACAATGAAACCTTGGGCAAATAAAACCATGCCGGCATTCAATAACCATTTAGGTTTTGTGGTCGAAGAATGGCATAAAAATCATATTAAAATTAGTGCTGAGCTTAAGCCTGAACATCTTAACCGTTCAGGGATCCCCCACGGTGGCTTTATTTCGACCTTATTAGATGCCGCCACGGCACTATCGGGCGCCCATAGTGACGATCCGCTTGATTATAAAAAAGCATTAACTTTATCTTTAAACATAAATTATTTGGGACAAGCGCAGTCCAACAGCCTTTATGCGATTGGCAAAGTGACCGCGTCGGGTCGAAATATCTATTATGGCTCGGCCGAGGTATTCGACTCTTTTGACAATATCATTGCTTCAGGGCAAGGCGTATTTCGTTATCGAAAAGCGTGAGTTAATTTTCACCCAATGATGCCGTTAAACGGGGTTGGGCATTAGTCAGAGCCCCAGCAGATAAAAAGACCAGCAAAGAAGTGGAGAATTTTTTGAACGAACAATTACAACATTATCCTCACCAAATAAAACATCCGGTTAGATGGGGTGATATTGATATGTTAGGCCATGTTAATAACACCAATTATTTTCGTTACTGTGAAGAAGGACGGGTTAATTTTTTTACTGACAGTCAAATTAGAGCCGCACTTGGCGAAGACAAACTCGGCTTTGTTGTGGCTTATATCGATTGTAAGTTCAAGTTTCCAGTAACTTATCCTGATAACCTTATTGTTGCGACCAAAGTTGAGCAAATAAGCAAGGATAGGTTTACTTTAAGTCAAATTATTTATAGTGAAAACCATCAAAAGGTTGCCGCTAAAAGTGAAAGCATTATTGTTTCTTTTAGCCATGAACTGCAAAGTAAGATTAACCTTCCTAGCACGGCATTAACCTTGTTAGAAAAAGAGTTAGCCCGTGGTGGTGCATCAATTTAAGGCGAAGTTTTACAAAACTGTTGCTAGGTTATGCTGTCGATTTCTTAAAGGGTTAGAAAGAAAATTAGCATGTTAGCTAAATTTTTTTGTAGGTCGGACTTCAGTCCGTCAACTGTCAAACGGGCAATTAATGCAATGGATTAAATATGAATAGCCAAGTTAATTTTATCTAAGACGATGACAATTAACTACAGCAGAACCAAATTAAAAAACAATAACAACAAAAATTATTTCAGATAACTCATCGAGGAGCAGTAAATTTCATGAAAGTATTAGTCCCCATCAAACGTGTCATCGACTACAACGTCAAAGTGCGTGTTAAACCAGATAACTCAAACGTTGATTTAGCCAACGTTAAGATGGCCCTTAACCCGTTTTGTGAAATTGCGGTAGAAGAAGCTGTTCGTCTTAAAGAAGCGGGCACAGCCACTGAAGTTATTGCGGTTTCTATTGGTCAGAAAAGTTGTCAAGAACAACTGCGTACCGCACTGGCTTTAGGCGCTGATCGTGCGATTCATATCGATACTGAGCTAACGCTCGACGCGTTACATATTGCCAAGTTATTACAAAAAATTGTTGAAGAAGAACAGCCTCAATTAGTTATCTTAGGTAAGCAGTCTATCGACAGCGATAACAACCAAACTGGCCAAATGCTGGGCGCACTAACCGGTTTTGCCCAAGGTACTTTCGCCTCCCAAGTTAAGGTTGAAGGCGACAAAATTAAGGTCACACGTGAAGTCGACAGCGGCTTGCAAACTGTGGCGCTAAACTTACCCGCTATTGTCACTACGGACTTACGTTTAAACGAACCCCGTTACGCCTCTTTACCTAATATTATGAAAGCTAAACGTAAGCCATTAGTGGTGAAGTTGGCGAGTGATTTTGGTATTGATTTAACCCCACGTACTCAGTTATTAAAGGTTTCTCCTCCCAAAGAGCGGCAAGCCGGCATTATGGTTGAATCCATTGATGCATTAGTTGAAAAGTTAAGAAATGAAGCCAAGGTGATCTCATGAGTATTTTAGTTTACGCAGAACACGACAACAGCGCGTTAAAAGCTGATACCTTAAAAGCGGTAGCGGCGGCTCAACAAATAGGCGGAGACATCACTATTTTAGTTGCTGGGCATCACTGTCAAAGTGTTGCAGAACAAGCGGCAAAAGTTAATGGTGTTACTAAGGTACTGGTGGCTGATAATGTCGCATACGAGCATCAACTGGCAGAAAATATCAGTTTATTAGTGACTGAATTAGCGGCTGATTACAGTGTCGTTATGGCAACGGCATTAACCACAGGCAAAAACTTTATGCCTCGCGTTGCCGCTTTATTAGATGTGGCTCAAATTTCAGATATTGTGGCGGTTGAAAGTGCGGACACCTTTGTGCGTCCTATCTATGCCGGCAATGCTATTGCAACCGTAAAAAGTTTAGATGCTAAAAAAGTGATCACTGTGCGTTCAACCGGGTTTGATGCGGTTGCCACTGATGGCGCTGCAGAAATTATCTTATTAGATAAGGTTAAAGACGCCGGTATTTCAAGCCATGTCAGTGACGAGTTAACGGTTTCAGCACGTCCTGATTTAGGTGCCGCCAGGGTGATTATTTCCGGTGGTCGTGGCATGCAAAATGGTGAAAACTTTAGGTTATTAGATGGCATTGCTGACAAGTTAGGTGCTGGCATTGGCGCATCACGCGCGGCTGTCGACGCGGGCTTTGTGTCTAATGACATGCAAGTAGGGCAAACGGGTAAAATTGTCGCGCCAGATTTATACATAGCGGTCGGTATTTCGGGAGCTATTCAACATCTTGCTGGTATGAAAGACTCAAAAGTTATTGTCGCGATTAACAAAGACCCAGAAGCGCCTATTTTCCAAGTGGCTGACTACGGTCTGGTAGCGGATCTATTTGAAGCCTTACCCGAATTAGAGAGTGCTTTGTAAGTACTGATAACTCAGTGGTGAGCTCAGTGGTGAGTTTTATGTTGAGCTTAATGCTAATGCCATAAATTAAAAGCCAAGCAGGTTAGATGACGCTTGGCTTTCATTTGCTTTAGCAAAAATAGGTTAGATTTACTTTCGCTGGTATATTAGTTGGCATACTTGTCAGCTAATATCTTCTGCGTCAAAACTATCATCACCATCACAATCAACAACAATCACATCAACAAAGCCATCAAAAATCATCTGCTATAACTTGACATTTTTCGTCAATATATGTCTGAACATCGATAATAAATTCATTATTTTGGGTACAAGCTTGCTATCATATTTGCCCATCAATGTGCCTAACTTTATACAAAAAATCAGCTTATTTATTTGTTTTCTTCTTATAAAACGTGAATTTGTTAAGCGTTGAAATCTACCTTAGTGTTGATTTCGTTTGTTGGTTTGCAGTGTTTACATCTCAATAACAAATCAAATAAGGCGATATGTGACAGTATATGGTTAATGCTATTAAGCTAACTTGCTGCTATTAGTCTATAAATTTATTCTTAAAGCTATCTATCATCTTTATTTTTAGAGCAAAAAATGAGATTATAGCGCCATTATTTGAAAAGTATTGACAGTTACAATAAGTCACTACGTCTAGTGTGATTAACAACTGAGTAGCTCAAAATGAATACATTAACTGGTATGCCAAGAGAAATAAATGGGGAAGTAGATCGTAAGTTTGTCGAGGCGCTTGCCAGAGGGTTAGATATATTACGGGCATTTAACCCCGGAGACGGATTTCTTGGTAACCAGGAAATTGCTCAACGAACCGGATTACCCAAATCAAGTATATCTCGCTTAACCTATACCTTGACCAGCCTAGGCTACCTAACTTATTCAAAGCGCTTAGAAAAATACCAGCTTGGCGCTGGTGTGTTGGCATTGGGTTATGCCTTTGTTTCTAATCTTGGCATTCGCCAAGTGGCGAACCCCCAGATGAAAGAGCTGTCAATTGAAACAGGTACATCAATAGGCCTCGCAGACCGCGACCGACTAGACATGATTTATGTTGATCATTGCGCGCCAAAAGATATTGTTACCTTTAAAAAAGATATTGGCGATAAAATACCTATGGCCACTACGGCGGCAGGGCGAGCTTATTTAGTGGCATTATCAGAAGAAGAGCGTGACTTCTTTTTACGACATTTCAAAGAAAAGCTTGGTGATAAGTTTGACGCGGTTAAAGTGGGTATTGATCAAGCGTTGGAAAGCTATAAAGAATTTGGTTATTGCCATTCTTGGGGCGATTGGGAGCGAGATACCAATGCTATTGCAGTACCGTTAAAACTTACTCAAGGTCAAATCTACGTATTCAATGCGGGTGGCCCGGCGTTTAGATTGTCGAAAGAATTCTTGGCGGGCGAAGTTGCGCCGCAATTAAAAAGCATGGTGCGTAATATTGAAGCCACGTTAATTCAATTTTAAGATTATATCTTAGTTTAATCCTTTGACATGACTGAGTATTTCACATGATTGAGTGCTAAAAAGCCTTTGTTTACTGCAAAGGCTTTTTGCTATGTGTTAGGTACTTAGGTATTTAGGTATTTAGGTCAATGAAATACTAGGTCAATGAAATACCATCTTGATAGCAATACAATATCGATAGCAAAGTCATGGGTAAAAACAGCCGCATAAAAAATAATTAAAGCAAAGTGCTAAGCGTTTACTTGGCTCGGCTTCACTTTAGCTTTAAGTAAACTATTAATCGCCTTTATTTGAGCTTTGGAAAAAATGAATACGGAGAATAACTGATGCCTCGCTTGCCACTTTTAATTATTGCCTTGTTCTTTCTTATCGGCGGTATCGCCCATTTTATTTCTGCTGACTTTTTTATAATGGCGATGCCAGATTATTTGCCTTATCACAAAGAACTTGTTCTCATCAGTGGTGTATTTGAAGTTTTGGGTGCGATAGGCCTTTTGGTGCCTAAAACTCGTTTGTTAGCGGGTTATGGGTTAATTGCCTTAATTGTTACTGTTTATCCGGCTAATATAAATATGGCTTTGCAGCCAGAAAAATATCACGATATTTCAGTGTTCTTTTTATATCTTCGCCTACCCATGCAATTATTATTTATTTGGTTTGTATGGTGGGCAATTGCACCAGAAAGGATTCTGCACAAAGATGAAAATAGATAACAAGGCCGAGCAGTTCACGTATATTTAGCTATTACTTGGCTGGAAATCTGTCTTTGTCGGTGCTGTTATATGCCTAAGAACACCCCTGTCAGTTATCGCTAATAGACCTAACCCGCGATATTATCTGGTGATATTGCCTCTGTGTGAACACCCGTTGAAAAGGGTTATGCTGAAATGGTAAATATAATCTGATGTACCTATTTTTCAATATTTTAATATTTGAACAGCGAACATAAGCTAGTAACCTAGTATGTTCGCTTTCGTCTTTAATCTATTGGCCAAAGTGCGAATAATAATTGTTACATCATAAGATTAGGCAAGAGCAACGACAGGATAGGGAAGGCGATAATTGCCACCAGTACCAAGATGTCCATCACCAAAAATCTTGTCACGCCCATAAAAATGTCATATACCGCGACCGAAGGTTTAGTGACACTGGCGATAACAAAAACGTTTAATCCTACCGGCGGGGTGATCAAGCTTATTTCAAGCAACTTTATTATCACTACGCCAAACCAAATTAAGTCTAAGCCATAACCTTCTACCATAGGGATTAAAAAAGGTAAGGTAAGTACCATAATACCTAGCGGGTCAAGAAACATGCCTAGGAGAAAATATACCCCTGCGATCATGACCAGCAATAGCCATAAAGATACATCGGCAGCCTCGATAAGGCCGACCAGTGCAGGTGCCATACCGGTTAGCGCAACAAAGCCGACAAATATTTTTGCACCAGCGGCGATAAAGAAGATAGACGTGGTTTGCGTACAGGTTTCTTTAATTGATTGCATAAACTGCTGCCAATTAAGGCGTTTTTGCAATGACCCTATGATAATCACCGAAAATGCGCTGATCGCTGCGGCTTCGGTCGCGGTGAATAAACCACCATAAATACCGCCAATGATAATGGTAAAAAGTAACACAGCGGGCCAACATCTTATGGCGGCTTTGCGGCGGTCTCCCTTTATCAGTAGGGTGGTATCGGCGGGCGCATCACTGGGATTACGCTTTACCCAGATGTAGATCACCACTAAAAAACCGACTAGTGATATTAGACCTGGGATGACACCGGCCAAGAACAGGCGGCTGACAGACATTTCGGTAAAAATACCGTAAACAATAAATAGCACACTGGGCGGGATCAGCGAACCTAGCGTGCCGCCAACAGCGACGGTAGAAGTTGCTAGGCGCTTATCATAACCCATACGTAACATTTCTGGCACGCAGATTTTACCCATAGCCGACGCGCAAGCTATGCTGGAGCCGGTAATGGCGGAGAAGCCACCACAGCCAAAAATAGAGGCCATAGCCACACCGCCAGGTAAGCGTTTTAGCCAAACGCGTGCAGCATGATATATATCAGTAGTGATACCGGTATGGAAGGCGATATGACCTAACAGCACGAATAGCGGTATCATACTCAGATCATAAGAATGCACCAAGTCAAACGCATTGGATGAAATCATGGTCAGTGTCGGTGCTACAGCTGATTCAATATCAAAACCACCAGAGCGCATGGCAAAAAATAAAAAGATAAATACCGATGATACACCAGCCAAACTGAAGGCGATTGGCACACGGAACATAAGTAAAAGCAAGGTACAGGCAAACCCGACTAGCCCAAGCATCAATGGATCCACAGATTAACCCTCTTCAGTTGTATTGTATGCAGCGTCAGAGCGCTGCACAAGATGTTCAGTATTACCAGAAATAGCGGCTCGAAAATCAGCAATAAAAATCACTAATAAACGGATAATAAAGAGTGCAGCTCCAACGAAAAAGGCCAATCTCCCCGGCCATTCAGGTAGGTCTAACTCGCTAAAAAAATAGGCACCACTGCTGGCCGCATGAAAAAAACCCTTCCAAGCGGCGAAGGCAAGTGGCATTAATATTAATAAACTGATGAAAGAGCCAATGGCAAGCAACCATAATTTGCTGTGTTTACCCAAGCGTTTAAATAAGAACTCTATAGTAATGTGACTATAATCTGCGGTGACATAAGCTAATGGTAGAAAAACAGCACCTACCATGAGTTCTCGAACGATAACAACATCATCAGTAACGCCCCAGCCAAAAAGGTTACGCGTCACTACCGTTAGAGTGATCATGAGTCCGAGAGTGACAATACATACCCCAGCGACAATCAATGCTCCCTGTTCCATTTTTTTCAACATAATAATAAACTCTATGTAATACCCATCTCACTATGTTGTGACCCTTTATACCAGTTAAAATAAAGGCCTTATATTTGGCCATTTTTATTGTGTATAAAGTTCATCAGCTCATTAATGAAACAGATGTAATTAAATTAACGTGTCCAAGGGTAGCCTTTTAGATCGCGTTCTTGGCTGTATTTAGTGAGCAGTGCTTTATAGTTTTCAACCATGGCCTTGCCATCAAGGTCACTTTTATTGGCTTCATTTTCCCATTTACTAATGTGAGATTGGCTGGCTAAATATAATTTCGCAGAGTCTTCAGGAGGGAGACTAATAATTTCCAATTTGTGGCCATTAATCCCTTGGGTTAATAATTGCTCTGCTCTATTGTCAGCTTTTACTACATTTTGACCAATATGGTTGATAAAATCAGCGCCGACTTCATCTAACACTTTTCTCTGAGAGGGACTCAATTTGGTTAGTGACTTTTTATTAATATACATGCCCAATCCGGTATAAATCCCCCAATTGAGTTTGGTTAAACTGTCTGCCGCTTCATGTTGCTTTAGGGCGATGGTGGCGTTCATATAACCTTGACTACAATCGAGTAAACCGTTACCTAGTCCTTGATAAGCCTTATAAATGCTCATGCTAACCAAGTTTGCGCCTAAGTCGCCAAATATTTTCCCGAAGGTACCTACGCCACGTATTTTTTTATTTCTTATATCATCTATTGAACGAACAGCGTCGCCTTTGCATAAGATAATAACGCTAGAAAGCATGTACGAAGTGACGAAGGCTAAATTTTGCTCAGCCAAACTGTGTATCACTTCAGGCGATTGCATGTGGTCATAGTTCGCTTTTAGTCCTACCCAGGGATCTAAATTTTCAAAGGGCAAGTTAGTCAGTGAAGCAGAAACCATTTCTTTAGGAAAGTAATCTGGGATAATGGTGCCCATATCTACCACGCCAGCAGCAATAGATTCTCGTGAGGCATTTGATTTAAATAAGGCGCCGCCCCACATAATATCAATTTTTAAATCACCACCAGAGCGCTTGTCAACTTCCTGTGCAAACCATTTAGTGGCACCTGCACGGGCGCCTCGGTTTGGCCCAGGTTCACCATAAGTGAGCACAGTTGCTGCAACCGCAGGAATTGCACTCAAAGCAGCGGCTGTGAATGTGGCTACTTTGAAAAATTTGCTAATCTTATTCATTGTGATGACTCTTCAAAATAATATCCAGTGTTTCGCTTGGCGGAACTTGCGGGCCGCTAAAGTTCATTACTGTACAATAACAAACAAGGTGCTGCAAGCATAAAAAAGCGCTTTAGAAATTAAATTTTCTGTCTTACCTGTGGGGTGTTATCAAGTTTTTTTGCAGTTTGGATAACGAACAATTCGGTAACTGTACTAGAGATATTTTAACGCGGTTTTTTATAGCCTTGCTTGATAAACGCCATAATCCAAGGGGTATTAATAGACATCTCGGGTAATTTTTCCAGATATAAAAATGAGCTTCACTGGTGCTAAAAAAGTTGACTATCGACACAAAAGGGCTGGTTTTTGTTATTAAAATCATCCTAACTAATATTGATTTATAGGCTAAAGCGAACGTTAGCTTTTGTTTATTTAAGGTTAGAATTTCCAACAATAGCGCCATAAATTACTCATCTTTAGCCGCTAAAATCCACTTTCTGTCGTTTATACCGTCGTTTATAGATTATTGACAAGGGCTAGCGTCAATATACCTCTTCAGCGTAATTCAACTGTGTCTAGCCATACCAAGCCACAAGATCATCTAAAGTCAGGTCTTATTTTTTGTGACCTTGTTTTAATCATCAGGTCACATATTTTAAACTCACTACAGTCTAAGTCTGGTGCATAGATGTGTTACCGTGTTTGTCCTTATAATATTCAACTAGTAACTCATCACAAGTAGGGAACCACTGAATGGAAGAAATTATTGGAACAAACATAAATGTTTCGCAGTTAATAGACCAAGGTATATCGCTGGTGATCACTTACGCACCTAAATTTGTGCTTGCTATTATTACATTAGTTGTGGGTCTATGGCTGATCAACCGCTTTGTCGGGGTTCTAGACAAAAAGATTGGCGCTAAAGACCCAACACTGAATAAGTTTCTGTGTGGACTAACCAGTGCCGTTATGAAAGTTATGCTACTTATTTCAGTCGCCTCGATGATCGGTATTGCAACGACCTCGTTTATTGCGGTGATCGGTGCTGCTGGTCTGGCGATAGGACTTGCGTTACAGGGAAGCCTAGCCAATTTTGCTGGCGGTGTGCTGATCCTGATTTTTAAACCTTTCAAAGTGGGCGATACCATCGAAGCTCAAGGTTTTCATGGTGCTGTCACCGAAATCCAGATCCTCTATACTGTGGTGGATACTTTCGACAACCGGCGTATTGTCATTCCAAATGGCAGTTTATCTAACGCCACCTTGGTAAATGTCAGTATTTACAAAAATCGTCGCTGCGACATGACCTTTGGCATCCACTACGACGACGACATCGACAAAGCGAAGGCCATTCTCCAACGGCTATTTGAGGAGGACGAACGCTCTCTGAAAGATCCTGAGCCAAGAATCTGTGTTGGCAGCCTTGGCGATAACTCAGTCAATCTGATGTTCCGACCTTGGGTTGCTACCGATGACCTGTGGCCATACTACTGGGACATGCATGAAAAAGTGAAAAAAGCCTTCGATAAGGAAGGTATTACTATTCCGTACCCCCAACGAGACATCCATATGTATAAGTCTTAGCGATTACTGAAGCTATTCCATTAGTCGAGTTTTCACAGGCGCCACTAAACTGACATTTAGTGGCGCTGGCACCAAGTGCTGTTAATGCAAGCCATTGCAGCCAACAAGGGGGCGTTGGCAATCACTTATTGCAATATTACTTTAATCACCACAACACTTAGCTTTCATTAATAATGAGGGTGTTTTATTCGCCGTTGAGCAATGTATTCTCCAGCGCTGCTGTACCTTAGTCAACTAAGTGTATTTTTATTTTTCGATGTTTTTGTTTAAATGCGGTCAATATTTTTGGCAAGTAGTAATAGCCCATCATGGCTGGAACGCCAAAACGAATGGTGTCCCGTTCGAGATTTTTTAACTCTTCTAATTCAACTTGTTTTATTTGGCTTAATAGTTGAGTAGACAATTTATATAGCACTTCACCTTCAGCGGTTAATAAAGCGTTTTTTCCGCACGGTTAATTAACTTTAGCCCAACTTCTAATTCTAGCTTTTGAATGGCGATAGTTAATGCTGCTTACTGTGCCAAATAATGGTTTATGATCTTCAAGTGGTTTGGCTATAGATATTGCCGCGAAAAATAAAACACTATATTGGCAGTATCAATCAGTTATTGTTAAAGAAAGTACTAAAGCACTTGGTATCAAGCATCTACTCTGCTAGCTTTAAAGATGTCAAAAATGTAACACCAGTTTCATACGAAGTGACACTAAATTCGAATGAAGGGGCGTAAAATAGTAGTATTTGTTAAGTGCTTAAAAATCAGATATTAAAAAAGGAATAACATGAAAAACATATTTGTTAAGTTTACTGACAGCTCTGTTAGTTTGGTGAAAAATTGGCTTCCTGATCCATTTGTTTTTGCCGTTATATTAACATTTGTTGTGTTTATTGCCGCTATACCTCTTACACAAAGCTCTCCTATGGATTTGGTCACAGCTTGGTATGGAGGTTTTTGGTCTATTTTGTCATTCGCAATGCAGATGGCACTGGTGCTGGTCACTGGCACCATATTAGCAACAACAGATGTTTTTAAAAAATATTTATCTAAACTCGCTGGATTTTCAAAAACACCAGGACAAGCAATACTTCTGGTCAGTTTTGTTGCATTAGTTGCCAGTTTTATTAACTGGGGCTTTGGTTTAGTTATTGGGGCAATTTTTGCGAGAGAAGTCGCTCATAAAGTAAAAGGAGTTCATTATCCATTATTAATCGCTTCTGCCTACGTTGGTTTTTTGATTTGGCATGCAGGTTTTTCAGGCTCTATTCCATTAACGATTGCCTCATCTACTGGTCTAGCAGAAATAACAAATGGGGCATTAACACAAGCTATTCCAACAAGCGAAACCATATTTTCGTCATATAATTTAATTATTGTCGCCATACTTGTGCTTACATTACCTTTTATTCTAAAGTTTATGCATCCTTCAAAAGAAAATACCATTGAAGTGGATACCCGCTTATTTGAAGCTGAAATAGTGGAAACATTAGATAAAAATAATATGACGCCAGCGCAAAAACTTGAAAATTCTAAATGGATAAATAGAGCACTGGGTGTTTTAGGATATAGTTTTATTTTCTCTTATTTTATCGAAAATGGATTTGCTCTAAATTTGAATATAATTAATTTTATCTTCTTATTTACTGCCATTATTTTACATGGCACCCCGATTAAAGTAGTACGTGCAGTGGCTGATGCGTCAAAAAATGTCGGTGGTATTTTACTACAATTCCCTTTTTATGCTGGAATAATGGGACTGATGAAATTTATGGGTCCAGATGGTGTTTCACTTGCTGGATATATTTCACAAGGTTTTGTTAATATCTCTACAGTAAATACTTTTCCTTTATTTACTTTTTTAAGTGCAGGAGTTGTGAACTTTTTCGTCCCCTCGGGTGGCGGACAGTGGGTTGTTCAAGCACCTATTATGATGCCAGCAGCCATTGAACTTGGCGTAGATACGGCCAGAACGGCAATGGCAATTGCCTGGGGAGATGCTTGGACAAACATGATACAACCATTTTGGGCTTTACCATTATTGGGAATTGCTAAACTTGGAGCAAGAGATATTATGGGCTATTGTTTAGTTATACTTGTCTATTCTGGCATTGTTATATCATTAGGATTAGTTTTTTTATAGTTTTTTATAAAGGGACTCTATAAATCGTTTCAAATTCAAAATTCAGAATTAAGTCACCTGATGTAATATATGTTACATGAGGTGACTGTATTAATCATAATATCAACCAACAGTGGCTCAAAACATATGCTAGTAGGTAATTTATTATTAGTTCTTGTCATATTATCAGCTAGCGTGCAGAACGCCTTTGCCACGACAAATGTTGACCCTATTATGGATAAGCTACGGAAAATCGATGCCAACGTACTATTGATGCGCCATGCTATTGCTCCGGGTTTTGGTGATCCCGCTAATTTTGTTATTAACCAATGCAATACACAGAGAAATCTGGATGCCGTTGGTCGAAGTCAAGCTATCTCATTAGGGCAGAAGTTAAAGCAGTCGGCTATAGTGATTGATAAAATTTATTCAAGCTATTGGTGTCGTTGCCTGGAAACAGCCAAACTTTTACAACTTGGCGAAGTTGAAAGATTTGCTGGTCTTAACTCATTTTTTGAAGGGCACGCTGATCGCAATGAAACACTTAAGTTGCTGCAAGAAAAGCTTGCAGCGCTCAGCCAAAATAGTCTTACACTAATGGTCACGCATCAAGTGGTCATCCAGGCTGTATCTGGAATTGGGGTCTCGTCCGGCGAGATTGTTGCCTACAACACACGAACACGCAAGGCGGTTCGAGTCGCGATTGAATGACGGTCTACATGCGTTAACAATATTTTCAATATCTATCAACACAAGGTTTATCTTCAATAATCAACAGGGTCAGAAACGTTAAAGTAGTGCGTTAACAACGTTCAACACTATGACAGCCCTTTGTCGACGAAAATTCCATCTACTGATCTTCACCGCTTAGTCTTGTATTCGTTATATTTTTCCAGGCAAAAATTTCATTGATTGGCTGTGGTTTGCCAATGTGGTATCCCTGGGCAAAATCAATACCTATATCTTTTAATAACATCAATATATCGGCATTTTCAACAAACTCAGCAATAGTGACTTTTCCGGTTAAATGCGCAATTTCATTAATACTACGAACCATCGCACAATCAACTCTGTCGTTTGCCATATCTTTCACAAACTGTCCGTCAATTTTCAAATAATCAACCGCAAGTTTTTTAAGATAAGCCATTGATGACATACCACTGCCAAAATCATCGAGGGATATTTTCGCACCGCGCTGATGCAGCATAGTAATAAACTCAGTGGCGATATCCAGGTTATCGATTGCTGCTGTTTCAGTAATTTCGAATGAAATTTTTTGTACCGGTACCTGAGCGTGATCCAATGCCTCGAGCAAAAAGTGATGAAAATCACGATCACCAACCGACTTTCCAGATAAGTTTACGGCGATTATATTAATTTTATCCAACTCATGAGCATAGGTTTTCATCCACTCTAAGACTCGATTTACTAGCCAACGATCGATTTGCCCAGCTAAGCCAAATCGTTCAGCGGAAGCCATAAATAACGCAGGCGAGACCAGACTTCCATCGGTATCACGTAAGCGCAATAGCACTTCAAAATGTAGTCCTTGTTCTGCTTGTTGATCAAGTGCCATGATGGGTTGGGCAAAAAGTTCAAAGCGATTTTCATTAATGGCTTGTTGCAAGCGAGAAGCCCACTGCATCTGATCTCGCAGCTCCATTACCGTTAAATCTGTATCTGAATATATTTGTACACGACCGCCACCTTGATGTTTCGCAGCTAAACAGGCGCTAACGGCAGCCAGTTGCACTGCCTGGGCATTTTCCCATTTCCCATCGAAAGCTACTAGGCCTATGCTGGCGCTGACGTGAACAAATTTACCTTTGTGATAAAAACGAATGTTCGCAATTTTGTCACAAGCCTGTTGTGCTATTCGTTGAGCCGCTTTGAGATCATAGCCCTCAAGTAAAAGAGAAAATTCATCCCCCCCGGTTCGCGCCACCAGATCTTTGTCACACACGTTTAGAGTAAGTATCGCCGAAATTTCTTTTAATAGTGTGTTGCCAGCAGAATGTCCGCAGCTGTCATTGACTATCTTAAACTGATCCAAATCGATGGAACACAATACATGTGCAACACCAGTAGAAATTGATGAATCAAACATTTCAAGTAATTTACGATCAAATTCTCTGCGGTTCGCCAGTCCAGTCAAATGATCATGACTGGCACGATGATGATCCACTTCCTCCTTCAGTCTTTTTTGGCCGGTTACATCACGAAAAACCATAACGACACCCGTTATTACATCACCAAGAGTAAAAATCGGTGCTGCAGAGCATTCCAGCGAATACTCACTTCCATCCTTACTGAGCAACACTGTGTCGCGAGTCAGCCCAACAATGGCACCATCGTCCAAAACATGGGCAATAGGGCTTTTTGCCACCAGCCGAGTATGTTGATTAATGATGTTAAACACCCTAGTTACGGGTTGACCTATGGCATCGGCCAATTTCCAGCCAGTTAATTGCTCTGCAATGGGGTTGATGTATTCGACCACTTGGCGCTCATTGGTGGTAATAACCGCATCGCCGATGGAACTTAGCGTCACTCGCGAGCGTTCAAATTCGTTGGACAACGAAAGTTCTAACGCTTTTCGCTCGGTAATATCGTTAATATAACCATGCCATATTGTACTGCCATCGGCGCGGGCTTCAGGGGTGGCATTACCCTCCAGCCAGCGGATGCCCGCTTTGGGTAAAATCACACGATATTGTTGATGCCATACAGTGAGGTTTTTGGCAGAATCCACCATGTCTTGTTTGAGCACCTCTACATCATCCAAGTGAATGCGTTTAAACGCTAAATCTGCGTCTTTTTTTAACTGTAGCGGGCTTAACTCATAGATATCACGTATTCCCTCACTCGTGTAAGGAAAGCAGGTACTCCCGTCGGCAAAAAGCTGAAATTGATAAAGGGAACCGGGCACTTGTTCGGTTGCTTTTTTTATATTAAACAACTCATCTTCCAGACGTTTACGTTCGTTCATAGCCATGACCACACATTCAGTATAGGCACTCCCCTGAACTTCTCGTCGCACGGCATTAAAAATGACCGGGATTTCGATCCCTTTTGCGCCAGCCAGAGACATGGAAATCTCTTCAATATGTCCCTGAAGATGCAATATTGGCATCACTTGCAGATGAAACTGCAAACGGTTGGATGATGTCAGCATTACATCCAAATTTTTACCCACTAAGTCTTGTATCGTAAGGTTAAGCATAGTGGCTAAGGTTTGATTAACCGTCATTACCCTTAAGCTGTCATCAAAGGTAAACAAGCCGCAGGGTGCCTCCATAAGATTAAATTTTGATATATCCACTCTAAATATTCACTCTTTAGTTCTGCTTTACGTGACTGGCAAGGTATTCTTTGATCAATTCGATGGTTTCAAACGGATGACTCATATGAGGACTGTGTCCGGTCGCTTTCATCTGTTGCAAATGACTATTAAGCAAATGTTGATGTAAATAATCGCCTACGACATTCGGTGCAACTAAATCGTTCTGACACTGAAGGATCAAACAGGGCTTGTCAAAACCAACCAGATCAGAACGGTTATCCGCCAAAAAAGTTGCTTTGGCAAAACGCTTAGCTATGGCGGGATCCATGGCACAAAAACTGTCTTCCAGTTCTTGTGCTAATTCTGGTTGATCGGGGTTATTTACAACAATACCGGCGAGATGAGCTGCCCAACCTGGTTGATTGCGATCGATTGTATCGAGCAAACCTTCAATGTCGGCCTGTTCAAAGCCGCCGATGTAATCGGGTCGGTCGTTCAAATAGCGTGGGGTTGGGCAAATCATGATCAACGTTGAGATTCTATGGGGAATTTCGATTGCAGCTAACAAGCTAATCATACTGCTGACCGAATGCCCTACCAAGATCGCATCTTGCAAATCAAGTGCTGTAAAAATTTCGACAATATCTTTGGCATAACCGGCCAAACTTGAATAACGCAGAGGATCATAAGCATCAGCATTAGACAAACCTACGCCGACATAGTCAAATAATACCACCCTATATTCATCTTCAAAGGACGGACTGACTCTCCGCCACATAGATTGATCACAACCATAGCCATGGGCAAAAACGATTGTTTTAGCGCCTTTACCGTATACTCTGACATTGTTCCTATTGATGATATTCATAGTGGTTTTTATCTCATGGTTGAAAGGAGCATAAACATCTATTTTTCAAATCGTTGGTCTATAAGCTACATAAAAAATCAAGTGCGAAGGGTATTTTTTTTGCTAAAATATATTGTGGTAAGTTGACGTGGTTTTGCCATCCCGTGTGTGGGGGCTATGTATATAAAAATTATAGCGCAAATAACTTAAACACCAAACAACCACAATATTTATTTTAAAAATACTACAGGGTGTATAGGTAAAATAAAACGTTATTTTTCATAAGTTAATAAAAAATATGATTCTTCATGCTTTCCATCTTGTCAGTGTCTGGACTAAAAGTACAAAACATTTTTATTGTTGGTGACCACAAATGGGGATTATCGTCTTATCAATGCACGATGATGAATTGTATGCAGCAATAATATTAAATTGTGCTGCGCTAGGTTATATCAATAAACAAGACTCAGTTCAAAAATTACTATTAACATACAGATGGTGACCGACAGATAGCTACAGGTTTTGAAGCAATTGGTCAAGGCATCACAACATATTCTTGCACTGCGTATTAATGTTATTACTTTACAGTAGCACAACCACCACGACTCGCGGGAAACCGAACTCATTCGTTTCGTATATAGTAACAATTTAACCCATGACACCTGGCCATTTTGCGTTATCCTAGGCGGCAGAATTTTCATCATGAAGTCAGAGCATCAGATGTTTAAATTTTTTTAATCATTGACCCAAGCATTACCAGAAGAAGAACCCACCCAACCAACCACCTAACACCTTATATGCCTTTTGCCGCCATTATACCCGCGGATTTGCTTTGCCATTAATTATCATGTCGGTACTTACGGCGGTACTCGCTATCTTAGATTAGTCTCAAAGCTAAAAGCGATATCAACAGAACAAGCCGATGCACGTTCAAACATGACCGGCCGCATTGTTGACAGTTATAGCAATATATCAACAGTAAAACTATTCTCACATACCAGCCAAGAAGCTGACTACGCTCAAGACAGTATGATGCGTTTTTTAACAACCGTTTATGGCCAAATGCGCTTGGTCACTGTCATTAATGTCTTGGTACAAATCATCAAATCGCTTGCTTGCCAACTCTCGGCACCGCGTGATAATAACGCCGGCAAAACGAAATAAGGCTAAACAAGCATTGGCTACAGGGCGGTGGGAACACGGGCACAAAAACACCAGCCGATGATCTGGGCACAAAGACTTAAACGGGTTTTGGGATAGAAATAGAAACCTGTGAGCAATGCGGTGGTGCGGTTAAGGCTATAGCGAGCATTCGCTGTGCAAAGGGTTAGACACAGTGATGTGTCTAATGAAAATCTGTTGGTGATCGAAAAGATACTCAGTCAGCTGAAGACAAAAAATGACGAAGTCGTCGAATTATTACCGCCAAAAAGTAAAGCACAGCCTTAGATAAGTCTGTTTGAATAAAAGCTGTTCATGAACATAAACAATATTCAGTGCTGGTTTTGACAACAGCAGAAAGTGTTTACTTTGAATTCTGAATTATGTAAAAACCCTTGAGTAATAGACTGAAATAACCGACGTTCACTCCCTCAAGAAGATAAAATAGATGTCAAGATGGAAAATATCAGACATCATGTATTTTGATTGTATGAAAAATGACGTTTTATTTTGCCTATACACGTAAGTTTGTAATTATGGGGGCGACACCGGACACCCCGCAGATGAAATAGTTTATAGCTTAAACAGCCAATAACTTGTTCGCTAATGCTGCTATATCTACGCTAGCTTGTTGTAAACTTGCTACTTTTGTTGGCATACTTAAACCTTCGGCATAAATAAATTCAACATCGGAAATGCCGATAAAAGCTAGTATGTCTTTAAGGTATTGGCTTTGGGTATCTTTTGGTGTGCCAACATACATTCCGCCTCGGGCGGCGACAATGATAGCTTTTTTTCCTTCGAGCAAACCGACAGGGCCCTGTTCTGTATATTTGAAGGTAATACCAGCTCTGGCTATGCGATCAATCCATACTTTAAAGCTTGATGGAATACCAAAATTATACATGGGCATACCAATAATAATCATATCACTGGCTTGTAGTTCTTCAACCAGAATATCTGAAGTACTTGCTAGCTGTATTTGCTCTTCATTGCGTTCGTTAATTGGTGTCATCCAAGCGAGCATTTCTTGTTGGCTTAAATGAGGCAATGCTTGTTTGGCTAAATCTCGTTCAATAATATTAACTTTAGATTTTGCCTCTAGCGTTGATAAAAGTTCTTTTGCTAATATTGTTGAATTGCCTTGTTCACCGTTTAACGATGAATTAATTAATAAAATATTTTTCATAATTAAAAACCTACCTAGAGAAATAAAACTAAAGTTGAAAATGTAGCCGTAAGTATTAGTTAATTTTGAGTAAAGTAAAATTATTAAAATACGCACATTTCATTCTATTAAATAGAATGTTTCTAGCCTTTGTTAATAATATTAGCTGTAAAGTTATACGGTTAAAAAACCAAGAAATAGTTTTATTTTAATAAATATTGTTATATTTAAACGAATATAGGTTATTTTATGCAAGATAGACGTTGAAATAATCTCACTGACGCAAATGACTTATTGATAACTCGTTAACGAAAGTCATTAGAATAGGGTGAAAAGGTGTCAGGTGGAAGGCTGTTTGCTTAACAGAATTAGAAAATGAAAAAGTTAAAAAGTTAAAAAATTAAAATAAAAAAGGAAATCGTCAATGTTAAGAATTTCGTTAGAGCAATGGCGGATGTTTCGCTCTGTTGTAGAGTTTGGCGGCTTTAACCAAGCTTCACAAGGTGTACATAAAAGTCAGTCGAGTATCCACAGTGCGGTTGGAAAAATAGAAGAGTCTTTAGAAATTAAGCTGTTCAAAATTGTAGGTCGAAAAACGCTATTAACTGAAGTGGGCGAGTTAATGTTAAGGCGGGCAAACTTTTTACTTGATGAAGCAGCAAAAATAGAAGCTGTCGGTCAAACCTTAGGGCAAGGAACGGAAAGTAAGTTAAGAATTGCTGTTGATGAGATCTTCCCCCAATCGGTACTCTATCAAGTGCTGGAAAATGTCTCGATGCAATACCCGATGCTGCAAATTGAATTGATTGAATCTGTGCTCAACGGCGCGAGTGAACTGCTAGAAAATACTGAGGTTGATATCGCTATATCACCTATTACCTTGCGTGATGGTTTTAGTGAGTCTTTGTGTTACATCGAATTTATTGCGGTTGCCAGCCCTGAGCATGCGCTACATGCACTTGATCGCGAGTTAACGCTAGAAGATCTTAAAGGCCATCGCCAAATCGTTGTCCGAGATTCTGCACTTGCCACTAAAAAAGATGAAGGCTGGCTGGGGGCAAATCAGCGCTGGACAGTAAGCCATAAACAAACATCTATTGACATGATTTGTAAGGGGTTGGGCTTTGCATGGCTACCAGGTACTTCGATAAAAAAACAACTTGAAGCGGTTCAGCTAAAACCGTTGCGATTAAGCCATAGTAGTAAACGCTCATCACAACTTCATTTGATTTTTAAAGATGTTGATAGCCTTGGCCCTGCGGCAAGACATTTTTTAGCCGAGCTAAGGTTGCAATGTATGAAATTACCAAGCCCGTTAGCATGCGAATATTAAATAGATTTCAAGCAAGCGAGTTGAGAAATTATCCTGCTGAGGCGGCTAATACTGCTGGATAACATTCATGTCGGCATCCAAATCGAACATGCGGCGTAATTACATCACAATATTGTGTAAGCACTTAATATCATTGGTATCAAGCAAGTAAATACTCACATCAAGTTGAGGTTTATTCGCATTCGCAGAAATGTAACACAATCATTTCACACCATTATTGAAAACGTTTGAGCGTAGCGCCCCGAAATACCATCAATGACCTCCATATTGTCGACTTGACGAAAGGCATGAAAGCCAGCATTTTGACCAGTTAAGAGGGGGCCGAGAGGCTAATGTTAAGGTGATTAGTTTTATGTTAGTACTGACTTAGTTTTCTTTATGAGGTTGAGTAACATCCGTTGAGCATCGACTCTTTTGGCGTAATAAACTCGGTGTTAATGTTCGCTATTGGTCTATTTCATCTCTATCATCTTCAAGATTTTTAATCGTAAAACTGAACCATTTTCTCTTCACTGCGTTTTAATATTATTACTTTACAGCCACACAACAACCATGACTCGCGGGAAACTGAACTCATTCGTTTCGTATATAGTAACAATTTAACCCATGACATGTGGCCATTTTACGTTATCCTAGGCGGCAGAATTATCATCATGAAGTCAGAGCATTAGATGTTTAAATTTTTTGAATCATTGACCCAAGCATTACCAGAAGAAGAACCCACACAACCACCTAACACCTTATATGCCTTTTGCCGCCATTATACCCGCGGATTTGGTTTACCATTAATTATCATGTCGGTACTTACGGCGGTACTCGCTATCTTAGAAGTGTCGCTGTTTGGTTTTATGGGCCAATTAGTGGATTTGTTAGTGACCAAAGATCCGCAAACATTGTGGCAAGATGAAGGCACAACATTTATCGCTATGTCGGTGATGGTGTTAGTGGTCATTCCTGTAATTGTCTGGTTACATTCCTCTATCGTGCATCAAACGCTTTTGGGTAACTACCCCATGGCCATTCGCTGGCAAGCGCATCGTTATTTACTCAAGCAGAGTGTGTCATTCTATCAAGATGACTTTGCTGGCCGAATTGCCACAAAGGTTATGCAAACCTCGCTTGCCGTGCGTGAAACGGTGATGAAGTTACTGGATGTACTTATGTATATTTTAGTGTATTTCACTTCTATGCTGGTCATGATTGCCGCTGCTGATGTGCGTTTAATGTTACCCATGCTCGCGTGGCTCGTGGCATACGTATTGATCCAATGGAAATTAGTCCCCAAGCTAAAAGCGATATCAACAGAACAAGCCGATGCGCGTTCAAACATGACCGGCCGTATTGTTGACAGTTATAGCAATATATCAACGGTAAAACTATTCTCACATACCAGCCAAGAAGCTGACTACGCTCAAGACAGTATGATGCGTTTTTTAACAACCGTTTATGGCCAAATGCGCTTGGTCACTGTCATTAATGTCTTGGTACAAATCATCAATTATCTTTTAGCATTTACCATTACCGCTGTGTCTATTTGGTTATGGGCTGACAGTGCGATTACTGTCGGTGCTATTGCCATTGCGGTCAGTTTAGCATTACGCCTAAACGGCATGTCACAATGGATCATGTGGGAAATTAGTTCACTGTTTGAAAATATAGGCACTGTGATAGATGGGATGAATACTCTGTCTAAACCCATTGCCATCCAAGACAAACCCGACGCCAAAGACATTGTTGTTAATCAGGGCAAAATAGAATTTAATCAGGTTTGTTTTCATTATGGCGAAAAAGCGGGCGTCATTGAACAACTAAACCTGAATATTAAAGCGGGTGAAAAAGTGGGTCTTGTCGGGCGTTCTGGTGCAGGCAAGTCGACTTTAGTAAACTTATTAATGCGTTTTTATGACGTTGAAAAAGGTCAAATACTTATTGATAATCAACCTATAACCGATATTACTCAAGATTCATTACGGGCAAATATTGGTATGGTGACTCAGGATACATCCTTGTTGCACCGTTCGATCCGTGAAAATATCCTTTACGGCGACCCAGATGCAAGTGATGAGCAATTAATGGCGGCAATCACTCAAGCACAAGCGGCTGGCTTTATTGAAAGTTTATCCGATCCCTTTGGTAATAAAGGGCTTGATGCTCAAGTCGGCGAACGTGGGGTAAAACTATCAGGTGGCCAACGTCAACGGATTGCCATTGCACGTGTGTTATTGAAAAATGCCCCTATTTTGTTATTAGATGAGGCCACTTCAGCATTAGATTCTGAAGTTGAAGCGGCGATACAAGAGTCATTGTACGAATTAATGGAGGGCAAAACGGTGATAGCCATAGCTCATCGACTCTCGACCATTGCGGCCATGGATAGACTCATCGTATTAGATCAAGGTCGTATTGTTGAACAAGGCACCCATCAAGAGCTCATTAATGCCAGTGGGATCTATGCGCAACTGTGGGCTCACCAAACGGGTGGTTTTTTGGGATTAGATTAAAGCCAAATAGATAAGCTTCAAATTAACGTCTGCTAACGAATGCCACTCACACAATGAGTGGCATTTTCATTACTGTTTATCGAGATAACTGAATCTAACTTAAGTGCCTATGTTAGAGACTTATCAAAGTTAGAGACTCATCAAATCGCTTGCTTGCGAACTCTCGGCACCGCGTGATAATAACGCCGGCAAAACGAAATAAGACTAAACAAGTATTGCCTACAGGGCGTTGGGAACAAGGGCAAAAAAACACCAGTCGATGACCTGGGCACAAAGACTTAAACGGGTTTTGGGATAAAAATAGAAACCTGTGAGCAATGTTGTGGTGCGATTAAGGCTATAGCGAGCATTGAAAAATCGCCAGGAAAGACGATTTGCACAGCGAATGCTGCCCAAAGGATTAGACACAGGGATGTGTCTAATGAACATCTGTTGTTGATCCAAAAGATACTCAGTCAGCTGAAGACAAAAAATGACGAAGTCCTCGAATTATTGCCACCACAAAGTAGATCACCACCTCAGATAAGTCTGTTTGAATAAAAGCATTTCATCATCATAAACAATATTCAGTGCTGGTTTTCACAACAGCAGAAAGTGCTTACTTTGAATTCTGAATTATGTGAAAACCCTTGAGTAATAGACTGAAATAACTGACGTTAACTCCCTCAAAAAGATAAAATAGATGTCAAGCTGGAAAATATGAGGCATCATATATTTTGATTTTATGAAGAATAATGTTTTATTTTACCTATACTTCTTTATTTTACTATTTGGAAAAATTTTCTGATTAATAAGAATAGCGAGTAAAATAATGCCTGAGCCAATGCTTAATTGAACAATGTCGTCATCACGATTCCAAATTAAAACATTCACCAGAATTCCTGTGGGTATGAGTAGATTATTCATTACAGCTAGGGTTCCAATATTTTAAAGCGTTTCCCACTAACACATGGCCATTGTGCATGTCTTGCAAGACTTACTAAAGGTGGATTTGGGTTGAATTTTTATCTTCTTGATTAGCAAACTGCCAAAAATTTAGCCCCACAGTACTAACATAAGCGTTATTTGCTATCAGTGACACTCAGGCTTAAAGAAAGCAATTACTGTTTCAGCGTACTTAGTGGTAACCAATTTAAAAAATAGCATTCAAAGTCTTACTACATTATATTATCGAATTAAAAATTAAAAATTAAAAATTAAAAATTAAAAATTAAAAATTAGAGAATTA
>NZ_JACGVE010000036.1:0-39648 GCF_014077065.1 Colwellia sp. MB3u-4 | reverse complement strand
TGGTGAATAATATCTATTAGATCACAGACGAAAACGGAGTTCAAGCTTAAAAAACAACCAACTCATCAAATGTAAAAAAAACGCAAAAACGTCTTTTTTGGAGAAATTCTACAGCCTCAACGCCCTATTAAGCGGCGAAAAATTGTTGGCTAAAATTGCGAGGAACGAAGCTAGCCAACTGTTTAGCGTCCGTTTGAATAGCTTGTTATGCGCTGGTTGTGATTACCACAAACAGCACCATTTATATAAAATTCTGTGGCAGCCCGACTGTAGAATTAAAAAACTCCCACTCAGTGCGACACACCAAACAATGAATTTTGAGCCACATAAATAATCTAACGTTTAGCACCAAACGTAAACTGGCGAAAAACACTTTGGCCAAAAGCTAAAAAAGTATAATTGCCACGTAAGTTACCAAAACAAAGAACAGGCAACAGCACAACAATTTTTTATAAAACGCGAAACGTAAAAAACAATTTAAACAGAATTCGTGTCTGACGCATAACAGCTTATTAGACGGATAGAATCCCACTTCCAACAAAGGTGAATGTCCAACTAATGAATATTTATTCAAATTAATATACATAACTTAATATTAACATTCAACACGTTAATTTTACTTTTTGAATATAGCGATGTAGAAAGACAGATTAAATCCCGCTTTATACATAAAAGCGGGATATGAAGCTAAACTGTAACTATACACAGTACATCTTTAAAATTAATAAGGAATAATGATGAAATCTGAATTTCTCTCGCATATCAAAGAAACTATGTGGACACGACGCTACGCCAAACGCACTATTGAGTCTTATTTATATTGGATTAAAGCGTATATTATCTTTATTGGAAAAATACATCCAAACGATTGCCATGATAAAGAAGTTGAAAAATTTCTTAGTTACCTTTCAAATAACTTAAATCTTGCCCCTAAATCTCAAGCATTAGCGTTAAATTCGGTTAACTACTTATATAAACATATTTTAATAAAACCGCTTAGCCTTGAATTACGTTTTAATAAATCTCGAGTAACGCCAAAACTTCCAACCGTATTAACTACAACAGAAGTCAAAGCGCTTTTAACGGCTGTGAACACAAATAACCTGTTACTGTGTCAATTAATGTATGGCAGTGGCTTGCGCTTAATGGAAGCGGTACGTTTGCGGGTTCAAGATATCAATTTTGATTATCACTGCATTGAAGTCTGGAATGGAAAAGGGGGTAAGCATCGAACGGTTACACTAGCCCCTGAGTTAACTGAGGCGCTAAAAAATCAAATATCACAGGTGAGCGCTTATTACGTATTAGATATGAAGAATGCTGACTACTCTGGGGTATATTTACCTTTTGCTTTAGCACGAAAATATCCGAGCGCAGCTAAAACATTTAATTGGCATTATTTATTTCCATCAAATCGATTATCGCTAGACCCTGAAGTGAATAAGTTAAGACGGCATCATATAAACGAAACTGTCATTCAAAAGGCAATAAAAGTAGCGTCAATAAAATCAAATATAAATAAAAACGTAACTTGTCACACCTTACGTCACTCTTTCGCCACTCATCTACTTCAAAGAGGTGCAGACATTCGTACTGTGCAGGAACAATTGGGCCATAGCGACATTAGAACAACGCAAATATACACACATGTCATAGAGCGAGGTGCAAACGGCGTTACAAGTCCATTATCAGCTTTAATATAAGCAGTTACAGCCTACTGGCTATGTTTTAATAATGGCTCTAATGACTATTAAATAAAATTTAAACAAATAAACTCACAGGCGAGTCCTGTAATTATATCTTTTGAAAAAATTCTGTTTGGATAATAAAGGAGGATATAGCTGGATTTTGGATTTTGGGTTTTGGATTTTGGATTTTGGATTTTAGATTTTTTTTATTGCTAATTACATTTTACATTAAAATGCTAATTAGCTTGAAATCACATATACAAATAAAATAAATTGGCGGAGTGGACGGGACTCGAACCCGCGACCCCCGGCGTGACAGGCCGGTATTCTAACCAACTGAACTACCACTCCGCGTATTTATTTCTGTAAATTTTAAAAGGATTTACAACCTTTGAAACAATTGGCGGAGTGGACGGGACTCGAACCCGCGACCCCCGGCGTGACAGGCCGGTATTCTAACCAACTGAACTACCACTCCACACATCTTGCTTCTGTAAATTTTGAAAGGACTTACAACCTTTGAAACAATTGGCGGAGTGGACGGGACTCGAACCCGCGACCCCCGGCGTGACAGGCCGGTATTCTAACCAACTGAACTACCACTCCACACATCTTGCTTCTGTAAATTTTAAAAGGACTTACAACCTTTGGATTAATTGGCGGAGTGGACGGGACTCGAACCCGCGACCCCCGGCGTGACAGGCCGGTATTCTAACCAACTGAACTACCACTCCACATATTAATCGCTGCTTTCAACACAACTCGTTGAATGCGGCGGAATAATACGGTTAAGATTCGATGCCGTCAACCAGTTTTTTACATTCATTTGTTTATATGTCTAATTGATGAACAATCCGGCGTTTTTAACAGCAACAACCCATAATAAAATACCATTAAGCCATTTTATTTACGCTTTTTACGTCGTATAAAAACAAACATCAATGCGGCAATTATGATCACTAAGCTGTTTCCGCCAACAATATACAAAAGTGTTGCTTGTTGTTGGTTGGCAACTTTAGCTTCTTGCATGGCTTTTACTTGCGCAAGCTTTTCAGCTTCCATTGCTGCATTAGCAATTGCTTGTGCACTTTTTTGCTCAGAGGTTAAATTATTAGACCCGCGGTTAACCGCTAATATACCTCCTTCGGGTAAGCGGTCAACATTAAAAGTAAACTCAGGTAATATTGCTTGAAACTCTCTGCCATTTTGAATATCACCAAACACCCCTACTTTTATCCGGTGCACTCCAGGCTCGGTAAAGGCAATTGTATGCGAACGGGTTAGGCCTTGCTCTTGCACTACAGTAAAAGGTTCTACTTGTTGATCGGGAAAAGTCACTTTACCTTGAATGAGAATACTGTCAGCTTTAACCAAACTATCATCAATAGTAAAGGTAACCAGATGTGTCTTATTTTCACCTTGGTTTGTCACTACTGATATGCTGATGGGGTTTTTCTGCACTACAATCGGCTTTTGTCGTAACTCTCTTGTGATCATAGGCATTTTAACAATATAAATAGGTTGCCACTCGCCTGGTGCAAAATCCAATTCAAATTCACCGGTAAACAAGCTGTCATTGGCATGTTCGTCTAAGTCTCTGCCGTTATCATAAAATGAAGCTAATTGAATGGGCGCTGCGCCAAAATTGTCAAAGGCCGAGTTATTGGTACTAAAAAAATCAACATTAAGTGTTAATACGTCTTGAAATAAAGGGTCATCAATGATCAAATCACCATTAAATAAGCGCGCTACCACTTTTAATGTTTCACCTTGTAAAATAATTTCGGGTAGTGGTGTCACTTCTAATCTAATTTCTGATACCACCATAATTTTGCTGTCGGCTTTTACCTGTCCTATCACTTGCCATGGACCAATCATCGGTGATTTTATCTTGAGCATATCGAAGGTTTCATCATCAAACCATTGCACTTTATCTTCAGGGTAATTGTTGATGTTTAGTTTTGAACCATCGGGGCGGATAAGAATAATGGGTTTGGCGCCACTGCGGCGATAAAATATCAGTGTTACTTCATCGAGTTGTTCGTCAATACGAAAGCGATTGTCAAAATAAGGAATTTGATTGGTGGCGCTATCATCAACATATTCAATTTCAGCGCCTATTTGCTGTGCATTTGCGCTTAGGCTGAACATTAGTGCCATTATCACCCTAGCACAGCGTGCTATGAATAATGGCTTGGTGTTAAACAAAGCTATTTTTGCTTTACTTATTTTTGTCGTATTTATTTCGACCCTACTTATTTCGACCATAGTGGCGCAGCCCCTTTGTCATTAACAATAACTAAACGTTTTTCGTGCTCAGCTAGTTCATCGGCAGTGGCAACCAAAACCTTTAATTTTTGGTGAATACTATTAACTCTGCGAATGGCGTTGGCATCTTCTCCTTGGCTATCACCTGATTGCAAGTTCAACGTGGCCTGTTTACGGGTCATTTCAATGTAAACAAACGCCAGTAACTGCGCATCTATTAACGCACCATGGTAAGTACGGTCAATTAATTTATCAACCTTATAAAAACGGGCTAAATAATCTAAGGTCTTAGGTGAGCCAAATTCGTCTTTGGCTACTTTTAAGGTATCGGTAATACTACAAATATCGGTTGTTTTAGGCAGGCCTCGCACCATCGAAAACTCATGGTCCATAAAGCCAACATCAAACTTCGCATTATGAATAACTAAACGGGCACCTTTAATAAAATTAACAAAATCTTGGCTTACTTGCTCAAACACTGGTTTGTCACGTAAAAATTCGTCGGTTAACCCATGAATATTAATAACTTCTTGGTCCATAACCATTTGTATGCCGCGCACCGTTGGCTTGACATAAACGTGAAAATTTCTGCCAGTTAGCTGACGGTTGATCATTTCTACACAACCAATTTCAACAATACGGTGTCCTTCACGAGGGTTAAGACCTGTGGTTTCTGTATCCAGTATGATCAGCCGTTCGTCTTGTGTATTTTGTTCAATCAATGTCTAACCCTTTAATTTTTTGTCATGCCTGTTTTTACATCGTGGTATGAAGGCTTTTAATGTCACTTTTCAGGTAAAGCTTCAGGAAATTCTGCAATGTTAATGGTAAGTCTTTTACTCAATAAAATATAGACAATCGCGGATATTACCAACGAACAATGTACTAGCAACCAGGTTATCGATTGAAGTTGCCAAATAAAATAGCCTAAAACCCCAATAAACAAATCAAAAGTTAATGCTACAATGAGCAATACCTTACATTTTCGCCAACAAATACGCACCCAAGCTTGCGCTTTAGGTCGGCGTAAACTTAAAATAAGTACAATAAACAAGCCAATAACACCTGAAGCTAAATTTAAATAAAACAGTGCAGTTTGTGGAAAAATCCACTGAATCATACCCACGTGATCACGCATATTAGTCACTGACATGATCCAAATAATATAGGCACGCAATATAAACAGTAAAATAATGTAAATACCGGGTGCTAATTTTAAGCAGTCAAAACTATCAAAGTGTTTTGGTAAAAAGTGCGCGTAATATTTAGCTGACATAAAGCATTACTTATCACTAACGTTTTGATTAGTGTTTGTTGTATTACTGGCCTTTGCATGCCTAGCAACAGACTCAAGCTCCAAATACTTTTGCCCTAAAGTAATCGCTTTGACTGCTTTTGAGCGAAACTCGCGGTTGTACAAAGTATAAACAACAAATAAGCTGGCTATCATAAAAATTAATGGATGAAAAAACCAACATAAAGCAGCAATAGAGAAATAATAAGAGCGTAAACCGTAGTTATAAGAATGAGCCGCTTGGTCTTGCACTACGGCCATTTGTTCAGCATATTTTTTCAAGTTTTCATTCTCACCACTTTGGTCAAACGGACAAGCGCCAATCATGACGTTCACAAAACCATATTGGCGCATTGACCAAGTAAATTGAAAAAATGACAAAACAAAAATAAACGTGAGCAAACTGAGCTTTAATTGGATCATGACATGATTAGGAAAGCTAGCATATGGAATTGAGCCAATCACTGACTCAAGTCGCTCTACTTGAGCAAACAATGTTAAAACACCCGCTAATATTAACAAGGTAGAAGAAGCAAAAAAGGAAATATTACGTTCTAAATTAGCGAGTAAGGCGGCCTCACTCACCCGAACATCACGACCAATAATTTCATACATCCAATAAATTCTATGTTGATGCAAGCATCTTGCAACACAGTTGGTTGTTTTTGCTTTTTTACGTGCAAATCCGGTATACCCCACCCAACAAATAAAAAAACAGCAAAGCGCGATAACATCAAGCAGAGAAAATGGCATAGTAATTACAAAGACTTATCATTTTTAATAAAGATGAAGTTATTATGCTCTACAATTTTTTAAGATTCGAGCAATTATTCATTAATTATTCATTAATTCTTCATAATTTCTGAATAACTTTTGTATAACTTTTATATGATAATATCAATTGAAATAACGAATGAGGTTACTTGGCGTTATACTAAAAAAAGCTAAAAATAGAATGGTAAATTAATCGTGTTAACAAGTAACTAGCTAATAAAAACCGCTTTAGCAGCCAAATTAATTGCAACCTAAATAAGCACCTCGACGTTAAACATAAGGTAAACTTAAGCAAAACCTAGCCCACTGAATCCCGATGGCAAAAAGGTAGTTATTACTCAATTAACCGATTGACACACTGGCTAGCAAT
Source organism: Colwellia sp. MB3u-4 (assembly GCF_014077065.1). Taxonomy (NCBI): domain Bacteria; kingdom Pseudomonadati; phylum Pseudomonadota; class Gammaproteobacteria; order Alteromonadales; family Colwelliaceae; genus Colwellia; species Colwellia sp. MB3u-4. Next base: position 33,254 of record NZ_JACGVE010000036.1, on the reverse strand, counting down.
TTAGTCTAAAAATTTTGTATTTTTATTTATCATAGCCACACAAGCCCATTCAACTATTGATATAGCACCGCATAATTAGCACCGAAAAACATTAACCAACATAGCAAAAAGTCATCTGCCAAACGACTCTCTATCGCAATAAAATCAAGCTATGAACGGCCAAGTTTGTTCATCAAACCTAGCTATGCTTAGCTTAAATAAGCCTCATAATTCGTCTCATCAATAACACCATAAATAGTGTCATAAGTAGCCATATAAATAAGGCCATATTTTTATATGGCTAAAGAAACCATCATTAAAAGAGTTTTTTTCTACCAAAACAGAAGTTTACATTGCCATTGCTTAGCAAGTTTGTAACAATTTGTTAAAAGGAATTCTCGTTAGCGTAAAGTTATTACGTTAAAATATAAAATAATAATAAGATTGGAGTGGTAAATTTGAAATTTAGTATTCGTGGCATATATACACTCGCCAGCGCATTTATACTATTTATACAGCCTAGTGTTGCTCAAGAAAACACCGTAGAACTGGCACAATTAAATATTCCCCATGTAAACCTTAAGTTAGAAATTGACGGTAAGTTAAATGATGCTATATGGCAGCAAGCCCTTGATGTATCGCTTGATATTGTTAACAGCCCTTGGAACAATAAATCTAGCCCAGTTTCAACAAGCGCAAAAATTGTTGAAAATGGTGATTTTCTCTACATCGCTTTTATTGCCCAAGATCCTAACCCTGAATTAATTCAAGGATTTTTAGGTGACCGCGATACTCGCTGGAGAGATGACTTAGTCGGTTTTAAATTAGATACTTACAATAATCGCCGTTTAAACTACGAGTTTTTTGTTAATCCACACGGCGTACAACATGACGCTATTTTCAATGAAATGACCGGCAGTAAAGACGAAGCCTGGGATGGTATTTGGCAATCTGCTGGTAAAATAACGAAAACCGGCTATCAAGTTGAAATTGCGATTCCCTATCATATTTTAAATTTTGACGACAATGATGATGTTAAAACTTGGGCAATGGAGTTAGTGCGCTTATACCCACGCGATACACGTTTGCGGATATCCCACATTGAACTTGATCGCGACGATTCCTGTTGGTTATGTCAAATCCCAGAAATAACCGGATTTAAAGACGCTAAAGCCAGCAAAAATATTATGATCACGCCAACCTTAGTCGCTAGTAAAAGCGAAAGTCGTGAAATATTTGCGCCAACAACAGATTGGCAAAGTGAAAGCGATATTGATGCCGGTTTAGATCTACGTTGGGGCATTAACGCTAACACCTTATTAAATGTTACCGTCAACCCAGATTTTTCTAATGTTGAGTCAGATGCCGGCCAGTTAAGTGTTAATAAAACCTTTTCATTATTTTATGATGAAAAACGTCAGTTTTTTGTTGAGAATTCAGAATATTTTTCCAGTAACTTTGATCTTGTCTACACGCGAAACATTGCTGATCCCGAATACGGCGCCAAACTAACAGGCACCCAAGGCCAACATAGTTATGGCGCATTCATGACCAATGATACGCAAACCAATATTATTCTGCCTGGTAATACTGGCTCAAGATTAATTTCATTAGATGAAAAGAGTGAATCAGGGGCAATAAAATATCGCTATGATGTTAATGACGATTTATCTCTTGGTGTTATTAGCACGTTACGCCAAACCGATAGTTATCATAATTTTGTTTCAGGGCTTGATTCAAAATATCGTCTAAATGACTCAAACTCATTCCAAGCACAAATATTGGTGGCTGATACTAAAGACTCAGCACAATTTACCGACAGCGGCCAAGCAGAAAACTTTAACGACCATGCCTTTAAAATTCAGTATGAACATGATTCTGAATATTGGCAGGTGTTTTCAGAACACCAAGAAATAGGCACAAAATTTCGTGCTGATTTAGGTTTTATGCCACGTGCTGATTATCAAAAGAGTAACGTGTTGGTTAATCGCTTTATCTATGGTGAGCCTGACAGTGCTTGGCAAAAAATGAAGTTTGCTGGCCAATGGCAAATATTACACAATGAAAACGGTGAGTTATTGGAGCGCTCAGTCTCTTCAAGCTTCAGTATTGATGGCCCAATGCTATCACTTTTCGATGTAATGCTGGTTAGCGCTGATAAAATTGGCTTACGCCGTCATGAACTAGATTTTAATTTACCTATTGATAACAGCATTGACGGTAACACCCAGCGTTTCCAAGAAAATCAGCTCGTTATCTATGGTTATATTCAGCCAACAGCGCAATTTTCCACTGAGCTTGAATTAACCATTGGCGATAAAATTGATTATGTTAATGACCGAGTTGGTGATATTACAGAGCTTTATGGCTACATAAATTATAATGTTAATAAACATTTAGAGTTTGAGTTCTCGCACACCTACAGTAATTTAGAGGCCGACAATGCCAACGTGTTTACCGAAAACTTAACTGAACTTCGTGTTTCATATCAGTTTAATATTTATAGCTATTTGAAATTAAACGTTGTTTACACCGATATTGACTTCAACCTAGATAATAATCCCAGCGCCTATTCAATAAAAAATAACAACTTATCAACACAGCTAATTTATGCTTATAAGATAAACCCACAAACCGTCTTTTACTTAGGTTATTCAGATAATAGTTATCAAGATGATAGATTAAAAAACTTAACGCGAGATCAACGTACCATTTACAGTAAAATTAGTTATGCATGGTTGCCATAAGTATTAATATTAGCAGCTTAAATTAATATTAATCACATCAGCTATCAGTGTAATCAATAACAAAGTAAGCGCTTGATTACGCTAATAACTTACCGTGCAAAAAAGATTAATGCCTATCCCTAGCCTGCCTTGTGCCTAAAGGCAGGTAATTTTAACTTTTGTCGTTCAGTACTCAACCAGTATTCGAGGCTGTTTCATAATATCAGTGGTTTTAAGCAACGGTCTGCTCAGCAGTGTTGGTGCTGCTTATTTTACTCTCAGTATCAATATTAGTATCATTAACGACAATTGTTGCTGAAATTTTATCATGAATAGCCTGTCGATTAGGGTCCCAAAATATCTGTGCAAAGCCAAGTAAACCTGTGGCTATGCCAGCACCATAACCACCATAACGCCCAAAACTGTCCCATATTGATAACGGCGTGCCATCAAGCTGGATCACTCTAATACTAAACAGCTTTTTGCCCGGTGTTTGACCATTCCAAAGTGCGGTAAACATAGTGAAATAAAATGCTGCCCAACCAAAACCTAGCCCCAGATCTTCGACTAAACCTTGTAACCAAGCAAAGCCTTTATATACCGATGAACTCGACGGAACAGCAACCGTAGGTTTATTTTTATCTATTTCGCTTGTGGTATTACTTTGTTCAGCGCCAGTAACCGCAACTTTTTTCTCAACTTTGTCTTTAATCAATGGCGGCTTCGTCTGAGCAGCTAAAGGTAATTGTTCAAGTTGCACACTTAACTGGGTTATTTCTTGCTGACTTAAACGGCTTTGCTTAGCCACACGTTCAAGTAAGTCAGCATTAAATTTGTTAATTTCTAGCCTCGAGGCTGTTTGCTCACTATAGGCCGATGATAAACTTTCACACAACTGCAGCCAACATGGATAATCAACACAGTCAGTCTGAGAAGTTGCAACGCCTGCGGCTAAGGTGAGTGCGGCTTTGATAAAATCATTATCCTCTGAGACATTAGTGTTTGCTTCAGTCATATTTTCTGCATGGCTTTGTATTTTATTACTCGATAATGTACCTTGGCTCTGCCCTGCTTGCTCAACATCATGATTAAAGGTCTCTAATTCAGCAAAGAGCTTGGGTAAGATATCAATCAAGACGACGAAAACAATTAACGCAGCAAAAACACGTAAAATTATTTTGCTTAAAGCACGTTTTTTAGCCAATTTATTACCACGTTTTCTACTGCCCAGTTTAAATAGCGTTATCGCCACCAAAAAAGCCAATAACTCGCCCGGAGCACCACTTAACAAAGCGACCAAACACAAATCTACTAACAGTGCCATGCCTCGGCGCCACGGCACAGCTAATGATATACCAAACAGCGACTTATCAATTTTAAAAGCCAGTGGTGTTAATATTTCACGCGTTTCTTCATCAGACAATTTTTTTACTTGAATTTTCGCCATCATTGAAATCTCTTTGTGATACTTTATTAAGTAACTTATCCAAAACTTAGTTTATAAATTACCTGCCACCCTTGTCCATCTGTACCTTGGGGGCTTACTGTACTTTAGCTATCTGTAAATAAATTAAATATCTTAATATCAACGAGTTGATTTCCGCCTAACTATTACAACAGCGATATAGATGACATAAAGCTATACTCAAGTATGCAAAAAATCCACATCTAAGACCCATTAGTTAGGTATCTATTCCTTTTTTGCATATAAGATACCGAAATATCACTTCTTTTTCTGCCATAAAGGGTTAACCTACTTGCAATAGTGTTAACCTACTTACAATAGTGTTAATGAACTGAAATAGCTTTTGGTGGTTAACACGTAAAATATCTATTAAACCTGTATGCCATACTCGGTCAATGCAATGAAAAAAGGATTAAAGAATGTCGACTATATTTGAAGATAACTCAACATCAATTGGTAATACACCGCTAGTTAAACTTAACCGCATAGTTACGGGTGAAAATACTGCAAATATCTACGCCAAGATTGAAGCACGTAACCCAAGCTTCAGTATTAAGTGCCGCATTGGTGCCAATATGATTTGGGATGCCGAGAAAAAAGGTTTGCTTGTGGCCGGTAAATCTATTGTCGAACCCACCAGTGGTAATACAGGTATCGCACTAGCATTTGTTGCTGCTGCTCGTGGTTATAAAATCACCCTAACTATGCCAAACACCATGAGTATAGAGCGTAGAAAGTTATTAATTGCGCTAGGGGCTAAATTAATATTAACCGACGGTGCCAAAGGCATGGGTGGTGCTATTGCCAAAGCACAAGAAATTAAAGATGCTGATCCAGATAACACAGTACTGTTAGGTCAATTTGATAATCCAGCTAACCCTGAAATTCATGAAAAAACTACCGGGCCTGAAATTTGGCGTGATACTAAAGGTAACATTGATTTCTTCGTTGCTGGTGTTGGTACAGGTGGCACAATTACCGGTACAACGCGATACCTTAAAAGTGTTGCCGAGCATAAAATCACCTCAGTAGCGGTTGAACCTACAGATTCGCCTGTTATTACTCAAGCAATCGCGGGTGAAAAACTAACACCAGGTCCTCATAAAATTCAAGGTATTGGTGCTGGCTTTATTCCTGGCAACTTAGATCTTTCACTTATTGATGCCGTTGAACAGGTATCAAATGACGACTGTATGGCAATGGCGCATCGCTTAATGAAAGAAGAAGGTATACTTGCCGGTATATCGTCTGGAGCTGCCGTTGTAGCCGCTAAGCGTATTGCTGAAAGACCAGAAAATGCGGGCAAAAACATTGTCGTTATTCTTGCTAGCTCTGCTGAACGCTACCTTTCAAGTCCATTGTTTGCTGATTCATTTTCTGAAGAAGACCTGGCGTAATAGCCAAAAAACATCAAGCTAAGTTTTATTGTTAAGTCATTATTATTAAATTATGACAATTTACTGGTTTTTTGACAATTAAACGCTAGCTTGAGCTGAATTTTAAAAGCCTGATTTGAAAGAGTCAGGTTTTTTTTGATCTTAAAATATTATACAATTTATGTCAGTAAAAATTAGCTTACTCTATCTTTGATGCCTACCTTTACGGTAAAATGGCGTTAAGTTCACAAAGTTATCTGTTACCCTATGAATTATTTAAAATTAATCATCTTAAGTTTCGTTGTTTTGTTCTCTGCCTGTAGTAAAGAAAACAACAACAAAATTCATAATCTTGACAACCCAGAAGAGGTTGCCATTGAATTTTTTAATGCCTTGTATAATGAACAAAATATTAAAAAAGCTGCATCGGTTTGTAGTCCAAGATTATCGCGCATTATTCTGCACTATCAATCACCCAGAGCGGTTGCTCGCCATTTATTCAATATGTCATACGATAAAGTTGATATTACGCCCGATGATAGTGGTGTTAAAGTAAGAGAACAATTTAAAAACTCTGCGGAGATTACTATCTATTTTGACGGTTATTACCAAAATGACCGTATAAAAGATGTTAAACGATTGTTGCTAGTACAAATTGATAATAAATGGATTATCGAAAAGAAACTAAAAGATCCCTTTTAATTGCTCCCTAAAACAACATCGCCACTCTTTCACATCTTCACATCCATGTAGTCGTGGCATTGCCGACATAGGTGTAAATGTAGATCTCGGTACTTAGCCTTTGTCGGGAAGAAAAAAGCTGACCATTTATCTTGAATATAAAAACGGCGTCAATATTGACGCCGTTTTGTTTTTTAAACTTAAACTTAAACTTTAATTAAAGTTAAAGTTAAAGTTAATAACCTATGGCTATACCTTCGCGGCGAGGATCAGCCCCACCTCGCAATTTACCCTTAGATAATTCAATCGCTTGAATACCACTGTTTAAATCACGCACCACAACCTGATGCCCTTTTGCTTCTAACGCAGACTTAAGCTTGACTAAATCGCTGCCTTTTTCCAATGTGGTGACCTTATTGCGATTAGTGATGTGGGGCAAGTTAATCGCAGATTGTGGATCAAGTTGCCAATCTAAAATAGCGATCATGGTTTGGGCAACATAATTAATAATTCGGCTGCCGCCCGGAGAGCCTAAAACAAGCTTTAAAGCCTTGTCTTGAGTAAATACCATCATAGGTGCCATAGAGCTTCGCGGACGCTTACCTGGCTCTAAACGGTTAGCTACCCACTGGCCATTCTTTTTTGGATCTAATGAAAAGTCAGTCAATTGATTATTGAGAATAAAACCTTCAACCATCACCGCAGAGCCAAAGCCCATTTCAACACTGGTGGTCATAGAAACCGCATTACCGTCTTCATCAACAATTGAGATATGGCTTGTTGAAGGTAATTCATAAGCATTGTCGTCGGCTTGTGCAAGTGCACCTATTGGTGTGCCTGCAACCGCTGTGCCCATATCGCTATCAGGATTAATCAACGCGGAGCGCTGCGCCATATATGGCTTTGAAATCAACCCCTGTGTGGGTACATTCACAAAGCTGCTATCGGCAATATAACGATTACGATCGGCAAATGCCAAACGAGAACTTTGGCTAAATAAGTGGGTAAACTCAACATCTGCTAGCGATAATTTGGCAATATCAAATTTCTCAAGTTGTCCAAGTATTTGAATAACCGCCACACCACCCGAACTTGGTGGTCCCATGCCACACACTTGATATTGTCGATAAGGTCCACATACCGCCGGTAATTCTTTTGCGCGATAGTTTTTCATATCAGCTAATGTTAAACGGCCTGGGGCAATGGGTGATTGTTGTACTGCAGCAACAATTTTCTTTGCGATCCAACCTTCATAAAAAGCATTGATGCCGTTTTTAGCAATACTACGATATACAGTCGCTAACTTTGGGTTTTTTAATAACTGCCCTGCTTTTACTGCTTCACCATGAGGAAAAAAGTAATTTTTAATCGTTGGTAATTTCGTAATACCTGGGTTAAATTCCATTGCCACTAGCTTTTCTAGCCTAGGTGAAACAATAAAGCCTGTTTCTGCTAAATTAATTGCATCTTTAAACAATGCCGCCCAAGGTAGCTTGCCATATTTTCCATGCGCCTTGTTAAGACTTGCTAATACCCCAGGTACGCCAACAGCATGACCACCAACAACGGCTTTTATCCATGGAATAGCTTGACCATTCTCATCTAAAAACATATCTGTTGTTGCCGCCGCTGGTGCGGTTTCTCTGCCATCAAAAGTGGTTAGCTGCTGAGCTTTTTTATCCCAATGCAACATAAACGCACCGCCACCAATGCCTGAAGATTGTGGCTCAACCAAGGTTAATACCAATTGAACTGCAATAGCAGCATCTACAGCACTTCCACCTTGCTTAAGTATATTCAAACCGGCTTTACTGGCATAAGGGTTTGCTGCTGCTACCATGGCATGCTCGGTAACAACGGTTTGCTTAGCGATAATACCTGTTGCCGCTTCTGGTTCACGGTCTTCTCTTTTTTTATCTGGCGCTGCTACAACCAACAAACTGGTGGAAATAAAGAGTAAAGATAATAGCCCTTTCATGGCTGAATTTGACATGCTGTTCCTTAATAAATAATTGACGATAAGTTAGATTAATCTCACTAATTTTCTGATCATTTCAGCTAATTTAAACAACTAGCTATTACAATAAGTGCCTTTTATTAGACCCTTTTATCTGTGTATAAAGTAGACCGGCTCATTAAGGCAACTGGTCTACTTTAACGACCATAACATTGCCCAAGATATTAACACCTTCATTAACAGGTCTATATCTTATTCAGCCATCAGTCACTATGCTGACTAAATGATTGCTGAAATTTATTAAATTTTACAAAACTATTTAACAAGTTTTGATACTTTTCAGGCTCATTTTCTACGCGGGCTAAAGCATGACAGCATGCTTCGAGTGATGATAGCGCATGGTCTTTTTTGGTTTTTCTAATCTCATAAAGGCTGGCTATGCCTTGCGGTAAAACAATATGCTTTATATTATGTAAGCAAGCATTGCTCATAAACATGCGATAGGCTTTTTTCCAAGTACCATCAAGTATAATAATGCACTTAATTTCACTCAGCTTAGGCTCTATATCCTCACTTTGATTATTATCGGTAATAGTTAACGCTGGAAAATTCAGCGTTAAAGCCTGCTTACTCGGATATAACAAGACTATGTTGTCAGCATATTGTATCAGGCGCTGCCTTAAAATATCAGAATCCGCAAAGGTTTCGCCCACTATCACCTCGCAGTTCGTTAACGATTGTTTTAATAAGCTGACCGTACCTTTGCTTTGCTTAACTTCACTGGGATGTTGCAGCACAATAACAGGTATGTGGTTATCAATAGCGACAGTAAAAGCGCAAATACAGGCTTTTTCAGGCCGTTGACATTGTTGACATAAAACTCGGGACATTTATTTAAAATAATAAAAAAATAGGATAGCTAAGTTTACGAAACTTTATCGACGAGTTTAAGTCATTTATTACATTACTTTTTAATATTGTTGTACTTAACTCATTTCGAATTGCTAATTCAACCAATCAACGCTATTACTTAGGGACGTTGTCGATATCGCACCGAGGCAACGAGTGTTTTTAAATATCGTTGTTTTCAGAATGCATTTAACAAGGAATTTCCATGCATAAAACCTATCAACACAGTTCGGCTAGCGCTTCAGATCATACCTTAAATACTATCTTAAATATTATTGTTGAAGGTGTTTGGGACTGGAATAGCAATACCAAAATAGTGACCCGTAGCCCAAGCTGGTACCACATGTTAGGTTACGAGTTTGCTGTTTTTAGAAAGGATGTATTTACTTGGGAAAATATTATCCATCCAGAAGATTACCCTAGAGTTATGCATCAGTTTGAACGTTATATATCAGGAAAGATTAACGCTTACAATGTAGAATATCGTTGTAAAAAATCAGACGATAGTTATTTATGGATTGCAGATCGCGGCGCGATTATAGCAAGAAATGCCGATGGCAGTGTTGACCGGATGATTGGCGCACATCATAATATACACCAACAAGTTATGGCTCAAACCGACCTTATTGAAAAAAATAAACTATTACAAAATAGCCACTTATCATTAGAAAAAGTTATTGCACAAAAAACGGATGAGTTAGCCAAAAAAAACCAGCAATTAGAACGAAAAATTATCGAGGTTGAGTCAGTTTCAAACATAGACTCTTTAACAGAAATTGCCAATCGTAAGCTTTTTGAAACGATATTAAATAAAGAGATAATACGCGCTGAACGCTATCACCACCCGTTAACCCTAGTCATGTTTGATCTAGATAAATTTAAAGACATTAACGATCAATATGGCCATAAAGTGGGTGATAATATTCTTTGTATTATAAGCAAACTTGTTGCCCAAAACATTAGAGATGTCGATTTATTTGCTCGCTGGGGTGGTGATGAGTTTGTTATTATCTTCCCTGAACTCTCTCAAAAACAGGCACATCAAACCAGCGATAAATTACGAGAAATGATTAGCCAATATCAAATAAAGGACAAAATATCAGTAACCTGTAGCTTTGGCATTGCACAATATAACAGCGGTGACTCAATAGACAGTTTATTTAAACGGGTAGATAAACAGCTTTATATTTCAAAAGCACAAGGTCGTAATCAAGTTTACTCTGAAGTTATTTAAACTATTTAAGTTATTTAAGTTATTTAAGTTACGTAGGAAAAGTTGATTGTTTATTGAAGTGTAACTGAGCAGATATAGCTATCAAGCTGAATCCATACTCACTGGCCATTACTCGCTATTACTCACTATGCTCACTAAAACAAATGTTTATAAAGCTCCAAGCAACTGCTAAAGTGCGTTGAATCATATCACGCTATAAATTTAAACAAATAATAAAAACACATGCTGCAATTAAAACCTCTACCCGTAAAAGCAACTCACAGTCTTGGCCCTTTGATCGTATTCACGCTTGCTTTGAGCGCCTTTATCTTTGATGCTCAAATTTCTGATTTGCTCATTTATAATCGTAGCTTAATCACAGCGGGAGAATATTGGCGCATAATATCAGGCCATTTTTTTCATTCTAATGCTAATCACTTTCTACTGAACACCGCCGCAGTCGCTCTGCTATGGGCCTTGCATGGGCAATATTATAGCTATAAAAATTACCTGTTAGTGTTTCTGACCAGTGCCATAGTTTGCAGCCTGGGTATTTATTGGTTTTCTGTCAACATTGAACTTTATGTTGGGCTGTCAGGTGTTCTACATGGCTTTTTTGTTTGGGGGGCATTAATGGACATCAAGCATAAAGAAAAAACCGGCTATCTGCTGTTAATCGGGGTGATGGCAAAAATCATTCATGAGCAAATTTACGGTGCCAGCGCCGATGTAGAAATACTTATCGGTGCAAGTGTTGCCACCGATGCTCATTTATATGGCGCGATCGGTGGCTTGTTAGCTTTTATCTGGTGTTATTTTACAGCTAATAAAGCTAGTGCTTAGTTTCGTTATAGGGATGTAATTTATCAAGCGCAATAGATAAACCGTTGTCTTGAATAACCCGAACATGGTGACGGCCCAAACCTCTTGCCTGGGTAACACCACATGAATGTGCTAACAAGCCAACACCGTATAGAATGTACTTATGATAATTGGCAACACGCACAGCTTTACTGATCGGGTCTAACCCTTGTTGTAATCTAGGATCATGCGTAGTAATCCCCGTAGGACAGGTGTCTTTATTACACTGCATTGCTTGAATACAACCTAAAGAAAACATAAAGCCTCTTGCTGAATTTACAGCATCGGCCCCCATTGCCAGTGCCCAAGCAACTTTTGATGGTGTGATCAGTTTACCTGCACATATAATTCTAATTTGGTCGCGTAAACCATATTCAACGAGTAAATTAACAACCAGCGGTAAGCTTTCTTTTAACGGCAAGCCAACATAATCCATCAAGGGTTGTGGTGCTGCCCCCGTACCACCATCAGCACTGTCTATGGTAATAAAATCTGGCGCAGATTCTGGCCCTTGGCGGTTAATCTCTTCAAGTAAATCTCTTAACCATAACGATTCACCGATAACCGCTTTAAAGCCTACAGGCTTGCCTGTGACTTTGCGTACTCGATTGACCATGGTCAAAATATCTTTCACTGACTTAATTTCTGGGTGAGCATTGGGACTGATTGAGTCTACACCTATGGGTATACCTCGTATGATAGCAATTTCTTCAGTCACTTTTTTGCCTGGTAATATGCCACCTTTACCGGGTTTAGCGCCTTGGCTCATTTTTATTTCAAACATTTTAATTTGTGGCATCGCCGCTAATGCAGCCAACATTTTGTCGCATAACTGCCCGTGCTCATCCCTTACGCCATATTTTGCGGTGCCTATTTGATAAACAATATCTGCACCACTGGCCAGATGATGTTCACTAACGCCGCCTTCACCTGTGTTTAACCAGCATCCTGCTTTTGCTGCACCATCTGAAAGTGCTTTAATTGCTGGTGCAGATAAAGCGCCAAAACTCATCGCTGAAATATTAAAAATTGAATCTGTGATGTAAGGCTTTCTACATTGACGACCAAAGGTAATAGCGCTCGCCGGGACTGCGTCTTCTTCCAGGGTCGGAAAAGCACAGTTCATAAACATTATGGTGCCAATGGGTTCAAGATTTCGCGTCGAGCCAAATGCCACGGTGCGGTCAACATTTTTTGCTGCACGATAGACCCAGCTGCGCTCAGCTCGATTAAAGGGTAATTCTTCTCGGTCCATGGCAAAAAAGTATTGTCTAAAAAACTCCCCCTGCTTTTCAAAAAAATATCTAAACCGGCCAATAACGGGATAATTACGCCGTATCGCCTGTTTATTCTGCGTTTTATCGACAATGTACATATAGATTATCGCTAATACGCCTAGCCCCAACAATAATATAAATAGTGCAGAAAGCGTTTCTACATAACCTAGCATGTTATCCATGTTTACCTCGTTAATCTCGTTGGTTTTTTCAGTTGGTTTTTTCAGTTGATTTTAATCTGATATTTTATCAAGAAATCATCGACTAAACCTATCGAAAAGACTCCAAATATGGCATTTATCATATCATCATAGACTAATTATAATGCATCAAAAATGTACCATGACCTTATACAGGCACATATACAGGCAGTATAATATTGCCTTAATAAAAATCACTTTAGCATCAATCAGTTTAAATCTGTGGCTTTTTCATGTCAGTTGTATATGATGATTTAGTGACCATAAAAGTGGCTTAGTGAATTTTCAAAAAGGTTACTATCAATATATAAATCCTTTTTTAACTAAGGAGTTCATATTAAAAAATTTCGCTCTACAGCATTAACATTATTGCTACCTGTATCATGGGTTAATGCTGAAAATTCCCCCTCGATACATTTAGTTACCGAGCACCTACCACCATATCAAATAGAAGCCAAAAATAAATCGCTATCGGGCTTTGCTGTCGACGTTATTAAAGCAACAATGAAACGCAGTCAATACGACTATACCTTAAATAGTTATTCGTGGAGTCACTCTTATAAGTTAGCCCAAGCAAAAGCTAATCACTGTATATTTTCTCTTGCTCGCACAAAGTCACGAGAAACCCTTTTTAAGTGGGTGGGGCCGATATATTACGTCAACAATACCGCGATGTGGGCACTTAAAACTCGAACGATTCAGGTGGAAAACCTAAACGATGTAAAAAAATACACCGTGGCCGTAAGTCGCGATGATATGACCCATATCGGACTAATAGAACGAGGTTTTAAAGAAAATGAGCACCTTTATGTTTTAGATAATACTAAATCCTTGGTGAAATTACTCTTGACTCGACCCGGGATAGATTTAATTGTAGCGAATGATATGACGATAAAATTTCATACAGATTTAGCTGGTGTGACTATAGATGATCTACAACGTGTCTATGAAATTAAAAACTTACCTTTGAATTTATTCTTCGCCTGCAGTAAGCAAACCGACGATAACATAATCAAACATTTATCAAAAAATTTGCAAAGCCTTTACCAAGATGGCAGTTACGATACTATTTTAAAAAAATGGCGTGACCAACTGCTCAGCCCTGACTTCTAGTATAATTCAATTAATGGTTAATAAAAAAACACTTAAAACGCCATAATCTTCTGATTAAAAATACATTTTACGCAATTATTGACTAAAATTTAGCTTTCTAATGTTAGTTTTATATGATTAAAATTAAAGAAGATTACAATCATAAATGGGCTTTGGCTTAATAAGGGATATCAATTGCAGAAAACTCAAAATAACCACAATGTTATTGCTCGTCATAAACAGAGTAGCGCAAGTCTGTATATAAAAAAAATATCATACATTGCTTTAACATTATTATGGGTTGCTTTGCCTATCAGTGCTAACAAAAATCCAGTTATATATATAGTTACCGAACATTTACCCCCATACCAAATAGTGACTCAAAATAAACCACTGTCCGGCTTTGCTGTAGATATTATTAAAGAGACAATGGCACGAAGTCATTATGCCTACTCAATGAAAAATTATCCTTGGGTCCGCTCTTATAATTTAGCCCAAGTAAAAGCTAATTACTGCATATTCTCCATTGCTCGGTTAAAGTCACGAGAAAATATGTTTAAGTGGGTTGGGCCAATATCTAGCGTAAGCAATACGGCAATGTGGGCACGTAAAGGTCGCCATATTAAAATATCTAACTTAAATGATGCAAAAAAATACATTATTGCCGTTAATCGAGATGATATCGCTCATACTGGATTAATAGAGCGAGGCTTTAACGAAGACGAAAACCTCTATGTTTTAGATAACACAAATTCATTGATTAGTTTATTGATTACTCGACCAGAAATAGACCTGATCGTCGCCGATGATACGACAATAAAATTTCGTACTGAATTAGCGGGAGCTAATATAAATGAGCTGCAACGGGTCTATGAAATTAAAGATTTACCACTAAATTTTTTCTTCGCCTGCAGTAAAAAAACTGACGATAACATCATCCAGCATTTATCAAATAAACTACAAAGTCTTTACCAAGATGGCAGTTATGATGCTATCTGGGAAAAATGGCGTAACACACTCACCAGCCCTAAGTTATAAATTAGTTTCGATTGAGTTATTAATCAAATATTGGCACTATTTCACCTAACGTGAATAACTTCATTAATGTTGTAGAACCCTATTTATAAGCGATGTAAGTCATCAGGCTAATGCAGGAGAAATTACCGAGGTGGCTAGGAAAGACTATGTGCTTGTAACATTGTCGACATCCTGAAACTAATAAAGGCCTCAAATGAGGCCTTTATTATTACTTATCATTAAAAATTTATAAGGTGGTTTCAAACAACTTATAAATTCTCCGGTATTCATTTAACCAAGAGCTAGGTTGAACAAAACCATGGGGCTCTACTGGGTAAATAGCGGTTTCAAAGTCTTGTTTTTCTAACTCAATTAAGCGCTGAACTAAACGCACAGTATCCTGAAAAAACACATTATCATCGACCATAGGTGCATTAATGAGCAGCGGTTTTTCTAAGCCTTCGGCGAAGT
This sequence comes from Colwellia sp. MB3u-4, assembly GCF_014077065.1. Lineage (NCBI taxonomy): Bacteria > Pseudomonadati > Pseudomonadota > Gammaproteobacteria > Alteromonadales > Colwelliaceae > Colwellia > Colwellia sp. MB3u-4. The sequence goes on along the minus strand of NZ_JACGVE010000036.1, from coordinate 18,030 downwards.
AAATTGGTGAGCTACGTTCATAAGCAATAGGGTCATCACCCGGCATATTTAAGATGTTAGACGTGTAACCATGATTGTAATAAGCCCAATCTGACACTAAACGTAGCGCTGAACCTGATTGAAATAACTCAGGGTCGGTGAACATTGACATCAAGGTTAAAAAACCACCGTAAGAGCCGCCATAAGTACCTACACGGTTAGCGTCAACATTGGCATTTTCCACTAACCAATTTACGCCATCACGCATATCTTGCACTTCGGGCTTACCCATATGGCGGTATATTGCTGTGCGCCAATCACGGCCGTAGCCTTTTGATGCACGGTAATCCATATCGATAACCACATAACCTTGTTGTACTAACATGCTGTGAAACATATATTCACGAAAGTAACCCGACCAACCTAAATGCGAATTTTGCAAATAGCCCGCGCCATGGCTAAACATTACCGCTTTGTTTTTAGCACTGGTTTTATCGTAACCTTTAGGTAAGTAGACTTTTGAGTATATTGGCTGTGCTTGATGTGATGACTCGATAGCGACTACATTAGGTGCTGCCCAAGGCATTGCCAGAAACGCTGCTGAAACGGTATGGGTTAGTCGCATTGCCTCAGTGTTGTTAGTCATGTCTTTAACATAAAGCTCTGGTGGTAAGGTGATTTCTGAATGCTCAATTAACAGTTTAGCTTCATCAGGGCTTAACGTGTAATTATTCATACCACCTAAATCGGTTAACGCAGTGATTTTACCTGACGCAATATTCACTTTGTAAATTTCATAAATACCTGGGTGTTTTTTATTGGCTTTAAAGTAAATATTTTGTTCATCAGCAGATACTGTTAAGTCGTTAACTTCAAAATCACCTGCCGTTAAGGCTCTTGCTTTGCCATTTAGGGGCTTAAGGTATAAGTGTGCATAACCACTTTCTTCTGAAAGATAATATAAACTTTCAGTGTTATTTACCCAACCCTGTTCGTTAAAAGTGTAATTTATCCAAGCATCATCATGTAAACGGTGTTGAGAAACTAAGGCTTTACGGTCAAAATCAACCGTTGTGATCCATCGGTCTTTGTTATCCCAAGCTTCAAGCATAATAGCGACTTGCTGACCATTTTTTTGCCATTGAATTGGGGCCCACGTTTGCATAACATGAATATTACGCGCTGATTTCTCTGATTTATATTCTTTACCTTCGCGGGCATAATTTTCTTTACGCACACTGGCTAGCACGTCTTCATCAAAACCCGGTAAGCTGTCATAACTCAACAAGGCTTTTGTGCCTTGGCTTAAATCTAAAATATAAAGCTGTTCAGCATATTGGCGGTTATCGGCAACGCGTGTTCGCACCTTTTTCGCCTTAATATCGCCGTTGTTAGCAATATAGTTAGGCATAATATCACTGTCTTTACCTGGTGACTTATCCGTTGCCACACTGACCACTAATTTATCGCCGGCCGGAGACAGACTCGCATGCACAACTTCATTGCCTTTACCTAGGTAAAAGTTTGTTTGGGTTACTGTGCTATTTTTTACCCTTAACTGACGTTTTTGCTCGGCACGTAAGTCTTTGTTGCGCTGCTGTAGCGCAACATATTCAATCAGTTCATGTTGCTCAGCAGCGATATAGCTTGGTGTATCGAGAACAGGCTCTTCACCATCAGTCATTTTTAAGTTGGCTAACTCAATAATTTTTTGACTGCTCATATCATGGGCATAAAAGATATCATCAACACGATAAGCGATATTACCATTAGTTAAAAACATCGCCGATGATTCAACGGCCGACGTATAGGTTAACTGCTGCACGGTTTGAGTGGCCAATGCTTTAACAAAAACATTGCCTTCAAAGGTGTATACCTCATGCGTACGGCTATTATTTAATACCGCATTAGTGTCAGCAACCACGTGCATTTGCGCTAATTTAACTAACTCACCATTACCTTGGGTGCTTAAGTTTTTTTGTACTAAATCACGTAATGGGTTGCCTTGACGCTTTTGCTTGTAAAACACAGTTTGGCTGTCGTCACCCCAATACCAAGACTCAGGAGAGCGGCCAAACCAATCAGGATTTGACATGATTTTTTCTAAGGTAATCGTTGTTGCGCTTGTTACACCTACAGATGGCTTTGCTAGCACTTCACTGGCAATAACGTCACTAGCGATAACGTCACTCGTGGTAGTAGTCTGACTGTCTAGTGCTACCTGTTTTTGCTCTGTCGATACACAAGCGACTAAAGAAAAACTAATAGCAGCGGCAATTAATTGTATTTTCATCATTTATTTATACTTATATGGGGTTGCTTATATTAGGTAGCTTATATTGGCTTACTTATAAGGGCTATTTATCTCAACGTTGGCACAAAATTCAATGGCACTGAAATGATTAACCTTGCTAATCATTAGAATCCTGCAGCTAGTTATACTAAAAAATAGCTTAATTTTCAATGTCTCTGCCTTGTAACACGACCAATAACAAATTTTATACGATGAAAGCCTCTATCAGGTAGAACAACTCAGCAGAAAAAACCAAGAGAACTTTTTTAAATGATTTTTTTCTGATAAATCGCCTTATATTGTACTCAATGGGCTAATTCATCCTTTCAATTTTCCTAAGAAAGTTTGGGCTTATATTTTTTAATCACGCGCCTCGTATTTTTCTCTGCTATAATCGCGCGCTTCGTTAATATGACTTTTATTTCTGCAATCGTGCGCTGTGTGAATGTGGTAAATATGACATTTATCATCAAGGTATTTACTTTGTCGGTTAATAGGTCATTGTTAGGCTTTGAAAGTGTGTAATATCACGCTTGTCTCTATTGTAAAAAATTAATTTAGGTAATGTATGAACTTAGCGTCACTCCAGAAAACAACTCCAAAACTATTCGATTACCCTAAGTATTGGGCAGAATGCTATGGAACCGCACCATTTTTGCCGATGTCTCGTCAAGAAATGGAGGTGTTAGGCTGGGATAGTTGCGATATTATTTTAGTAACTGGCGACGCTTATGTTGACCATCCCAGTTTTGGTATGGCCGTTATTGGTCGTATGTTGGAGTCACAAGGCTTTCGCGTCGGCATAATTGCTCAACCTGATTGGCACTCAAAAGACGCCTTTATGCAATTGGGTAAACCTAATTTATTTTTTGGTGTCACCGCCGGCAATATGGATTCAATGATTAACCGCTATACGGCCGAAAGACGTATGCGCCATGACGATGCTTATACCCCGAATGATGAAGGTGGCAAACGTCCCGACCGCGCGGTAACCGCTTATACCCAGAAATGTAAAGAAGCCTATAAAGGCGTACCTATTATTATTGGTGGTATAGAGGCGAGTTTACGCCGAGTCGCTCATTATGATTACTGGTCTGATAAAGTGCGTCAATCGGTACTATTTGATTCCAAAGCTGATCTGTTAATTTACGGTAATGCTGAGCGTCCACTCATAGAAATTGCCCATCGTATTGCCAATGGTGATGATGTTAAAAATATTACCGATGTACGTGGTAGCGCATTTTTAGCAAACCAAGTATTACCCGGTTGGAAAGGCATAGACTCTCGAAGTATTGATAAACCGGGAAAAATAGACCCTATCTATAGCCCATATCAAGACATGACATCGCCTGACTGCGCGACGACATCAGCCGATGCAGCAGCTGCTGCCGCTGAAGACATGGTAAAAAACGCCGCTGAAAAAGATGTGACTAAAACCGCACAACCGATACAATTAAGTGAATTTAGAGCCACTGCACATAAGAATAAATCATGGGAAGATAAGAAAAAACCGTGGGAAACTACGTACATTAACTTACCAACCTTTGAGCAAGTCAGAGACAACAAAACGCTTTATGCGCATGCCTCACGTATTTTTCATCAAGAAGTTAACCCAACATCCGCTAAACCTTTAGTGCAAAAGCATGGTAGCCGACTTATTTGGTTAAACCCGCCGGCTAAACCGTTATCTGAAGCAGAAATGGATGGCGTTTTTGGTTTACCGTATCAACGTGTACCTCATCCTATTTATGGTGATGCTAAAATTCCTGCTTACGACATGATAAAAACGTCAATTAATATTATGCGTGGTTGTTTTGGCGGTTGTACCTTCTGCTCAATTACCGAGCATGAAGGCCGTATTATTCAAAGTCGCTCTGAAGACTCTATTATTGCCGAAATTGAAGATATTAAATTGAAAGTGCCTGGTTTTACTGGCGTTATTTCTGATCTTGGCGGACCCACCGCTAACATGTATAAATTAAACTGTAAAAGTGAAAAAGCAGAAGCTACCTGTCGTAAGCCATCCTGTGTTTGGCCAACTATTTGCGGCCACTTAGACACCGACCATACCCCAACAATTAATTTATACCGCAGAGCACGGAAAGTTAAAGGTATTAAAAAAATACTTATCGCTTCAGGTGTAAGGTACGACTTAGCGATTCAAGACCCTGAATATGTTAAAGAACTGGCGACTCACCATGTGGGTGGTTATTTAAAAATTGCTCCTGAACATACTGAAGAAGGGCCATTAAATAAAATGATGAAGCCTGGTATGGGCAGTTATAACAAGTTTAAAGAAATGTTTGACCATTATTCTAAACTTGCGGGTAAAAAGCAGTATTTAATCCCCTACTTTATCTCAGCACATCCGGGCACTACCGATTTAGATATGGTTAACCTAGCGCTATGGCTAAAAGAAAACGACTTTAAACTTGATCAAGTACAAAACTTTTATCCTTCACCGTTAGCAAACGCCACTACGCTTTATCATACTGAAATTGATTCATTGCGTAATGTTAAAAAAGACAGCGCAACCGTATCTGTGCCAAAAGGCACTATTCAGCGTCGTTTGCATAAAGCTATATTGCGTTATCATGATCCTGCAAACTGGGGCATTATTCGTGACGCCTTAACCAAAATGGGTCTGGCAAGAAAACTGATTGGGAGTAAACCCGGTTGTTTAGTGCCTAATGAAAGCAGAAATGAAAGCCAACAAATGCATTTTAAAAACAACGGCAAAGGTAAAAATAATGCCCAAGGGAATAAAACCTCACCAGGGCAAGAAAAGCGTTACGGTAAAAAACCCATCACCGCTAAAAAAGCTAAACCGGGCGATAAGGCCAAACAAGGCTTAACGCGTTTTTCTGATAATCAGTTTAACGACAGAAAACCTAAAAAAGGCCAAATAAAAGCAGTATGATGTTGAAATTTATTGCTGTGATTAAGGTCTATTTATTAGACCTTAATCAGGATAATGACTCACTTGTCTAAACTCTCTATTACAAACTTAATGGCAAAACCCCCTAGTACGTGGTTTAAAAAAAGTATTATAAGTTTAGCTGACGCTATATTGTGTATTAAGCAGTTAAGCAAACACTACCATGCCATGGGTTTAGCTGGTTTAGAAAAAGTCGCATTCACTGAGGCTTTTATTCAACAGTTAGACCTAAGGGTTGAGACCGCTGATGCCAACCTTTTAAATGTACCAAAATCAGGCGCTGCTATTGTTGTTGCAAATCATCCCTTCGGTGGTATTGAAGGGATTGTTTTAGCGAATATTTTATCGACAGTACGCCCTGACGTAAAAATTTTAGCGAATAAAGCGCTGAAAATCTTTCCTGAATTAGCCGATTTTTTTATTTTCACTAATCCTTTGTCAACTGGCGCCAAGGGAAACTTATCTTCTCTTCGCCAATGCCAACAACACCTTGAAAAAGGTGGATTACTGGTGATATTCCCAGCAGGCAGAGTGAGTTACCCTGAGACTATTTTTTCTCCTATAACCGACCACCCTTGGAATCGATTAGTCGGCTCCTTAATGAATAAGTTTCTTTGCCCGGTGATCCCCTGCTTTATTGGCGGAAGGAATCGAAAACGCTTTTATTGGCTGGGACATATATATTTCAGGTTAAGGTTATTGATGTTGATTCGTGAGATGCTGGCAAGTGATAAAAAAAATATTCCCATCACCTTCGGCAAAGCTTTACAGATAAAATCAGCACAAGGTAATATTCAAATGAGTACAGATTTAACGCGCTTATCAACCTACTTACTTGATCCGGTTTATCGACAAAAGTGGCCTGAAACATCAGCAAAAAAAACACCCGAAGCCATGCAACCTCTAGCAAAATCACAGGCCAAAGGGCAACTATCTAAAGAAGTTGACGCACTAGCTAAAGCACAACAATTAGTTCATTACAAAAGTTATGTCGTTTGTTATGCAACACGCGCACAATGTCCTAGTGTTGTTGAAGAAATAAGAAAACTTCGAGAAGCAAGTTTTAGATTGTTAGATGAAGGCAGTGGCAATCCACAAGATGGCGATGACTTTGATGATACTTATACGCATTTGTTTATTTTTGACCAAAAAAATCAATCTATTATTGGCGCCTACCGAATGGGCCAAACTGATAAATTATTAAAGACAGATGGTATGAAGAGTTTATACCTATCAAAAATGTTTAACTTCGACACTGCGTTTATCAACCAACAGCAAGCCTGCTTAGAAATGGGTCGCTCATTTATCGTTTTGGCACATCAACGTAGTTTTCACGGCTTGTTATTGTTATTTAAGGGTATCAGTGCTTTTATTGCTCAGCATCCCCAATACCGAGTGCTTTATGGCACGGTATCGTTAAGCAAGCAATACGATCCACTAAGCGTTTTATTAATAGAACAGTTCTTAGTTACCAAAACCGATAAAGTAATGGCAAAAGAAAGTTTTAAGCATCCTATTCACCATGAATTATTAAGCTACTTAAAACACAACCCAAAAGATATTGAAACATTAGATACACTGATAAAACAAATTGAGCCTGACGGTAAAGGTTTGCCGGTACTAGTGAAACAATATCATCAGCTAGGGGCTACGTTTCACTGTGTAGCAATAGACCCTAATTTCGCCTCTACACCCGGATTATTACTGAGCGTAGATGTACCTAGCGCCCCGAAACGATTATTAAAACTCTATTTAGGTGATAAGCTTGAGGGTTATTTAGCTAAAGTAAACGCTAATACTTCGTCATGATATTTATCAAACTAAGTTGTTATGGTTGATAAAATGTATAGTTTATAATTTATAGATGTCTCTGTGCTAGTTCAATCTAGCTTGGACTTTAGACCATCAGGTTAAATGAAACTTAACTGTTTTGACCTAAAAATAACACCTGCTTCAGATGGCTATTACCTATCACGTTAATTACCCGCTGAACAGTTGACGGAGTGAAGTCCGACCTACAAAAATAGCCAAGGCTATATCATTCACCTATAGGCTCTATGTAGCTTGAACTTTAATCCACTAGGTTAAATGAAACTTAACTGTTTTGACCTAAAAATAACACCTATTTCAAATGTCTATTACCCATCACGTTAATTGCCCGCTGAACAGTTGACGGACTAAAGTCCGACCAACAACAAAAGTGCCATGCGCTATATTATCAATCGTAAAAATTTTTGGCTAAAATACTCATTCTCTTTAACCTTTTAAGCAGTAGACTTCATAACTTGGCAACAGTGTAGTGAAGCAGAGCCGTATAGATAGGCATTAAGACTTAACTTATCTCACATTGTTGCTTATCAAACGTAGCGGTAGAAGAAGCTAAACCAAAATCAATATCGTCAAACTTTCCTCCTAATAATTGGTACGCGTGCTTTAAAGCTGCATAGTGATGAATCGCATGGCTGCTAGCAAACATTAACTCTCGAGCTAAGGTGCTTTTTACTGCAATGATATGGCAACTACCCATACCCACGTCAGAACGAACAGTAATGATTTCATCTAAAGAGTCCTCAGTTAAAGACTTTATCCATGCTTGTATCACCACTAATTGCGCTAACGCTACCTGTCGACTGGTTTCAACCAACGAACCTCTTTTACGCAATTCGTAATCAACCACCTGAGTGGTAAAGCCTGACTTAACAGAGTGATAATGGTCTATTATATGACGTACGTGCGTGCCCATAGGGCTAGACTTTCCAGCAATGTTAACGCCATATTCTTGGTCAGTGAGTTGTTCAACAAAATTTATTCCTTGCTGAAGTGTTGCAACATAATGCTGACATGATTTTATCGTTTTTATAATTTTTTTTATTCCGATTATTAATGATACTCGTTAATTAGAACCATAATAGCGTAATTTAATTTCATTTTATTGCTTTAATGATAAGCAGTTATCAAATCACCGTGACTAATGTAAAACAAATAAAAAACCTGCACATTCAAGCCTCACTAGAATTCCAAACAACGTCATCATACTGTATAATCTCGCGCATTATTTAAGGTTAAACTTAGATTAAAGTTCAACTTACACTCATCTACACAATCGCTACGGAACTTATATGTTAGCTGCAAACAATATTACCCAACAATTCGGTGCTAAGCCGTTATTTGAAAACATTTCACAAAAATTTGGTGGCGGAAATCGCTATGGTTTAATCGGGGCCAATGGCTGCGGTAAATCAACCTTTATTAAAATTTTAGGTGGTGATTTAGAGCAAACCTCGGGTAATGTTAATTTAGATCCAAATGAGCGCATTGGTAAACTTCGTCAAGACCAGTTTGGTTTTGAAGCAACGTCTGTCGTTGACACCGTTATTATGGGCCATACTAAATTGTGGGCAATAAAAGAAGAGCGTGATGAGATTTACGCTTTGCCTGAAATGAGTGAAGCAGATGGTATGCGTGCCGGTGATTTAGAAGCTGAATATGCTGAAATGGATGGTTACAGCGCAGAAAGTCGTGCCGGCGAATTATTAATGGGTGTCGGTATTCCTGTCGATCAACATTATGGTTTAATGAGTGACGTTGCCCCAGGTTGGAAATTACGTGTGCTATTAGCCCAAGCATTATTCTCTAATCCTGATATTTTATTACTTGATGAGCCAACCAACAACTTGGACATTCACACTATTCAATGGTTAGAAGAAACCTTGAACGCACGTGATTCAACCATGATCATCATCTCGCATGACCGTCACTTTTTAAACAGTGTTTGCACCCACATGGCTGATCTAGATTACGGTGAATTACGGTTATTTCCGGGTAACTATGACGAATATATGTTGGCGTCTACGCAAGCTAGAGCGCAATTAATGTCTGACAACGCCAAGAAAAAAGCACAAATTGGTGAACTACAAGCTTTCGTGGCGCGTTTCTCTGCCAATGCTTCAAAAGCAAAACAAGCAACGTCTCGTGCTAAGCAAATTGATAAAATTCAATTGGCCGATGTAAAAGCATCAAGTCGTGTTAATCCGTTTATTCGCTTTGAACAAGACAAAAAATTATTCCGTAATGCTCTCGTACTTGAAAGTATGAGCAAAAACTTTGGTGATAATAAAGTCTTAAGCAACCTTAACATGATGATTGAAGTTGGTGAGCGTGTCGCCATTATCGGACAAAATGGTGTGGGTAAAACTACATTCTTACGTACTCTAATGGGCGAAGCTGAATATCAGCCAACATCAGGTTTATATACTTGGTCAGAAAACGTTAACATTGGTTACTACGCGCAAGACCATAGTTATGAATTTGAAAATGATATGACTTTATTTGAATGGATGAGCCAATGGCGTCAACCTAGCGACGACGAACAGGCCGTTCGTAGTTATTTAGGACGTTTATTATTCTCTGCTGATGACATTAATAAATCAGTAAAAGTACTTTCAGGTGGCGAACAAGGTCGTATGTTGTTTGGTAAAATCATGATGCAACGTCCAAACATTCTCATTATGGATGAACCAACAAACCATATGGATATGGAATCTATCGAGTCATTAAACATGGCAATGGAGCAATATGAAGGCACTATTTTGTTTGTGAGTCATGACCGAGAATTTGTCTCAAGCTTAGCGACTCGTATTATCGAATTAACAACCGGTGGTTACACTGATTTTGCTGGTGGCTACGACGAATATTTAGCGTCAAAAGTATAAATTAGTCATCTAGGTAAACGTACTGTAATAAAGCTATCATGAGTTAATTTTGATAGCTTTATTTTTTATTATTTCAATTGCTATTACGCTATTTTAAGGAGCCATTGTGCTCAGTTATCGCCATGCTTTTCACGCCGGAAATTTTGCTGATGTTTTAAAACATTCGGTATTAACCTTAGTACTAGAATATATGACCCGCAAAGATAAGGGCTTTTATTATATTGATAGTCATTCGGGCGCTGGCATGTATCAGCTGAGCGACGATTACGCTCAAAAAACCGGTGAATATAAAAACGGTATTGCTAAGTTAATTGAAAATGATGACTTACCCGAAGCCCTGCAGCCGTATATTGATTTAGTCAAAAATTTAAATCAGGAAACTGGAGAACTTACACTCTATCCTGGCTCTCCAGGTATTGCTCGCCAATTTACTCGTCGACAAGACAGCGCACATTTATTTGAGTTACACCCGACTGATATTGAACACTTAAAAGCATATAGCCAACGGTGGAATAAGTCCCATGTTAAGCAATCTGACGGTTACCAAGGTGTGTTAGGTTTAGTGCCGCCGCCGAACCGTCGTGGTGTAGTCTTAATTGACCCACCTTATGAGTTAAAAGAAGATTACTTAAAAGCCGTTCGTACGGTTGTTAATGCTTATAAAAAATTTGCTACTGGCACTTACATTTTATGGTATCCCGTCGTTAAACGTGAACTTGTTGAACAAATGCAGAGCGCCTTTACCAAGAGTGATGTGCGTAACTTAACGCAAGTAGAATATTGCCAAGATGCAGATACTGAAGAATATGGCATGACCGGCACAGGCTTATTTATTGTCAATCCACCATGGCAATTAACTAGCCAGTTAGATGAAATACTCCCCTATTTAAAAACAAAGCTTGGTCATACTGAAAGTCAGTATAGTGTTAAGCAATTAATTAGCGAATAAGTAAAATAACCTGAGCTTTGGCTAAGTACATTTTAGCCTTCAAAAAAATATATTGCCAAATCTCAGGTCATACAGTACAAAAACTCATTGCACCACAATGCGAGGATCATAAGGGTTAGTTGCACAGCCTTTGACATTTACTTCGTAGTAATAGTCACCTGTATTTTTAATTTTACAACGCACTTCACCATCGCGACCTGCTTGATATACACATCTTTTGAAAGGCGAACCCTCGGTAAAACGAATATCAAAGGCATCACCCGTAGTTGTTTGCCAAGCAATATATTTCTCCTTTTGTGAACAAACACATTCGAGATCATTCTTACAGGGGTTTTTACTCTCTGAATATAACAATGCACAATTACTTTCATTGACGGAGGGAGTTACCTTGATTGCGCAATGTGTTGAGGGGTCAACATGAATGAGCAATTCTTTATCTTTAGCGCTGTTGCTAGCAGCAAAAGCTGCCAAGGAAGTTGTCGCTATTAAGAGTATTAAACCGCTGATCATTTTTTTCAGTAATTTGATATTTTGGCTATTCATTGAATTTTCCTTATTCAGGTTAATGGATTCAAACAATTTCTTTTATCCAATGTTTATAGTCGTAAAACTGAGGATCCGCCAATAAAAGCTGTCGGGGATAGCCTAAAAAGATAGCTTTTTTAATAAATGGCTTCATGTCGTTAACGTCGAAGCAATTAATCGCTACTATGGCTAAGTCATAATAAATATAGGGATCATGCACGTTATTGTTAAGTACTATTTCTTGGTGTTTCTTTGCCTGGTCACATTGAGTTAATTCAGAGTAATAACGAGATATTTGTGCTTGCAGACTTGGATCCTTATCATTTATAACCGCATTTTTTTGAGCTAAATCAAGTCCCTTTTTATAAGCCGCTTGAGCCTTTAGTGTGCTGTTTTCACTGTACTTAAATGCATCGCCCAAATTACCCCAAACGGTAGGATCTAATGATGATAATTCAGCACTTTGTAAATACATTTCAGCAGCATTTTCAAAGCGCTGCATAAAAAACAGTACGGTACCTAAATTTGAAAAAGTTAATGCTGTTGGCTTAATTGCCAGTGATTTAGACCAAGCAATGTTGGCCTGCTCAAAATTTAGTACCATATAATAAACAGCCCCTAAGGCATTATAGGCCATAGCCGTGCTGTTATTGATTAGTATTACTTTATTAAATTGGCTAATTGCATCTTCATAACGGCCCGAATTAAACAAAAACAAACCGTAATCATAGTAATTTTTCCAATTACCTAGCTCAAAACTAATCGCTTGTTGATATAAACTTTCAGCCTTATCACTTTGCTCTAATTTTGCGTATAAATCAGCCAATGAAATAAAAACTTCACTGGACTCTGGTTTAATTAGTTTTGCTTTGTTTAAGTGTGTTTCAGCTTTTTCATATTGGCCATTGACACGATAAAGTCTACCAAGTGCTAATTCTGATTCAAACGATACGGTCCGATTGCTGGCAATTAATTGACAAACATTTAAACCTTTTTCGTATTCCTTTGTATCATTGCTCAGTAAATATTTATCCAAGTAGGTTTGACATAAGGCTGACGAAGCTTGAATAAAATCAGGGTCCAATTGTAAGGCAGTAATAAAGAGTTTTTCTGCTGCGACTAAGCTGTTGATGTTTTTTGAATTTCTGTACTTTTCTTTGCCTTGTAAATAAGCATCATAGGCTGCAAAATTTTCTGTTGGCATGGCATTGATTTTGTTCTCTGCGTTTTCACCAACGATAAGCAAACGCAATGCATTAGTAATTTTACGAGACAAGTCACTATAGAGTATAACCAGTTCATCTATTGAGCCCTTAGATTCATCAGACCAAACCTGAAAGCCAGTCACAACATCTGTCATGATAGTGTTAATAATTAATACACTGTTGACAACTTTAGAACGCCCTTCTACGATATATTTAACGCCTAAAATATTTTTAATTTCTTCAATGCTTGCTTTAGGTTCTAATGCATTTATCGCCCTTATTGAAGACACCTTAAATACAGCTTTTAATGTTAATAGATTTACCAGCTCTTCTTGCAAACCTGAAATGAAGTATTGAGGATTATTGTCTAAATCGGTTGCATGAAAAGGCAAGATAGCAACAGCATTTTCAACCACATTGGCGATGGGCGCTTTGTTATCAACAATGACATTAAGTGGCTGTAAATTACTTTCTCTTTCTATTTTTTCAATAAGATGAGTAGACAGGTAATATATAATCAACAATATTATTAATATACAGAAACTATCGACAGAAAGTTGTTGATAAATAAATCGGTGGTTTTTATTGTTTTCATACGCAAACTTTTTTCTTATTTTAAATTCTTTATACCACTGAAAACTAATAACAAGAGGAAAGCCAATAACTAAACATAAAGCCCCCACCTTACCCCCCCAAGTTGGCACATCAAAAATAGGTAATATAATTGAGAATACTTGTAATAAAACCCAAGATACCACTAAATAAGCAGCACTAGCGTTAATTAAACGGCTACTTTTTAATAATGAAAATGACAATTGCCATTTTTTTTCTGAGCCACTAATTTGGTGTACCTGATCAGCGGGGAACGGCCAAATACTATTCACTGACTTTGCCACTGTCGGTAAAAGCATACGATAACCTTTGCGAGGAATAGTTTGGATATAAGTGGGACATTCTTTGTGATCATCAAGTACATGTCTAATTTCACTGATGACGTGGGTAACATTGGTTTTTGCCGCATGATTATCGCCCCAAGCAAAAGCCGAAATCTGCTCTCGCGAGACAATTTCACCATTAGTCGATGATAAATAAAGTAGAACCTCCATCGCTTTAGGTGCTAAGTGGTATCGTTGAGCATTTCGAATAACGATACCTAAATCAGGTTCAATCACTAAACTACCTAATTGAAAGCCCTGATGTAGCTCCGCATCTACAACAAAGTGCTGCGTAACCTTGTCTAATGAAACTGAGACTTCTGGTTCATTGCTCGCTGACACGTGATGCTAACCTCACAAAAAAGAGCACAACATGCCTTTAGGCACTCTTTATAAATTTTAGGGTTTAATCAAAATATAAGTATTGTTGAGATTAGAAAAAATAGCGAGTAGTCGCTATGATCAAGCCGCCTCAGCGCTCATTTAGTTAAGGTTTTTCTGTGGTTGTTAACAGAGATTTTTTCAAAAAAATCTCTAATTGTTACAATGGATGGCCCATCATAAATACTTAAGTGAATTCACAATCAAGCACTATAGAAATAAAAAACCCGCTATACCTTTTTAATATTGAGGCATAGCGGGTTTATAAAAGCTTAATGGTTAAGATAACTGATCAGGATCAATCCACTTCGTCGATAGCCGAATTATCAATATCTTGTGGGGTAACTGCTTGCTTACGTTTTAATACCGGTAACTCACCAGCGTCTTCCGCTAAAAAGGTATTCTTAACAATTTTCTTTGATTTTGGTTTCTTAGCTACTACGACTGACTTATTGCTATCTTTTACTTTGCTATCGACTTTCGCTTTCTTAGGTTTAATACCTTTGAACTTAGCTTTTAAGCCATCAACAGTATCAAAAGTCAGCTTTTGTTGCAGAAAGCCTTCTACATTTTTAAAGCTTATCCAGTCTTTAGGTCCAACAAATGAAATAGAGTCACCTGTGCTACCTGCGCGGCCAGTGCGACCAATGCGATGAACAAATTCTTCGGTATGCTTTGGCATATCGAAATTAATAACATGCGAGACATTAATTAAATCTAATCCGCGAGACGCTAAATCAGTCGTGATCAGTATTTTTTGCTGCCCTTTACTGAAACCGTCCATTATTTGATTACGTTGACCTTGGTTTAGCTCACCACTTAAGGCAACAGCACTTAAGCCTTGCTCAGTTAATAATGTCGACAACCGGTCGGTATCGGCGCGGGTCGCAGTAAATATAATTATTTGCTGGTGATCTTCAGTCGCAATAAAGTGTGCCAGTAGCTTTTCTTTATGGCTTAAGTTATCACAAAGATAAAAACGCTTAGTAATGTCTTTATGTTCGGTATAGCCACTGCCGATAGCGACACGCTTTGGCTTTTTCAATAATGCTAAAGCAAAGTCATTAACTTGTGCATGATCTAAAGTCGCAGAAAACAGCAGCGTTTGGCGTTTACGATGATCGGCAGCTTTATTGATTTGTGATAACTGATCGGCAAAGCCTAAATCTAACATACGATCTGCTTCATCAAGGATGAGTAATTCTAGACCACTCAAGTGAAAATGCCCTTGCGAAAGGTGATCGGCTAAACGCCCTGGTGTAGCAACAATAAAATGAGGTTCTTTTTCTAATACTTTAACTTGGTCGTTAAAATTTTCACCGCCAAGAATAAGTACCGCTTTAAATGCAGAACCCGATGTAAACATTCTTAGCTGAGTAAAGACTTGCTTGGCTAATTCACGAGTTGGCGTTAAAATAAGCACACGTGGATCTCGCTTACTTAACGCTCTATTTTTTGACAAGCGCTGCATCGCAGGAATAATAAAGGCTAACGTCTTACCTGAGCCGGTCTTAGATGAAGCAATCAAGTCATGACCTGCCATGGCGGCAGGAATTGCCTGCTGCTGAATTTCACTAGGCTCACTAAAACCTAAATGTTCCACAGTTGACATTATTTTACTATCCAATCCAAAATCACTAAACTGCAAGCTTACTCTCCACGTTATTTAACTTATATCTGTTAAACAATATAATTGTTACAGACACATAAAACCAAAAATATAATAGCGTATTGTAACCTGTAATTGCCGATGTTTAGCCAAACTATTTTGGTTTAAAAAGAATTATTTCTAATCTAGCTCATGGTTGCTGCTTTGTTTGATTTAAATTCACCTGTTAATAGCTTATTTGCGCTAATTAAATACCAAAGAGTAAATCAACACATAAGTTCAAGCAAAGTTTCATTTACCCTAACTAAAGCAGCAGTATATGCAGGTAAATATATCAGTTGTTTAACAAAACGATTATAATTAGTTGATACTTAACACGATTACAGGTTATTCAACTGTAAGTCGATTAGCAAAGCGATGATGTTTTATAGCTTAATGGCTCAGCTTGTTAGTAACGTTAAATAAGATAGAAAATCCGTAGAGGCCTAGTGTGGAATAACTAAGTAAAAATAAATTAAATTAATACTGTTGAATAGAAATAAATAAATGAATCCAGATGCTCCCTTCTCGCCATACACAGTTATAAAAGCAGTAAAGACAGATAAAAAAGATATATTGCGCTTTTATAAAAACCAGCAATATGCAGCAAGTTTTATCGGACATGATCAATGTTATATTGTTAAAATGGATAAGTTAATTATAGCCAGTGTAATCATATCAGCCGGTCAAGAGCCGGGGAGTTTTTGGCTACTACATGGCTTAGTTACCGACAAAGCTCAACGTGGTAAAAATATCGCAAGCTTAATGCTACATGCCATTATTTCTGATAAAAATGAGCGAAAAAAAGCAAGATATAAAAACATTATTTGCTTTGCTGATGAGGCGTTACAAACATTTTATTTATCAAATCACTTCATTCATTATAACACCCGTGACGACATAGCTCAGCTACCCATAGAGTTTAAACAACGATTGATTCGTTATCGAGAGAGACAGAAAAATTTACACTGCTTTCGATGTAGTGTAAATGATTAAACCGAGCGGCGGTTAATTGCTGTTCTATGCTAATAACCGTATGTAAGAACTATTCTACCATCCAAGCCATTTTACTTGCTCTCTGAACTACCTAAAAAATCAGTTTCCTTGAAGATCAGTACAGTTTCAGATCGCTAAAAATTTGCAATCAAATATTAACTTGATTTTGAAATCTCTAATGACTACACAAGGTAAGCGCTAGCGCAGACTATTTTTAGCCGCTGTTAGCGTATTTTTTAATAAACAAGCAATTGTCATTGGCCCTACGCCACCCGGAACAGGCGTAATAGCCCCACATTTAGCAATAACCGCATCATAATCTACATCGCCAACCAGTTTTGATTTGCCCTCATCGGTTAAAACTCTATTGATGCCTACATCAATAATAGTAGCCCCTTCTTTAACCCAAGCAGCTTTAACAAATTTAGCAATACCAACAGCGGCAACTAAAATATCAGCTTGCTGACATACTTTAGGTAAATTTATGGTTTTAGAGTGCGCAATAGTTACCGTACAATTTTCTTGCAGTAACAACATAGCCACAGGCTTACCAACAATATTAGATCGACCGATAACAACAGCATGCTTACCAGATAAATCATCACCTAAATGTTGTTTTACCAAGATCACACAACCTTGTGGCGTGCAGGGTACAATAGCCTCTGTTTCACCATTAAATAATCGACCAGAATTTATCGCATGAAAACCATCAACATCTTTATTAGGACTAATAGCTGAAACAATAGCACTTTCATCTATGTGTTTTGGTAAAGGTAACTGAACTAGAATGCCGTGAACGCTATTATCATTATTTAATTTTTCGATCTGGCTTAGTAAATACTCCTGAGAAGTATCACAGGGTAATTTTATCTCATTGGAGATCATACCAATTTCTTGTGTTTGTTTGACTTTATTTTTTACGTAAATATGGCTAGCAGGATCTTCACCAACAAGCAGCACGGTTAAACTCGGCTGAATACCATGACATGATTTAAACTCAGTTATTTCTACCGCTAATTTATCTCGTAATTGTTTAGCTACTAACGTTCCATCAATATTCATTATTATTGTTCTCACTGGTTAAACCAAAATAGTACCTGGCAATTAACACCATTTGATTAATCAAGCCATCTACTTTTTAATGCAAAAAATAGATAAATACAAAGCATAAAATTTTATAAGTAATTATTCTATTTATAACACTATATTTTTCATATTAACCATTAAAAATGAACAGATAATTAATCAACTTGGTATAAGTACAAGAATACACTAATGCTATGATACTTATCGAAGTTTTAGGTGCTTAATACGTCAAGCTATAAGGCGTTTCAAGTTGCAGTAATACCATTTTGATTAAATTTGTGATCTAATTGGTTTCATTTTTCATACATTGATATCAGTCGTTATGATCACACTTGAATCCATTGATTTTAAATCTCTTATAGCAAAAGAAACTAATGGGCGAA
>NZ_JACGVE010000035.1:0-1193 GCF_014077065.1 Colwellia sp. MB3u-4 | reverse complement strand
AACGATGCCCCAGTAATTTCTGGTACGCCAGCCACAACTGCGGTTGAAGATGCTGCTTACAGCTTTACTCCAACAGTTTCTGATGTTGATGCAGGTGACACCCAGACTTTTAGCATTAGCAATAAGCCCACTTGGGCAACGTTTAGTACTTCAACAGGTGGCTTAACGGGCACACCAGTTCAAGCTGATATAGGTACCACCTCAGGCATTGTCATCAGTGTTGCCGATGCTGCGAATGCAACAGTAAGCTTAGCGGCCTTTAATCTGACCGTTTCAAACACTAATGATGCGCCGGTAATAATAGGTACACCAGCCACAACGGTAGCTGAAGACAGTAGTTATAGCTTTATCCCAACAGTTTCTGATGTTGATGCAGGGGATACCCAAACTTTTAGTATTAATATTAAACCTAGCTGGGCAACGTTTAGTACTTCAACAGGTGGCTTAACGGGCACGCCGACTAATGCGGATGTTGGAACCACCTCAGGTATTATCATTAGTGTTGCCGATAGTGCGAATGCATCAGACAGCTTAGTGGCCTTTAATCTGACCGTGTCAAACACCAACGATGCGCCGGTAATAACAGGTGCGCCAGCAACAACTGCGGTGGAAGATGCTGCCTACAGCTTTACTCCAACAGTTTCTGATGTTGATGCAGGGGATACCCAAACCTTTAGCATTAGCAATAAGCCCACTTGGGCAACGTTTAGTACTTCAACAGGTGGCTTAACGGGCACACCAGTTCAAGCCGATATAGGTACCACCTCAGGTATTGTCATTAGTGTTGCCGATGCTGCGAATGCATTAGACAGCTTAGCGGCCTTTAATCTGAGAGTGTCAAACACCAACGATGCCCCAATAATTTCTGGTACGCCAGCCACAACGGTGGCTGAAGATGCTGCCTACAGCTTTACTCCAATAGTTTCTGATGTTGATGCAGGGGATACCCAAAGCTTTAGCATTAGAAATAAACCTAGCTGGGCAACGTTTAGCACGACAACAGGCGCCTTAACGGGCACACCCATTAATGCGGATGTTGGTATAACTAGTGGTATTATCATTAGTGTTACCGATGCTGCGAATGCAACAGTGAGCTTAACCGCATTTACTATTACGGTAGTAAATACTAACGATGCCCCAGTAATTTCTGGTACGCCAGCCACAACTGCGGTTGAAGATGCTGCTTACAGCTT
>NZ_JACGVE010000034.1:0-291 GCF_014077065.1 Colwellia sp. MB3u-4 | reverse complement strand
AAACGCCCCTCAATTGAGGAGCGTATAAAAATATAAAAACACTAATAAAAACAAAACCGAGGGGGAAATCTCTTGTTAAGTAAGAGTGCTATTATTATGGTTAGTTCAATTTAAATAAAAATAAACCTAAATCCTTCGACAAAAATTTGGTGAAAATAAATGATTCACTACTCATGGAACAAAAACTAATCGCTTTGCTCCTTGAGCACTTTCAATAACAAATAATTCATCCGCCAAAATATAGGCAAAAAAAACGCCCCTCAATTGAGGAGCGTATAAAAATATAAAAAC
>NZ_JACGVE010000033.1:0-314 GCF_014077065.1 Colwellia sp. MB3u-4 | reverse complement strand
ACACTGATGACAATACCTGAGGTGGTACCAATATCATCATTAGTCGGTGTGCCCGTTAAGCTACCGGTTATTGTGCTAAACGTTGCCCAGCTAGGTTTAATGTTAATACTAAAGCTTTGGGTATCCCCTACATCAACATCAGAAACTATAGGAGTAAAGCTGTAGGCAATATCTTCAGCCACCGTTGTGGCTGGCGTACCTGTTATTACCGGCGCATCGTTGGTGTTTGACACTGTGATAGTAAAGGCCGCTAAGCTTACTGTTGCATTCGCAGCATCGGCAACACTGATGATAATACCTGAGGTGGTACCTAT
>NZ_JACGVE010000032.1:0-443 GCF_014077065.1 Colwellia sp. MB3u-4 | reverse complement strand
GCCGCTAAGCTTACTGTTGCATTCGCAGCATCGGCAACACTGATGATAATACCTGAGGTGGTACCTATATCGGCTTGAACTGGTGTGCCGGTTAACGTACCAGTTGTCGCATTAAACGTTGCCCAGCTAGGTTTAATGTTAATACTAAAGCTTTGGGTATCACCTGCATCAACATCAGAAACTGTTGGGGTAAAGCTATAAATGGCATCTTCAGCCACCGTTGTGGCTGGCGTACCTGTTATTACCGGCGCATCGTTGGTGTTTGACACTGTGATAGTAAAGGCCGCTAAACTTACTGTTGCATTCGCAGCATCGGCAACACTGATGACAATACCTGAGGTGGTACCAATATCATCATTAGTCGGTGTGCCCGTTAAGCTACCGGTTATTGTGCTAAACGTTGCCCAGCTAGGTTTAATGTTAATACTAAAGCTTTGGGTATC
>NZ_JACGVE010000031.1:0-10344 GCF_014077065.1 Colwellia sp. MB3u-4 | reverse complement strand
GTTTCAGCAATACGAGTTAACTCAGTTTGTAATGCGCCAACTTCTTTTTGCATGGCATCTCTGTCATCCTGACTATTTGAACCATTCGATGATTGCAGGGCTAATTCACGCATACGTTGTAAAATATCAGTAGAGGCGGACATAGCGCCCTCTGCGGTTTGCGCCATTGAAATACCGTCGTTAGCGTTTCGTTGGGCTACAGCTAAGCCATTAATTTGTGTGGTTAAGCGATTTGAGATTTGCAAACCGGCCGCGTCATCTTTGGCGCTATTAATACGCATACCCGATGATAAACGTTCCATTGAGGTGGCCAAATCATTACTAGATTTAGTTAAGTTACGCTGAGCATTCAATGATGCCGTGTTGGTCATTACTGATAAGGCCATGATAGACTCCTAGAAATTAAATTATCTTTAACATATTGATATGTTAAATGATGCGTTAGGTTATGCATTAGTCGGTTTGCTTTGTGTACAAACTGCCAACACTGTAGTTTTCAGCCCGTGTTTATCATTACTAAAACTTATCAATGCTAAAACAACTTATGGCTAAAACAACTGTTGCCATGCATTCGGGCTATATTGGCCTTAGTAGCCATGATTTTTGCGATTAAGCTTTACAAGCTGAAACCGCCAGTTTTATATTTTTCTTTATCTTTATGCTTCCTACTTCTACTAAAGCAACATCTGTACCAAAATTAAGCAAGCTAATGTAAATACCGAGTTTTAGCTTAAATAATGCTTAAAGTTATACCTAAAATAATGCTTAAAAGTGTGATTAAATATAATTAAACAAAGTCAAACCCTGTACCTGCGTAAAGGTTTGCTGCGCCGCTTGCAAGGCTACTTTTGATTGTTCAAAAGTAGAATAAGCTTTGGCAATATCTAAATCTTCAATCGATGATTTACCTGAGGTTAAATACAACTCAGTATCTAAATGGTTACTTTTTTGACGGTCGATAACTTGTAAGTTAATACCCGACTCTGCTCGGCTAGACGTTAGGTGGTTAATTGAATCACCTAGTTGGTTAAGAATTTGATTATAGTCAACTTGTACTTGTGGGTCTTCTTCGCCACTGGCCTTGTTGTTAATCCAATCAATGGCTGATTTTATTGTCTCAAAAATACCGACATTTTGTTCCGGTGTTAGCGAGAAGTTATCGCCCGGCAATGGGTTGCCGCTTAATTTAACCTCAATACCGTTAAAGGCAATGGTTTGCCCTGGTGCGTAATCCGCGATATTGGTCACGTTACCGGCGCCGTCAGTAATGCTTAAGTCAGTGGCTGTGCTAAATTCAAAGGTAAAGTCTGCTGGATTAGCCACACTATTATAACTACTCGCATCGGCGACAACGGCACGTTCAACCGCTATGCCTGAGCTATTGCTATTGTAAGTGGCAGAAAAGTCGCCAATAGCATTGGGCACTTTTTCAAAAACCTGCTCACCACTTTGATTCGTCGCTATGCTAACGTTTTTGGCTATTTGTAATTCTCTCACACCATTGTCACCCCGATAGTTCACCGAGTTATCGGCTTGTAAAGCAAACGGTGCATCGTCAATTTGGTAACCGGCAAAAACATAACTGCCCGATGGATCTTGGGTATTGGCAATGCCGAGTATTTGCTGCAAATTTTGGCTGGCCTGTTTGCCAATAGCGGCAAGGTCATCCGCTGTGTAAGCGCCATTATTAGCTTGTAGCATTAAGTCTTTTAATTCATTTATCATGCCTTCAGCACTGGCTAGCGTGGTGTCAATTAAACTGTTGTGGTTTTCTGCTTGGGTAATATTACGTTGGTACTTATCAATATTGGCCAAATCATTTTTATAACCGGCTAAGGTGCCATAGGCTACGGCGTCGTCTTTGGCGGTTACAACCTGCTTACCACTAGAAATTTTATTAGCTTGTTCGTTAAGGCTAGACTGCTGATCAGACATTTTTAAGCCACTTTGAATATAAAACTGTGCTGTAGAAACGCGCATAATAACTCCTATCTAGTGGCCGCTAGTAATGTGTCGAAAATGGTATTTGCCACTGAAATTATCTGTGACGACGCTTGGTAGGCTTGTTGGTATTTCAATAAGTTTGCCGCTTCTTCATCAAGATTTACCCCTGACTTAGATTGATTGCGGTTATAGGCTTGGGTATACAGTGCCTGCGCTGTGTCAGCAACAAATTCAGCCGAACTGGCATTTGACCCTACATTAGCGGTGGCCGTGGCTAATGCTTGGTTAAAAGTTTGTTTACCGCCACCTAAAATCTGTTGTTCTTGCGTGGCCGCCATTATGCTGGCATTACTGGCGTTACCTGAGCCAAAAACATCTGAGATAGTAAATTTTTCCCGAGCAAATGGCCCTTGCCCAACGGGTAAACCAGCAATGTCTATTTGAAAAGCGGCGGTTGCTGGTAATGGTGGCATGTCAATAACCACTGATGCGCCAGCAGCAAAGCTACCATTGGCTAATGGCGCCGCCGGTGGTGGATTAGCCGCGTCATAAACTCGGTATTCGAAGGTGCCTGGCACACTTTCATAAACATCTACGGTTAATTTTGCATTACTGCCTTCGGTAAAAGCGCGAGCAATTTCTGGATTCGTTACATTGACAATATTCACAGTGCCATTACTGACGTTATTATCATTCGCCGCGACCGAAATGGCAGAGCTTGCAGCTATGCCTTTAGGATCGTTAAGCGTGAGATGCATTAATGCGGCGCTGTTTTCGGTTGGACGCAGTGTAAAACTATCATTTACATTCGGTGTGCCTGAATTAAGGGTAAATTCAAAGCCAAAATCGCTTGGGTAAACCCCCGAACCCAAAGATGACTCGGCTAAGGTAGTTTTGCTACCATTAAGTTCATTGGTCATAATATAGTCTGAGCCGTCATACTTAAGGGTAAATTCATTGGTGGGCACTAATGAAATGTCAGTAATTTTTATGCCAGATTGCACACTGCCTGAATTTTTTGATGAGGCGAGTACGCGTGAGTTTTGTAGGCTGGTGCTGTTAATATCAGTAAAAATATCTAGGCCCTGCTTACCATTTAAATCTAGCCCTTGTGCTTGGGTTTGATTTAAAGTTTGTGACACTGACATGGCTAAACGATTGAGTTCGCTACGCGCTTTGGCAACATGCTCATCACGATATTCTATTTTCGCGGCAATAGCGCCACCCAACTTAGCGCCCTCAAGTGCGACCGAGCCATTGCGACTATTTAACTGTAATTTTGTTTGTAATGGGTCAGGATCGCCCGCTTGCACACTCACCGTTAAAGCCGTAGTACCGGCAACAAGCGTTGCGCCATTTCCGATCATAACGGTCATTACCCCGTTAGAGTCTTCAATGGTATTAACCGAGGTATATTCGCCCAGTTGGCTCACCAATTGGTCGCGCTTGTCTAATAAATCATTGGGTTGGCCGGTTTGATCTAGGTTTTTACTATCTAATATTTGTTCATTAATTTTGGCCAAATTAAGAGATATTTGTGATATTTTATTCGCCATTTGCTCGATTTCGCCGTTAGTCGACTTTTCAAGCTGGTCTAAATTATCATTTAAGCTGTTAAAATCTTTGGCTAATACCTCGGCTTGGCTGAGCGCGATATTACGTAAACCCATGTCACTTGGGTTGTCAGCAATACCATTAGCCGCTTGATAAAACCGATCAATAGAGCCGCCAATAGCTTCGTTTGAAAATGACATTATTTGATTTAATTGGTTCAGGTCGGTACTAATTGAGTCCGCATTACCCAAGTTACTTTTATTGAGTAATTGTTCTTTATAAGAGAATTGATCGTAGAGCCGAGTAATGTCTTGAACATAAGTACCGGCGCCAATAAAATTACCGTTGTTAGCATTTCCTGCCACTGCGGCTTGTTCAGCTCGTTGGCGGGTATAACCTTCAGTATTAACGTTAGCAATGTTATGACCTGTAGTGCCCAACTGCTGCTGCGCGGACAGTAAACCACTAACACCAGATTGATACAGATTAATCGACATGACCTAAACTCCTACAGTAACGTTAATTTCAACAGTGAAATTAGCGGTAAACTTATTTATTATTTATCTAATAAACTGGTTACTGTCCGAAGTGTTCCTATGATTTTTTTAGCGTAATCAGGATCGGTGGCATAACCAGCACTTTGTAGGTTATGCAAAAATTGCTCCACATTGGCAGAATTTTCTAATGCCCCCTGATAGCGTTCGCTTTTGGTCAATAAATTTAAGTAGTCATCAACACTTTGGCCAATAGATTCGTAAACCCTAAACGGTTCACGCTTTTTCACCATAGCGCCATTTTCAAACTCTAAGGTTTCTTTGTGTGTTTTCTCGCCAGCCCAGCGGCTATCGGCTTTAATATTAAATAAGTTATTCGAACTTTCACCTGAATTGGTTTTGATTATTTTTTGACCCCAACCGGTTTCTAGCGCAGCTTGAGCAATAACGACCTCAAAGGGTACGTTGATTTTATCTTGTACACGTTTAGCATCAGCGGTTAAGGCGCTAACAAAATCTTTTGGCTGTTCGAAGGTTGGGCTTTGCATCATGCTGGCCGCTTGGGCAGCAATAGAGCCATTTGTTTGACGATCTTTACTAGGATCCTGATGCGCTGACGAGTCATTGACTGTGCCTATATTGCTGAGCAATGCCGGCTCGCTAATACGCAAACTGCCACGACTATCGAGATTACCATCGCTGCGTAAAATATTATGTGGGGTAAAGTTTTCACTGTCGCCACCGAGCTGGCGAACAATAAGTTCAGAAAGACCTAAGGCACCATTATTGGACAACTCTAGTGACATTTGTTGATCATGCATGTCACGATAAAATTTGGTCGATTCTGAATTAAATGGGCTATCAGACTCCAACACTTCTTGCGCTTTACGCATGCTTTTCATCAGCATTTGCATAAAAATAGCTTCAAACTGTTTAGCAGCCTGTTCTAATGCGTCTTTTTTACCGGCTTTATCACCCGATTTCGCGTCTTGGCGAATCGAGTTTAAGCCGTTAACGTCTAAAAAGTTTTGTGCGTCTGCAATACGTGTTGTCATAAGCTTTATTTGTTCATTAAATAATGATCAAATCTCCACGTAATGCACCGGCTTGGTCTAGGGCTTCTAATATCGCCATAACATCACCAGGGCCAGCGCCTACTTGGTTGATAGCACGTACAAGTGCGTCTAGCGTAACGCCGGGGTCAAAAACAAACATCCGTGAGTCATCTTTTTTAACGTCAATAATCGATTGATTAGTCACTACCGTTACCCCCTCAGCAAAGGCATTAGGCTGTGCAACAGCAGCCACTTCATTAATAGTGACGGTAATGCCACCATGGGTAATTGCCGCTGGTAATAGGCGAACATCAGCGCCAATAACGATAGTACCTGTGCGTGAGTTAACAATAATTTTTGCCGCTGGCGAGCCGGGTTCAAACTCTAAGTTTTCTAATACTGACAAAAAACTCACCCGATCCGCAGCATCTCTGGGCGCAGTAACTTGTACCGACGCAGCGTCAATGGCGCGTGCTGAGCCAGAAATTAAGTTATTAATGGTGTCAGAAAGGCGCTTTGCGGTGGTAAAGTCAGCGTTATGAAGATTAAAAGTAATATGGTCACCTGAAGCAAAGGGCGATAATACTTCGCGCTCAACCATAGCACCATTGGCGATACGACCCACGGTGGGGGTATTAGCAATCACTTTTGAGCCGTCTAAGCCTTCAGCGCCTAAACCACTCACAATCAAGCTACCTTGGGCAACCGCATAAGCATTACCGTCTAGTCCCATTAAAATAGTTTGTATTAAGGTACCGCCACGTAAACTTTGTGCGCTACCCATAGACGACACGGTAACGTCAATGGTTTGCCCTGGTTTGGCAAATGCAGGTAATTCAGCATGGACCGCCACAGCAGCGACATTTTTAATTTTTGGTTTTAAATTCGCCGGCATTTTAATGCCAAAATTGCTTAACATGGTTTTAAAACTTTGCTCGGTAAAAGGACTTTGCTCACCCGTACCTGGCAAACCCACCACCAAACCATAACCAATTAATTGGTTGCTGCGCACACCAGCAACATCAGCCAAGTCTTTAATACGTTGGGCATTGGCTGCTGGTAATAAAAGCATCCAGGTTAAACAAGTAAAGCTAACTAAATATTTTTTCATTCTCTTATCCTACTGCTATGATCCTACTAAAGAGGCCACCATGAACTATTGAAAAACTTCGACAACCAGCCTTGCTCTTGCACGTCAGCGAATGTGCCGGTGCCAGCATATTCAATACGGGCGTTCGCTACTTTACTCGAGGTAACTGTGTTATCTGAACTGATGTCTTGCGAACGAACAATACCCGTTAAGCGAATATATTCATCACCATTATTTAATGACATCCATTTTTCACCACGGATCATCAAGTTACCGTTGGGTAAAACTCTCAAGACATGCACCGAAATATTGCCAGCTAAACTGTTGCCCTGATTGGCTTTTGAATCACCTTTAAAATCTGAGCTTTGGTCGTAACCAAATTGTATGGCTTTGTTGTTGAAATTTACCGCTGCACCACCAAAACCGGTAATAGGATTGAGCGTGGCACTATTGGCTTTTTTAAACTCTGTTTTGGCACTTTTTTGCGCTTGGGTACTTTCACTTAAAATCACGGAAATAATATCGCCAACCCGATGCGCTTTAGAGTCTGAATAGATGTTATTAACATAGTTAACATTAAAAAGAGAACCCGTTGGCACTAAAGGTTTATCCTCCACTTCGGGTAAAATGGGTGCAAAATCAGGATCATTAGGCAATGTTTTTTCTTGTTTAGTGCTAGCACAACCCGTGAATAATAGCGCGACCATACTGACGGTAAATACTGTGCTTAATAACGAAGTTCGGGTGCTTTTCATGATACCTTCCTCAACGTTATAGTTGCTGATTAATGTAGCTAAGCATTTCGTCAACCGCCGAAATGACTTTCGAGTTCATTTCATAAACTCGTTGGCTTTCAATCAGGTTAACCAGCTCTTCG
This sequence comes from Colwellia sp. MB3u-4, assembly GCF_014077065.1. Classification (NCBI taxonomy): domain Bacteria; kingdom Pseudomonadati; phylum Pseudomonadota; class Gammaproteobacteria; order Alteromonadales; family Colwelliaceae; genus Colwellia; species Colwellia sp. MB3u-4. Next base: position 3,330 of record NZ_JACGVE010000031.1, on the reverse strand, counting down.
GTGGTATTAACATTTGAGGTTTCTAACGCACCTTGCACTATCATGCCGTAACCCGCCAAACCTGGTACACCCTCTTGTGGCGCACCACTTACTGCAGTTTCTATGTATAAGTTCTGTCCGATGGGCTGTAATCCAGTTGGGTTGACAAAGTTAACGGTATTAATTTGTCCAACTACAGCGGGTTCAGCTTGGCCTTGCAAGGTGACAGAAACTTCACCGTCTTGCGAAACAATAATACTCAAGGCATCTTCTGGTACGGTTATTTGCGGCTGCATTAAATAACCTGCGCCTGGGGTCACTATGCTGCCTTCATCGTTCATGGTAAATTGACCATTACGTGAATAAGCAGAAGAGCCGTCAGGCATTAAAATTTCAAACATACCTTCACCTTGGATCATCAAATCTAAAGCATTGTCGGTATTAAGCATGTCACCTTGGGTGTGAATTTTTTGTGTGGCTACCACTTTGGTACCCGCACCTAACATTAACCCTGACGGCATTTCAGTGTCTTGTGCTGAACGCCCACCAGGCTGGTTAATATTTTGATAAAGTAAGTCTTCAAATACCGCGCGACTCTTTTTAAAACCAATGGTACTGGCGTTGGCTAGATTGTTGGAAATAACCGCAATCTCTTTGGTTTGGGCGTCTAAGCCTGTTTTACTGATCCATAATGCTGGGTTCATATATCACCTCGAAAAATTTTATTTAGAACGCTTTTAATAACGAAGCTGCACTTGCATCAACTTCTTCTGCGGTTTTCATCATTTTTAACTGCATTTCAAATTGACGCTGCAGCGCGATCATATCGGTCATTTCACTAATAGGGTTTACGTTACTCGACTCTAATGCCCCACTCGCCACTTTTACCGTGACATCGGCCGGTTCATTGTTGCCGTCTTGACGACGAAATAAGCCATCACTGCCTTTTTCTAGGAAGCGATTGTCTGGGTTAACAAATTTAATTCTGCCGACTTCTTCTTGAGCAGAGCTTGGCGCTCCTTCAGGCTGAACCATAATGGTGCCGTCAGACGTGATATTGATATTACTCACAGGTAAAGGTAAAAAAATTGGCCCACGGTCGCCAATCACTATGTCACCTCTTGAGGTTTCAAGTGCCCCGTTGTCGTTTAACTTCAACTGACCATTGCGGGTATAGGCTTCATTACCATCTTCGGTTTGTACCGTTAACCAACCTTGGCCTTTAATGGCAATATCAAGATCACGTCCTGTGGTCAATAAGGCACCAGTGTCAAAGTTTTGGCCTGCTCGTTCGGTCATTGAAAATACCCGAGAAGGCATGCCTTCACCAAAGGCTTGCATGGATCTAGCATTGGCTAGATCCGCTTTAAAGCCCGTAGTTTTGGCGTTAGCGAGGTTGTTAGCATTGACTGATAAGGCTTGCATGTTTTGCTTTGCACCACTCATGGCGATATACAACATCTTATCCATAATGAACTTCACTCAATAATATTAATAATATTGAAACTGTTGCAAATAAAGTGCCAAAAATTAAGAAGGCTTAATAAGGTGGAATACGAATGGTGTTAAACTTATGATCTGATGACTTTTTTACTAAAAGCTTTTGTACTGACCACTATTCCTTTACGGTCTGCTCGTCCTGAGTATAAAAAAGCCAGATATCAATGGATGATTATCTGGCTTTTTAACTTCATTGACTCAATAACTAGCGCTGAGTGCTATAAATTAATCTGGTAGCTATGAGCAATTATTGTCTATTGCTATTAACCACTATTGAGATTAACGAATCTGTAAAATGGTTTGGTTTAACTGATTACCAACTTCGAGTGCTCTAGAGTTAGCTTGGAAATTTCGTTGCGCCGAGATCAAGTCAATTAACTCAGAGGTTAAATTAACATTAGATTGCTCTAATGCTGAAGAACTTATCGAACCAAAGGTACCCGCACCCGCTTCACCCGCTAGCGCTTCTCCAGAGGCGATGCTTTCTTTCCAACCAGTGCTGCCAACCTGTTCTAAGCCCTGATCATTGGCAAAATTTGCCATCGCAATACGTGATAAAGGCTCGGAAGTACCATTACTGTATATCGCCCTGACCAAACCATCACCGCCGATATCAATACCGGTTAATCGACCAACTGCTAGTCCATCTTGTTGTAAAGAGGTGACTTGAAAGTTGGAAGCAAACTGTGTGGGTTCATCTGGATTCGGACCTGAGGGATCTAAATTAAAGTTAACACTGATGGTCTGAGTAGGATCTGCACCGTTCGATAAGATGTTGCCGCCAAGAGCGCGCGTCGTTAATCCGCCGTCATCTAAGCTTGGCACTATGCCAGTAAAATCGCCTACTGAATTAAAGCTTAATCTGGCACCAACAACTCCGGTCTCTACCCCATCATAAGGCGGTGTAGGTAATATGCGATCAGATAGCGGTCCAGACGCTGCCCCCGCAATGGGGTTACTCTGCCCAGGATCAGCCTCTAAATCAACCATCTCGTCATCAACAGCGGTAAACATCATCCACTGATTAGGGTTGGTCGTTGGATTATCTTTGACAAAGTAATAAGTCATAATATGACTGTCACCGAATGAGTCAAATACCGTTGCTGATGTTGAATGATTAAATGTTGATGGATCCGTGGAGTCAAAGTTTCCTGGCGCATCTTTAATATAGGCTTCACCTGCGGGTAAATTCATTCGCACATCAACTTCTGAGGTTCTCTGTGGTGCACCTGAGGCGGTTGGAATACGAATAGGCTCGGCGGTACTTAAATTTACTGAGGTCGATGAACCATCGCCATTAACAGGAAAGCCCAATAAGTGCCCACCTTGAGAATTAACAATAAAATTGTCTTGGTTCAATTTAAACTGACCCGATCGGGTATATGAAGTTTCTAAACTACCAATTTCTGGTACGGTAGCAAAAAATCCGTTACCGGTAATTGCCAAGTCTAAGGAGTTGTTGGTAAACTTAATACTACCTTGTGAAAATTGTTGCGCCACATCAGCCGTCAAAACACCGTCACCGACTTTAGTTTTACCGGCTGATAAAAGTGAAGACGCATAAACGTCAACAAACTCTGCTCGTGATTCTTTAAAGCCAGTGGTGTTTACATTGGCAATGTTGTTGGATGTTATATCCAAATCTTTCTGAGCTGCGTTTAATCCGCTCAATGATATATTAAATGACATAATTTCACCTCATACAAAAAATTGTTTAATACCTATCTCATTAATTAGGTGGTCTACTTTATACGCAGGAAAAATGGCCAAATATAAGGCATTTATTTTAATAACTAGTTGTTCTAATTATTAAATAAATAACGCAGTAGTGGGTTATTTTAACCAGTAAAA
>NZ_JACGVE010000030.1:0-816 GCF_014077065.1 Colwellia sp. MB3u-4 | reverse complement strand
CTGAGGCAAAATGAATTAGCGAACAGATGTTTTAGTGGATATGAAGATATTGTTAATGAATGTAGTCGAGCCTGGAATATTTTTGTTTCAGATGCATCTAGGGTGATAGATCTTTGCTCTAGAGATTGGATAAAAGTGGGAAGTTAATTAATCAAATTGGTATTAGATAAATATTAGCAGTGTAAAATTAAAAATATTGAACAATTTTATTGGCTCTTAATTGCGCGATTTTAAACACAACAGATTTAAATGAGCATGCGGCAAAAAATCAACTTTGTACTATTGTGCAAAACAGAAAATGTGCAAAAACAGAAAAAATTGATAATTTATGAGTTAATAAACTAGTACCCCATCACCAAAGTTAAGTCTAATAGAACAGGTCTAGCAACGGTTACGCGAAAATGGACTTAGTAATAAATACTACAAGGGCTACAACGATATTATTGAATTATGTGATCCAACATAGAACGCGCTCTTCTCAACGTAAAAACAGCGATTGAGCTGTGTCCTAGAGGTTTAATAATGTGGAAACTTAGTGGAGCCAATTAGTATAAAATATTCAAAACCAGCTATTGATTGAGGTTGGAGGGTTTTCTTAACGCTTTGTAACCTTTTATATTGTATCAAGCTAACTCAAGCTTTATTTATTAAATGCCAGAAAGCAAAAAACCCGTAGCATCAGCTACGGGTCTCTCTAAATAGAAGCCTAGCAATGTCCTACTCTCACATGGGAACTCCCACACTACCATCGGCGCTAACACGTTTCACTTCTGAGTTCGGAATGGGATCAGGTGGGGCCATGTCGCTATTGTCGCT
>NZ_JACGVE010000029.1:0-6248 GCF_014077065.1 Colwellia sp. MB3u-4 | reverse complement strand
AAATACAAAATGGCAGAACAGCAAGTTGAAAAGTTACTCGCTATACAACCTGACAACCTGAGCTTTAAAGTCGCTAAAGCGAGTGCCTTAACAGGTTTAGGTAAAATAGAGCAAGCCATCATCCTATTTGAACAAGCTGTAGAGCAAAACGATCAAGTTGCAGGCTTTCAACTGCAGCTAGGCCATGCGCTAAAAACCAAAGGTGACATAAAAAAAGCCATTGCTGCTTACCAAAAAGCCTACCAGTTAAACCCAAGTTATGGTGATGCTTTTTGGAGTTTAGCCAATACTAAAACCTACCATTTTAGCGATGAAGAAATTGCTCAAATGCAAACACAGCAAAATAATAAAGCCTTAGCACTAACAGATAAGGTTCAACTACATTTTGCTACCGGTAAAGCCTTTGAAGACAGAGAAGACTATAACCAAGCCTTTCAAGCCTACCAAGAAGGCAATAAATTACAACATGCTCATAGTGGCTTTGACATCAGCAAAGTAGAACAACAAGTTGCAGAGCAAATAAAATACTGTACCGCCGAGCTGTTTGAGAGCCGTGGAAATTTAGGGCTTAATTTACCCGATCCGATATTTATTGTCGGTTTACCACGCGCAGGCTCTACGCTACTTGAACAAATACTGGCTTCACATAGTCAAGTTGACGGCACGATGGAGCTACACAATATATTAGGCTTGGCATCACGACTACGAGGCCGTGGTCATAGTCAAAGCGATCAAGAAGCCCAATATCCGAAAAACTTAAATGAAATTAATCCCGAGTATTTCAAACGTTTTGGTCAGCAATTTATTGACGAAACTCAAGTCTACCGAGAAAAGGCGCCCTTATTTATTGATAAAATGCCCAATAACTTTCTCCATATTGGCCTGATCCGATTAATACTGCCCAATGCTAAAATTATTGACGCTAGACGCTCGCCCATGGCTTGCTGTTTTAGCGGTTTTAAACAGTTATTTGCCGAAGGACAAGATTTTAGTTACGACCTTGAAGACATGGGTCGTTACTATCAAGCTTATTTAAAATTGATGGCACATTGGGATGATGTCTTACCGGGTTATGTATTAAAGGTAAATCATGAAGATGTGGTTGATGATTTAGAAACACAAGTACGAAGAATGCTTGATTTTTGTGGCTTAGAGTTTGAACAATCGTGTGTCGATTTTCATAAAACCCAGCGCAATATTAAAACCCCAAGCTCTGAGCAAGTGCGTCAACCCATTTATAAAAGTGCCACTGAACAATGGCGACATTTTGAGCCCTATTTAACGCCCTTGAAAAAAGTACTTAATATAGAATAGAGTTGACCTAGATAAAGAGTATATCATCGTTCTTTATCTAGCGTGCATAAATGCACTAGTGCTTAGAAAGACAGGATGTCTGAGATAGGCATAAATAAAGTCGTTCTTTCACATCGACCTGCATGGATACACTAATGCCGTGGAGCCATGTTTTTGCAATGATATGGCCATTAGAGTAATGCAGGAACAATTACCGAGATGGCTAATAACAGTCATGTGATCAATATATTGCCAACATGAGTGTCGATACTTAGTTTTTGTCTGGCACAAAAAAACTGCCCCTTCGTCCTGAACATAAAAGCGAACAGGTTAATGTTCGCTTTTATGTTTATCGCTAAGGAATAAACCTTAGTCACCACACTTTTTATTGAGATAAAACTTCAGTGATTAGCTAAATACCCAAGCTACACTTTCTCTACCTTAATTTTATAAAAAACACTATAAAGCACAGGTACGGCTATCATGGTCAAGATAGTGGCAAACGCTAATCCCCCCATAATGGTCACCGACATATCAGCAAAGAAAGGGTCAAATAATAATGGCATAACACCTAATATAGTGGTGATAGCTGCCAGTGAAACTGGTCTCAAACGACTCAAACTTGCTTCAACGATGGCCATTTCTTTTTCTTTACCTTCAATAATTTGTAAGTCAATTTCTTCCAATAGCACAATAGCATTTTTAAGTAACATACCGAATAGGCTCAAAAAGCCCAGTAACGACATAAAGCCAAAAGGTAGGTCTGCTATTAGTAAGCCCGCAACCACGCCCACCACTGCCATAGGTACAATCAGCCAAATAATAATCGGCTGCCTAGCCTTACCAAAGAGCAAGACACTGATAATGAACATAATTAAGAATCCCAGCGGCAAGCCTTTTCCTAAAGCAGCTTGCGCTTTACGTGACGACTCATATTCGCCGCCCCAGTCAAGTTTATAACCTTCTGGTAAAGCAATAGCAGCAATTTTAGCTTGTGTACGATTAAACGCCTCACCGGTAGTTTCATTGTAACCGGCCTCCGCTTTAACCGTAATGGTTCGCACACGATCACGTCGATTAATCACTAGCTCTTCACTGGCGTAGTTCATTTTGCAACTCACTTGCTTGAATGGAATATAAGTTCGTTGACTACTACTCCACATCAAACTGTTTTCTAAGCCGGCTAATTGATCAGGGTTCGTGTTGCTATTTCTCGCAATAATCGGATAAAGGTAATCGCCATCTTGTAGTTGTCCAATTTGCAAACCATCGCTATAAAACTTTATGGCTGACTAAAGTTACTTGTATAAACAATCGCCCGTATAACGCTATTTCATAATAAAGAGCCATTTATATAATTTTGACAGGGGGAAGTCATGAGAATAGTTTAAAGTCAATTATCAACTCAAATCCCAAAAAGTATAAGAATATTCGCGCTTTATTTGGCTACATTGCAAAGGTTTATGCCACACAAAATGTGACTGTCTGTTTTTTATACGCTCATAATCTTGCCCTGATAATTTTGAATAAAATGTGAAATTTTGTTAGGATATCGCCAAATGTCAAATATAGTTAGTGTACTAACTATACAAATCCCCAAAAGTATAAGAATATTCGCGCTTTATTGGGCTAAATTGCAAAGGTTTATGCCACAAAAAATCTGACTGTCTGTTTTTTATACGCTTATAATCTTGCCCTGATAATTTTGAATAAAATGTGAAATTTTGTTAGGATACCGCCAAATGTCAAATATAGTTAGTGTACTAACTATATTTATAGTTAGAACGCTAACCGTATTTGGCCGTTGAACGATAAAACACCAAGGGAAAATTTATATGAAATTCACTAAGCTTCATTGTGCTGTGTTAACAGCACTAGCGGCGTCTGGCACTTTATATGCCGAAGAAACAGAAATAAAACAAAATGCATCAATAGAAACTATTGAAGTTACTGCAACCAAGCGAACTGAATCAATCCAAGAAGTGCCCGTCACTGTGACCGCATTAACAGGTGATAGTTTAGAAAAACTTGGCGTTTCTAATTTTGATCAATATGTAGAATTTTTACCCAACGTGGTTTTTCAGGGCACTGGCCCTGGACAAAATGAAATATATATTCGCGGTGCGGCAACTACGCAAAGCAATATTTCTCTGTCATCAGTTCAAGCATTACAACCTTCTGTTGCCTTTTATTTAGACGAGCAACCCGTTTCCATGCAAGGGCGTAACTTAGATATTTATGCTACTGATGTTGAACGTATAGAAGTTTTACCAGGGCCACAAGGCACACTTTTTGGAGCTAGCTCTCAATCAGGTACCGTACGCATAATTACTAACAAGCCAACCCATGATGGTTTTGCTGCAGGTTTTGATACCAGCACAAGTACCACCAAAGGTGGCGATATGAGTAACTCTGTTGAAGCATATTTTAATATGTCTTTATCTGACTCGTTGGCCGTACGTGTTACTGCTTACAACGACTACCAAGGTGGTTGGATAGATAATGTGCTCAATGTTCCGGGTGAAGGTGGTTATAACGGTAGTGCAGAAGTTATTAGTCGAATTTCTGGTGGTGTATTAACTAATCCTGAAAATATTTCTGTTACCGCACCACAAAATGCTGCTTTAGTAGAAGAAAATTTTAACACGGCAAGCTATGCCGGTGCTCGCTTTGGTTTATCTTATTTAATCAATAATGACTGGGATCTTTTAGTTCAACATACTCAACAGTCTCTTGATACCGAAGGTGTATTTTCTTATGATCCAAACCTTAAGGGTGAGACATCAACAAACCGTTTTACACCAGAAAACAACAATGATGATTTTGGTTTAACCACTTGGACACTAGAAGGCCGACTTGAGCAACTTACCGTTGTTTATACTGGCGGGTATCTCGACCGAGATATCAATTCAACTATTGATTACACTGGCTATACTAATGGTGGTTCATTTTCTGCTTATTATGTTTGTAACTATTCAGGCGTTCCTGAAGCAGAACAAGAATGTCTTGACCCAACTAAGTTTAATAAAGAAGAAACCAGTACCTCACGTATCACTCATGAGCTTCGTTTCAACACTGCGGCTGAAAATCGCTGGCGTGTCACGGCAGGTGTATTTTATGACTCTCAAGAATTATCAACTGTTGGTCAGTTCAAAATAGCCAATACAGAGAAGTTTCCTAATTTGGCAAGAACTCTCGCAGGAAGTGATGGCATTAACAGTGATGGTGGCCCTTTCCCTTCAGAAGTAAGTTTTGTTAATGATGTTACGCATACCATAGATCAAATCGCCGTATTTGGTCAGTTTGAGTACGATATTACCGACACAGTCACTGCAAGTTTTGGCGCGCGTTGGTATCAAATTGATGATATTTATAAAGGCGCTACTACCGGCGATGATGTCAGCGGCAGGTTACAAGCCTTTGGTGACGGTAGTGATGCAGCATTAACTGAATTTTTTATCAGTGATGGTAGGACTCCAGAGGCAGCAGCGGCTGAAACAGCATCAATCCAAGCGGCTATCGCCAGTGGTCAATTAGAAACTGATTTACTTGATAGTGACGGCAAGTTAACCATTGATGATACGATTATCAAAACTTCAGTTGATTGGCAAGTTAATGATGATGTTATGGTATTTGCATCATACTCAGAAGGTTTTAGACCGCCGGTGACTAACCGAGTTGGTGGTGGTTCGGCTAAAAGCCAAGAAGGTGCATTTGAAAGTTTCCGTATTCCAGTGTACTCAACGACTGATAGCTTAGATAACGTAGAATTAGGTTTTAAATCAACCTTATTTGATCAAAACTTACGCTTCAATGCTACTGCCTATTATTCAAAAATATCTGATCTGCAAACCTCACGATATGACCCAACCAATATCAGTTTCTTAGTATTTACTGATAACGTCGGTGATGCTGAAATTAAAGGTATTGATGGTGACTTTAGTTGGGTAGCAACGGATAATTTAGTCATCTCTGGTGCTTTTAGTTTGATAGATACTGAGCTAACATCAGTCAATACTCAGCTTAATGGTATTGCGCCACCAGAAGGCAGTAGATTACCGTATTCAGCTGAGTTTTCAGGTAATTTACAAGCCCAGTATTTCTATCCAATTGGCCAAGGTATGACAGGTTATGTTAACGGTTCAATCAGTTATACCGGAGAAAGACTTGCCGGTATGGTGATGGATGCTTATATGGTAGAAGACTCCACTAATTTAATCTATGGCACAGGTTCAGGTTTAAGTATTGAAAAAGAAGCTGACGTTTATAAAGGTGTTAATTATCAAGATAGTAACGGGGATACCTTAGCCGGTGGTCGTTATATCCAAGATAGTTACGTTTTGGCTAACTTAACCTTTGGTATCACTAACGACGAATGGAAAGCTGAAATTTTCATCGACAACGTAACTGATGAAAGCGCAATATTATATATTGATACTCAACAGAATACGCCAAAAGTGGTTTCTAACAGACCTCGTACTATTGGTTTTAGATTCTCGTACGACTTTTATTAAGTCTTAAATGATAACTAAAAGCTAATTAAAATCGAAATAAAAGCCGTTTGATATCTGTATCAAGCGGCTTTTTATTGATAAAAAAAGCATAAAATTTAGTCAGTAGTTATGCTACTTATAAATTTTATAACGCGGTAGCTTTTCATTTTAACCATTCACGATGAACATATAATTAATCAACTTAGTATAACCTGCCATGGAGCTAAGTCATTGGACACAAGATCCCACCCTGCTATTGAAGAGCAATTAAAATCAATTCAACAATTAATCCAAACAACAAAATTCAATGACGCCATTACAAAAAGTAAACAACTTCAATTTACTTATTCGTTTAGGTAAATACAAAATGGCAGAACAGCAAGTTGAAAAGTTACTCGCTATACAACCTGACAACCTGAGCTTTAAAGTCGCTAAAGCGAGTGCCTTAACAGGTTTAGGTAA
>NZ_JACGVE010000028.1:0-480 GCF_014077065.1 Colwellia sp. MB3u-4 | reverse complement strand
CAAATGCCGATTAACAAAAATACCCGTTTCAAATCTGTGTTAACTCATCGCGTCAAGCACTGGCTAAACGGTTGACGGACTAAAGTCCGACCTACAAAAAAATCGCTAAACGCTACGCGATCACCCGTAAATTTTATTTGGGCCTTTGTAGGTTGGACTTTAGTCCATCAAGTTAAATGCAATTTAACCATGCTCGGCACAAATGCCGATTAACAAAAATACCCGTTTCAAATCTGTGTTAACCCATCACGTTAAGCACTGGCTAAACGGTTGACGGACTAAAGTCCGACCTACAAAACAATCGCTAAACGCTACGCGATCACCCGTAAATTTTATCTGGGCCTTTGTAGGTTGGACTTTAGTCCATCAAGTTAAATGCAATTTAACCATGCTCGGCACAAATGCCGATTAACAAAAATACCCGTTTCAAATCTGTGTTAACTCATCGCGTCAAGCACTGGCTAAACGGTTGACGGACTA
>NZ_JACGVE010000027.1:0-535 GCF_014077065.1 Colwellia sp. MB3u-4 | reverse complement strand
CAATTGCCCCTAATCGTTTGCTGTATTGTCGTCGTCCAATAGGACTGTCTATTTTTACCTTCATTCGGTCGCTATGACTGATATTTTGTCCCTTACCTAGTAAAAATTGTACTTGTCGACCCGTCAATTTAGGTGGTTTTCGCATACATTGCTTTTGTAGTGGACAGGTGCGACAGTCTTTTAAATATCCGGTGAATCGGCTATAGCGTTTATCTTTTGTGGTGATGATGGTCCTTTGTCGCCATAACGTTTTACCCGCAGGACAAACACAGATATTGGTTATGGGGTCAAAATGAAAGCTCTCTCGAGTGAATAATCGTGGTTTGCCTTTGCTGCATTTTAATCGACGTTTTTCTTGCTCTGTATGATAGGTTTTACTGGTTTTAAAGAGCGGATTTCGGCTTCTAAAATGTGTATCCGCCATGTAACTGTCTAGCCCGGTTGTCGCCATGTATTCAAGATTATCCTCGCTATGAAAACCACTGTCAGCGGTGAATTTAGCGGTTTCAAAAGCTTTAGGTGTGCCTAGCTTTTC
>NZ_JACGVE010000026.1:0-271 GCF_014077065.1 Colwellia sp. MB3u-4 | reverse complement strand
GTGAAAGACTAATTCTTTAACAATCTGGAAAGCTGATATAAATACCGGTATTTATATGATGAACACGGTGTCGCGCTGTTGTTTGTAAATTATAAATACCAAGCTGTTGTTAATAGGAATATCGCCTATTAATGATGGTGATTACGGGTCCTCCTCGGAAACGTAATCAACCCGGTAGTTTATTCACTTTTAGTTTATCTACTAGTAATAAATTACCACTCTTATTCAAGACACACTTTGTGTGCGTGAAAATGTCAGACTTTACAATTGC
>NZ_JACGVE010000025.1:0-13446 GCF_014077065.1 Colwellia sp. MB3u-4 | reverse complement strand
CAAAAAAAATAAAAAAATAAAAAAATCACAAAAATAATCACAAAAAAAAGCCCAACGCCACATGTCACCCGAAGGCCCCTTGTAGGTTGGACTTCAGTCCAACAGGTTAAATGAAATTTAACCTCGTCAACAGCACATTAACCATGGCTGTCGACGTTATTACTCTTGGTTATTCATTATACAAATCTTATAGCTCAGATCAGGTGCCGCAATAGGTATGATAAGAGTTATCGCCATCAACAGGTGCATCTTGATAGTGTTTAGTATCAGTAATTTCTGTATAAGGTTGTCGCAATACCGCCAAAAATTTATCTAGCGCCGTTAAATCACCAGTTTCTTGGCAAGACGCTAACAGCGCTTCAACATGATGATTTCTTGGAATAACAACCGGATTAGTGCTTACCATTAACCTGTGTGCAGCAGCTTTAAATGGCTCAATTCGAGCATACCAGCGAGGTAACCATTCATTAAGCATATCGGCTAGTGACTGTTCAATTTCACTTTTGTTCAGTGCCTTAGTTAAAGCGGTGAAGGTTTGCGTGTAATCTAACTTTTGTTTTTGCATAATGGCCAGTAAATCATTAATCAACTGGGCGTCACCTTGCTCTGGTTCATCAATGCCAATTTTAGCCGCCATCATAGTCAAGTAACCTTGCTGAATATCTTGATGAAATTGCGCTAATAAAGGCTCTATTTTCGCTACTGCATCATCTTCATCGCTAGCCACTAAGGGTAATAAAGTTTCGGCTAGTCGTGTCATATTCCACTGAATAATGCCTATTTGTTTACCAAAAGCATAACGACCATTTCGATCAATTGAACTAAAAACAGTGTCTAAATCATAAGCATTCATCATGGCACACGGGCCGTAATCTATGGTTTCTCCTGAAATAGTCATATTGTCGGTATTCATCACGCCATGAATAAAACCCACCCTTAACCATGAAAGTACTAAAGGTATTTGCTTTGACAACACAGCAGAGAAAAATTTAAGCACTTGTTCGCTACTAATATCATCAGCCGTTGTTTCATCATCAGGGCTTGAAGTTGTTGCTACCTTCTGTTCAACCAGCAACTCTGGGAAATGTCGATTAATGGCATAATTTGTCAACTTTTTAAGCGAGTCAGTATCGTTACGCGCCGAAAAATATTGAAAAGTACCCACTCTGATATGGCTTGTCGCGACACGGGTAACAACAGCGCCATCATAAGGTCGTTCGCGATATACATTTTCACCGGTAGTAACCACAGCTAAACAACGCGTAGTTGGCACACCAAGCGCAAACATAGCTTCACTCATCATATATTCGCGCAGCGCTGGGCCAAGCGCACAACGACCATCACCTTGACGTGAAAAAGAACTAACGCCTGAGCCTTTAAGCTGAATATCCCAGCGTTGCCCCTCGGTATCAGCAATGTCACCTAATAAATGTGCACGACCATCACCAAGATGCGGATTAAAGTTACCAAACTGATGCCCAGAATACGCTTGTGAAACCGGCTTGCTTCCTTCAATTAATTGATTACCTGAGAAGTATTGTGCGATAAGTTCAGCATCATCTTTTTGACTAAAAGGGATAGTTAAGGTTTTTGCTAAAGTTTCGTTCCACAATAATAATGAGGGCGCAGCCACAGGTGCAGGAAATGTTTGCTCTGAAAAGCTAGTGCCAAGTGCTTGGTAGTTATTAGACAGGTTTATAGTCATTTATCTCTCTGGGTAAAATTTTTATTCAATGGGTTGATAACAATTAACGATGCTAATTCACTATCAAACTTACTGTAAATTAACTGTAAATTCACTATGCCATCCATACTAATTATAAGCAATAATGGCGCACTGATTGGAGCGCTTTGTTTGCACCGATGGATAAGACCATCGTTCAACATTTACCGCAATGTTGGTATCTTCTCACATGCTTGTGGCAAAAAAACATCAGGATGTCTTAATGTGCGGGAGTCGCTTTATTATAATACCTATAACGATACTGAACAATTAATCTACATGGACTGAAATACCAATACTGAGTCTATCTCGGTCAGCTATTATATTGAAACGTTTAAGATGTTTTTTATTTAATAAAAACTTTAATTTTATTCTCTTTTTTATTTATTTTTCAGGTGCTTAGTTCCACTTTGCTGCCTTGTTATTTTTTATAACTGAGACACAAAAAAATCATCTCCGTGGGTCACAACTGGCTACACGTTTATTTATAACGATAGAAAAAACGATGATACCCAATGTTACACAACAACAGATAAAACTGGGTTGAACGCTTGATTTATATAAACAAAAAAAGAGCGAAAAGTTACACAGTATAATACGATGAACCAGCCCAGTATTTTGTGGCACTATGATGAAACATAGCCGCTATAACTAGCCTTTGAAGAACCACAATCTATTCTGTACACCTCCATGTACACGCTTTTATTTAGTGCGGATTAAACAAGAGATAAATGAACTAATTTGAGCTGGATCGTGCTGTTTTTAATAGGGTGTGGGTGCTATTGCTTGTTTTTTTAGTTCGGTTTAGACCGGTGATTTGCAAAAATGGCCTCCTCGGCGGGGTTAAAAGCCAATAAAGCCACCTATTTTCCACATTGGGTGGTATTATAGCGGGTAGTCCTACATTTATGCCTTCAAACTAATTAGTAATTGATTTTTCATCTGTATATTAATTTTATTGATATCTAACTTAAGGCACCTTGAGTTAAATCTAGGGATTATTATAACTCTCTGCGCTTTTGCTTTACTAACTCAACAGGATAAAAATGACAATTTCTATATTAATTTGTGATGATTCGAATGTGGCACGAAAACAACTCCAAAGAATACTTCCTGAAGGTTGGGCCGCAAACTCACAAATCGTAAAAAACGGCCAAGAAGCACTTGATGTGCTTCGTACTGAGAAAATAGATCTTTTATTTCTAGATTTAACCATGCCAGTATTAGATGGTTTTAGCGTATTAAAAATAATGCAAGCTGAAGCTATGGTTATTAATACAATTGTTATTTCTGCAGATATTCAAGACGAAGCGAAAAAAATAGTTGAGGCCGCCGGAGCATTAGATTTTATTAGAAAACCTATCTCTGCAAACACATTAATAGAAGTTTTGAAAAAGCATAAATTACTATGAAAAATAGTTTCAATTTTACTGAAGATCAACGAGACTATTTGCAAGAAATTTGTAACATAGGCATGGGGCAGGCAGGCAAATCACTTTCTGTTTTATTTGAGCAATATGTTACTTTATCTGTGCCTTCGATTGAAATTTTTTCAGCGAAAAACTTAATTACGACATTAAAAAGATTGATACCCGCGGAACAAATATCGGTGGTCCGTCAGGGTTTTTATACTCATGTAGTAGATCCTAATATTTGTGGTGAGTCCATTACCATATTCAGCAACACCGACGTCGATCAGCTGGCACAATTAATTGATTTAGATGAGGAAGTAACATTTGAAGTTGAGCAGGAAATATTGCTTGAAATTTCAAATATTATCAATGGTGCTTGTTTGTCAGGTATTGCGGAACAAATATCAGAACGTTTTTTTAATACGCCGCCATCGATAATGGGGCAATCCATCATAATAGAGAATTTACTCAATAAAGATCACTTGATATGGGATCATGCGCTTTCTATAAAAATACAATACAGTGTTGAGCAGCATTCATTTCAGTGCGACTTATTGCTTTTGATGCCAGATTCTTCGGTTGAATACTTACAAAATGTTTTAAACCGGCTTATTGATGAGTTGTAAATATTATGACTAATAAATTTTCTTACACTAATAATGTTATTGACTGCGTTGATACTGGCGTTTTTGTTGTAGATAAGCATTGCACTGTACATCTGTGGAATGACTATATGGCTATTCGTTGTCAGTTCACCTCTGATGATATTGTTGATTTAAATCTCTTTGATTGTTTTCCTAACTTACCTCAAAAATGGTTTGAAAGAAAAATTAAAAGTGTGCTCATTTTGAAGAGCCCGTCTTATTCTGGCTGGGAACAAAGAGCTTACTTATTTAAGTTTCCACATGGCCGCTCTGTAACCGGTGGTGTTGATTTTATGTATCAAAATTGCTGTTTTACGCCCATATTTGGCCAAGATAATAATGTTGAGTATGTTTGCGTTACCATTAAAGATGTGACCGATATCGCAATAGCCACCATGAAACTCAAAGATACCGTTATGGAATTAAAGCGTATCAACAGTATTGATGGTTTAACACAACTGTATAACCGATCTCATTGGGAAAAATGTTTCCGAAATGAAGTCAGTCGAGTTAACAGATATGAACACCAAGTTTCTCTTATTATGTTTGATATGGACTTTTTTAAAAAAATCAACGATCAGTACGGCCATTTATGTGGTGATGAAGTACTGAGGCAAGTGGCGATACGCTGTACTGAATCATTACGTTTAAGTGATGTTATAGGGCGTTATGGCGGTGAAGAATTCTGTGTGTTTTTACCTGGTACCGATTTAACTGGTGCAGCCTATATAGCAGAAAAGCTGAGGCATATTATTTCCGACACACCTGTTTATTATAACTCAATAGCCGTTTCTATATCGGCCAGTATTGGTTTTACCTGCTCTCGTTCATCAAACAATAATTACGAAACACTTATTCATGAAGCAGACACCGCTTTATATGCGGCAAAAAACAGTGGGCGTTCTCAATGTGTTAGCTTTTTTGATTGCGATGTTTAAGTTAGCCACAAAAACTAACGGCTAACCTTATTATTCGTCTAACAGATTAAAACTGTTAGCCGTTCTTCTTGATATATAAGTATATAAGGTAACGCACTAAAGCATAGCTCGCTAACCTTTACTCTAATTCGTCATACAGCGCGCTCTATATTCAAAGGTTTTTCCTGTACTTATGGCGGGCAGTAAGAGGTAAGTATTAAAAAACAGCTTAAAATTTTCTTTGCTGGTGTTTTTTAATACTTTCTTGATTACTGACTGCTTTATCAAAAATATAAATCCTCATTTATCTCTTTCTTAATTTACTATACCCTACAGCAAGTAAGCACCTAAAATAAAAAGGATTTTCATGAATACCACCGGTATCTACGAGCAGTTAATTACGCAATTAGTTGAACAAAACTTAGATAGAGAAACTTTCCATGTTGGTGAGCGGTTATTAGAGACTGGCGAAGCAGCTACTTGGTTATCTCGTTTCTTAACCCGCTTGATTGAAATTGCTATGGACTCAGTGCCCAATGGCGAGTCTAGAATTCATGAACAAATAAATCTCGCCAATACTATTGTTCAGTGGCTTAGCACACACATTAAAGATGAAGCCTTAATCACTGATAATTTACTTGATAGCCAAGGCAAAATTCTTACCGCGTTATTTGATAAATCAAACCCCATTGCTGCTGATCTGCCCAAATACGTAGTCGCGATTATGCCGATAACCGGACTCACGCAGAGTGAGTTGTTTTGCGGCAGTAACGTTGGTGTTTCACTAGAGACTGAAATTAAAAGAGAGATCCAATCGTCAGATAAAATTTATTGGCTGGTTTCCTTTATCAAATGGACTGGCATTCGAATATTTAAAAATGAATTAGAGTCTTTCGCCCGAAGTGGTAAACAATTAAAAATAATCACCACCTCATACATGGGTGCTACCGATGCAAAAGCGGTAGAGTTTTTAGCCTCATTACCCAACACTGAAGTTAAGCTTAGTTACAATACTAACCGCGAACGCCTGCATGCAAAATCGTATTTATTCATGCGTAATACCGGCTTTCATACCGGTTATATTGGCTCGTCTAATTTATCGCATTCGGCCTTAACCAGTGGCTTAGAATGGAACCTTAAAATTACCTCACAAGAAATACCGCATATCATTGAAAAATCGCTCAGCACCTTTGAAACCTATTGGGAATCACCTGATTTTGAACACTTTGATGGCAAAGCAGCAAGCCGTGAAAAATTAACTAACGCCCTACAAGAAGCAAAAGGCACGTTCAATAATGCAACGCCGAGTTTTTATTTTGATATCAAACCACACTCGCATCAGCAAACCATATTAGAAAAATTACAGGTTGAGCGAAACTTGCATAATCGTTACCGTAACTTAGTGGTTGCGGCAACAGGCACAGGTAAAACCATTATTTCTGCTTTTGACTTTGCCCGTTTCTATACTAAAAACCCCGAAGCAAAGTTTTTGTTTATTGCCCACAGAGAAGAAATACTAAAGCAGGCATTGGGTGCCTATCGTGGCGTATTAAAAAATAGTGCTTTTGGTGAGTTGTGGGTTGGTAATAATAAACCAAGCAAATATCAGCACCTCTTTGCCTCTATTCAATCGTTAAATAATCAGCTTAACAGTCAAACGGAACAGTTAGCCTTAAGTGAAGATTACTTTGATTACATTGTTATTGATGAAGTTCATCATATTTCAGCGAGTAGTTATCGCACGGTATTAAAGCACTTTAGTCCACAAATACTCTTGGGATTAACGGCAACCCCCGAGCGCCATGATGGTACTGATATTCTCAGTGATTTTTGTAACGTTATTGCCGCAGAAATACGATTACCTGAAGCGATAAATCAACGCCATCTTTCACCCTTTCAATACTTTGGTATAGATGATGATACCGACTTAACTAAAATTTCGTGGTCTAAAGGCCGTTATGATATTGCCGAATTAACTCATCTTTATACCTATAACGACCAAAGGGTTTTGCGCATTATACAAAGCTTGCAAGAGGTAGTTACCGACATATCACAAATGCGCGCCCTCGCCTTTTGCGTCAGTAAAGAACACGCAAAATTTATGGCGCAAAAATTCACCCTGCATAAGATTGCTTGTGGTGTATTAACCAGTGATAACAGTAGTGAACGTGAGCACCAGCAGCAACAACTTAAATCAAAGAAAATAAATGTATTATTTGTCGTTGATATATTTAATGAGGGTGTCGATATTCCAGAACTAGATACCTTGCTATTTTTACGCCCAACCGAAAGCTTAACTATTTTTCTACAGCAATTTGGTCGAGGTTTGCGCTTAACTGAAAATAAAGAATGTTGCACTATTCTAGATTTTGTCGGTAATTCACGGCCAGAATACGACTTTTCTAGCAAATTTAGAGCATTAGTAGGGAAAACCAATCAGGCCATTGGCAAAGAAGTGAAGCAAGGCTTCCCTCACCTGCCCTTAGGTTGCCGCATTGAATTGCAAGAAAAGACGCAAGCCATGATCTTGAAAAACATCAGCCAAGCGTCACTAAACAGAAATAGGCTATTCAGCTTAATAATAAGTTTCCAGCATGATACAAAATTACCGTTAACACTAACTAACTTTTTACATCTTAACGATAGCATTACCTTAGAAGATATTTACAAGATCAAAATTGGCACATTTGGCGGTTGGTCAGTATTAGTTGCTGCAAGCAAGAACAACGAAATAGCACTAGAGAATAAAGCACTTTATGCGGCTTATTATCGAGCTATTAATAATAGATTATTAAACTGTTCATCAATTTCGTATTTACGTTTTATTAAAGCGCTTTGCAATAACGATTTTTCAATACCAGGATTAAATAGTGATCACACAGAGACAAACGCCCAACAGCACCAACAACAGTTTGCCTTAATGTGTCACTACGATTTTTGGAATAAAACAGGTAAACAACTTGGCTTTAATGATTTATCAGAAAGCTTGCTAGCACTGAGAAACACAACACTGCTTAGCGAACTAGCTGAAGTTATTTCAATACTGATTGAACGACTTGATGTCAGAGAGTTTACTATGCCAAAAGTTAACAATATGGTAGTCGATTCATCACCACTTAACATGCATGTTCGCTACCCGAAAGAACATATTCTTGTGGCGTTTGGTGATAGTACCTTTACTAAAAAGTCATCGAGTCAAGAAGGTGTGTTAAATATTGCTGACGCTAATACCCAGCTGTTATTCGTTACCTTGAATAAATGTGAAAAACAATTTTCAGCCACCACCATGTACCATGATTACGCCATTAGCCCGACTTTGTTTCACTGGCAAACTCAGAACAGCGCACGACCCAATTCAGGCCGAGGTTTAGGTTACATCCAACAGAAAGAAGCGAAGAAGATCATCCTGTTATTTGTCCGTGAACAAGGCAAAGATGAAAATGGTAGAACCATGGGTTTTGTCAATTTTGGCCCAGTAGATTTTGTTAAATATGAAGGCAGTCAGCCAATGAATATTACGTGGAAGTTAAAACATCCCATGCCAGCGTATTTGTGGCATGAAACGGCTAAGTTGGCGGTTGGCTGATTTATTTAATATCATTAAAAAGTTGCCATTATTCTGGAGCTCTTATTATTAGATAGATGCCCTGCTAATGGAGCGTAGATGTTCATACATAATGGGATTAGTATTTAAAACATTCACTTTTGCCACAAAGCTGACATTAGCTTTTAAATACACTTAACACTTCGGATTAGGTTTTGTATCGATAACGCCCATTTAAGGGACTGATAATAGTTTTCTAAAATGAGTACCGAAACCGATAAAACTATTAGCAGTCCCGCTTTAAATTATTGTTAGGTGCTGCTAATTACACAATGTTCCTTTGATACTTGTAAACATCGGGTGCATTCCCTCTAAATGAACCCACCTTTTTTTACCATTACCCCATAAAATATACTCGCGCTCCAGATCTGTTGGATCGTATAAAGTGCCACAAATTAATATTGGCTCTCGAAGAAAGTTATATATTTTAGTACTACTTAATTTAAAACTAAAATCACTACCGTAAATGGCTTTTAAAGGAGCAGAAGCCTCGTAAATTTTATACGCGATATACCCACTAAATGAAATTGATATTATTAGAATAATGAGAATAAACTTCTTCACTGTAATTGCATCCAGCCTCGTTAAGAGGCAAATAATTATTGGTTAAAATAAGCGACGATGGAGCAAAAGCCAACTATTTTTCACAGTCCCGCTTGAAATTCTTGTTATAACTCAATTCAGCTCAAGTCTCAAAAAGCTATTCCACTCATCAATTGCATTGTCTGCAGCTTGTTCATGTTTTCTTACTGCATTATTTTGCTCATCGACAAAATCTTGGATGCACCTTTTATAGCGTTGAACATCATTATTAAAACTATCAACTTGATATTGTTCAGTGAATTCATATGGTTTGTAGGGTTTTGAGCATAATGGGCTTGGAGTAAACATATCAGCCAAAACAGGTAATGAAAAAATAAGTATAAAAAGACTTATCAAGATTGATTTTTTATTCGATTTCACGATTGACCTCTATTTTGAGTTATAACGAGCTTGTAGAATAACTCGTTTATTATGAATCCCCCCTAAAAATAGGGGTACCAAATACATTACCTATATCGAGTAAATCGTCTACAGCGCGATACAGGAACACAAAAATTTAGTGATTTTGGCTGAATTAGTTATTCTACAGCCTCAACGCTTCATTAAGAGGCAAAAAATAGTTGGTTAAAATAAGCGACGCAGGAGCAAAACCAACTGTTTTTTGTCCTGCTTTAATGACTTATAGGCTTTTATTCTGATTTGTTAGCAAGTTTTTGCAGGTTTTCGTGAATTTTAAATAAAACAATGAGTAGTTCACACCAAATTCTTGAGCCAATAGCACCGAAAATAATGATGCCTAACCCAACTAAAAAACCACCACCATATTGAGTGAACATTGATCCCAAACCTGATACTAAACAGCCTAGAAGCATAAGCCAATAAATAAAGGTGATAATTTTAGGGGTTAACATTGAATCGAAAACAAAAATATCTTTCACGGGTAAATCCTTTTGAAATAACTCCTATATGAATATACGCTAGACTAGCGGAGTTTTAGAAAGCCTAGCGCTCTGTTAACCGTAAATTTACAGTTTGCTATAATGCGCAAAGCGCGAGCCAACTGTAAATTTTCCGCTTGAACAGCTTATAGTTTCACTTTAACTTAGAAAAAATAAACAGCTGATACAGAAAGTTTATCAACATTGTCTGCTTTGCTATAACCAACACCAGCTGAGAATTGTTCGGTAAAGTTATATAATGCAGAGACAGAAAAAGCAGTTTCTGTTTCATCAGCAATATCCACATATTGAATAGATCCGCTTAACTCAACCTTTGCAGAAAGCATTGAACGAACGCCGACTGTTAAGCCATAACCATTGTCACTCATACTTTCTGAATTTCCTTGATATGATGCTTCAACCTCAACATCTTCGTATGAAACCACACCGAAAAAGTCAGAATTTTGAGAAATAGCATAGCGATAACCTAGGCCGATAGATAATGTATTGAAGTCGAGATCTACATTTGATCCGAACACATTAATATCATCTGAAGCGTTTCCATAACTACCTACTACAAAAAAATCATCTCCGAGTAACTTACTACCAGAAATACCGAAACCTGTTAACTTATCTCCTTCAACATCAACAGATTGATAAGAAATAGATGCGCTATCCCAACGAGGTGACTCTGCTGCTTGTACTGAACCAAAAGATAACAATAAGGCTGATACTAATACTAATTTTTTCATTTTAAACTCCATGCCCAGTTTAGATTATCGCTAGAGTCGTGGGCTACGAAACTAACGCCGCAATAGCGGCTAAGTAATAGTTGGCTAAAATGTGTAGCGAAACGCAGCCAACTATTGCGTGTCCGTTTGATTGTCTTGTTAGCAGCGTTCTAGCTAATCACCGTTTGTTTTTGGGTTGCGTTTAACACGCCATTTATCAAACCCATTCTGGACTTAAATATCTGATTTTTCTACATAAAAACCAGACAACAATATAATAACTTAATGAGTAGCAACAATAATATTGAAAATATATCCCTCAACGTCACCTATATAAAAAGCAGTACTCCAACAACCACCATAGGTAACATTAAATTAACATAAACACCTAATGATTTCAATGTGTTATAAACTACCAATGCTAAATAACATGTATATTAGGGTGTGTTACTAAGACGTATTAATAACACACCTCAAAAAATCATACTGACTTCCATATAAAAGGGCATTACATCGTTTACGGTAGTAGTTAATTCATTAAAAAATATAAGGTAATATTTTTAGCTGTAGTGTCAGCAATGCACCGAAGAGACATGCTAGTTAAAGAATAAATGAGGACAGAGTAAATTGAAACATTCACCACTCTCTCAATTGCTGCATCTCTTTCAAGCGCCCTCGTTGCATCATCAAGGCTTCAAACAAATCATCTACTGACGAGTTATCTGAACTTAATCCCGGCAAGGCAATATTAGCCTCAGCGAAAAAACGTTTCTGAATCTGATCTTCTGGTTCTAGCCAAGCAACTTGCCACCAATGTTGAATTCTTTCTTTAGCCGCTTTTAATTTCTGCTCGGTTGGCAATCTATCGTTTTTTTGATTGTTCACTTGGCTATCGGTTGGCAGTAAATTCCATAAATCGTTATTCGGCCAGCGAGCAAAAGGCATGCTGTGATCAATATCGTATTTTTGTTTTAATGATTTAGCCGACCACACGCAGTGTATTTTTTCGTCTTTTGGCAATACGTTTTGTATGAGTTCAAAACGTTTACGTACCTCAACAGTGGTGCGTTTAGGTTCTTCCCAATTTAGCGCTTGGGCTAATTTATATTGATTTTCAGGCGCTTTATATTGTGCATTACCGGCATAACTTGCCATGGTTTTTACCCATTCATTAACTAGTACAGGTTCAATCCAACAGGCGTAGCGATTAAACGCTAACCAAGTTGATTCAGGCAGTGAAAACTCGCCCCACTGTTCAAGGGTTTGTAAATCAAGAAATATGCTGTCTTTGGCTTTTACGGTTTTGCTGGCCACTTCAAATACGGTGTTATCACTATTGGTCTCTCTATTAGCTTCTCTATTAGGGAAGGTGATATAACGACATGGCATCGTTTTAATATTACTGACTGCCGCAGAAAGTGTTTTATGTAGAGCGATAGCATCGTCACCGGTAAATAGATTGCCAATACGATAATCTGACGCGCTGCGATGGGTTAATTTCTGCCAGCCATTCGCTTTCATAAACCCCATGTTGGGGTTTTTATTCGGTGTTTGAAATATATTGTGACTATCAATTAAGTCTTTGTACTGATGACACCAATACAGCGCGACTAAGCCTACCGGTAAAATAACACGATCGCCAAATGGTGAGGGCTCTCGCCTTAGCACGGCGCCTGCATGACCATCAGCAATTCTTAATAAAACTCTAAGTAACGCCAGTTTATGGGTGGCAGATTTACCATCGTTTAGTGCGACATGGCGAATAAAAGGAAAAGCACCTGTGCCATCGTCTGGCATTTGCAATACTAGGGTTTGCCATGAAACGTGATCACGGCCGAGTTTGTCTGATTCTTTTTGTGTTTCTAGTTTAGTAAATAGCCCAACATCGCTCGCGAGTTGTTTAAGTTCGTCAACACACACGGTATGCATTTTACGTTCATTGCGATCCTCAATGGTTTGCCCGTGCCTGAGAGAAATAACCAGTTTGCCTCCGGGTTTAAGTAAATTAGCTAATTTACGTATTGAGCGAGCACGATCACTTACCGGGATATGCATCCAAACCGCGCTTAATAGAATTAAATCAAAGCTGACTTCTTGCTTGGTGATAACGCTTAATGCGGGTAATGAATCTGTCAGCCACTTTACGTTTAGCCCTGTGGTTTGCCGTGCACCAAGTTCAGCCAATAGGTTGGCAGGTTCAACAGCCACTATTTGAACCTTGTTTTCTGTGCCGTGAGTTTGTGCGGCAAGTTGCGCTATATGTTTAGCATCACGACCAGAGCCTGCGCCAATATCAAGAATACGCGCATGAGCATTTTTTATAACGGATGGCAAAAGTTGCGACCAGCTTTGATGTACCTCATCAAATGATTTTGACAGGTATTGCTGGGCTAGCTTATTGGCATTTTCATTATAAAATTGAGGAGGCAAGCGCGGGTTCCTTTCGCGTAGGTATTTTTATTGTTCCATTGTGACACAAAGCTTATCCACATTGTTGTTTTCTATCAATGCATTACAAATTAATACAATTATATATCTTCATGTAAATTAGAGAGTAAATTCAAAAAATCATCTAGTTCAGATTCATTGGGTGAGTGTTAGTTATTACCATAAATGGCCATAATTATTGCAATCATATCCATTAGCGCGGTACCGGCCTTTCGGTAGTTGTTTGGATCTTTGGCTAAAATACTCTGTGCTACCCAATGCCGCATCCATCAAAAGTAATATTGAAGTGCTTTTTAACCAAGTTTTCACTTAAGGTATTAGCCTTCTTGGGCGTATTTTTAACCCATTTATATGAAGTACTTCTGTAATTATCATAGGTAGTTATTTTATATTTTGTGTCAACAATGCTTTCAAACCAATGCTGAACTAATGTTATCAACGTAAATTACGCTTTATCCTTATTTTTATTTTTATTTTTATTTTTAT
>NZ_JACGVE010000024.1:0-1181 GCF_014077065.1 Colwellia sp. MB3u-4 | reverse complement strand
CGACATGGCCCCACCTGATCCCATTCCGAACTCAGAAGTGAAACGTGTTAGCGCCGATGGTAGTGTGGGAGTTCCCATGTGAGAGTAGGACATTGCTAGGCTTCTATTTAGAGAAACCCGTAGCTAACGCTACGGGTTTTTTGCTTTCTGGCATTTAATAAATAAAGCTTGAGATGGCGCCGCTACTTTGCCCATTAAGCGTAAGCAGTGAAAGGTATTAGCGTCGTTGGTAAATAGCGTGCAGGTATTCTTTTTTATGTGAGAGCGTGCTTGTGCATCCTGCATCCAACGCATTAGTGCATCTATGTACGTCAAAAACCCGTAGCTAACACTACGGGTTTTTTGCTTTTTATGGTTTAAAGCTTAACTTATACCAATTTTATTAATTAACTTCCCACTTTTATCCAATCTCTAGAGCAAAGCTCTATCACCCTAGATGCATCTGAAACAAAAATATTCCAGGCTCGACTACATTCATTAACAATATCTTCATATCCACTAAAACATCTGTTCGCTAATTCATTTTGCCTCAGCCATTGCCACACTTGCTCAATAGGATTTAGCTCAGGTGAATAAGGGGGTAACTTTATGATTGATAAGTTATCAAATTTTTCGGTTAAATGGACTTGATGCCAAGCCGCACCATCCACAACTATCACGGCGTGTCTTCCTTTGGGCACTTTTTGGGAGATCAATGATAAGTGTTTTTCCATCACATCCATATTCATGATTGGCGCTATTAATGCCTCGGTATCTCCTGTTGCAGGGCAAACAGCACCAAAAAGATAAGCATACTCAAACTGCTGTTGACCGCTCTTGGTCTTGTTCCTTTTGTTGCCCAGAGCCTTGTCGTTATATTCTGCTGGCCAAAGCGTGCTTCATCTTGAAACCACACATCTACATTTTTAAGGCTGACATTCCACGGGATCGTAAGGATCATTTCCATTTCGAATTTTTTTAAAAGCTTCTTGTACTTCATCTGATTGCTTCGGGTGCCTTGACCGACTCGTTATCCACGAGAAGCCTAGCTGATGTAAAAGCCGATAAATATTATCAATTGAATAGTCGACTTTAAATTCTTGCGTAATATAAGTAACAAGTGTTTGTGCTTTAAGTCTTCCGCCTTTGGGTTTAATACTATTATCATGAATGTACTGGCTTAACTGAGAGAGCTGTTGTTC
>NZ_JACGVE010000023.1:0-1774 GCF_014077065.1 Colwellia sp. MB3u-4 | reverse complement strand
ATGGCTCAGCCTGTGTGAAAACGTTTTGATCACTTTTTCGAATAAGCACCGAATACTTATGATCAATCAATCTCAAAACAAGATAATAAATCACTCTATATTTGCTATAATATTCATTAGGTTAATTGATTATATGTTGGCTATATGTCACGTCATATTAAAGGTTTATCTCGCTCCCAAGCAACCCTCTTTCCAGAAATGCTTGAAGATTTTGTCGCTAAAGAAAATCCTGTTAGAGTAATTGATGTATTTGTCGAGGGGTTAGATTTAGAAAACCTTGGTTTCAAAGGTGTTCAATCTAAAGCAACTGGCCGACCTGGTTATCATCCAGCCATATTACTCAAAATTTATATCTATGGTTATTTAAACCGAATTCAGTCATCACGCTGTCTAGAGCGAGAAACACAACGTAATGTTGAACTTATGTGGCTCACGGAGCGTTTATCACCAGACTTTAAAACAATCGCTGACTTTAGAAAAGATAACCATCTTGGAATTAAAAACGCCTGTAAAACGTTCGTTCAAATGTGCCATAAATTCAATATGTTTAGTGAAGCGACCGTTGCCATTGATGGTAGTAAATTTAAGGCGTCAAACAACAAAGATAAAAACTACACACCGAGTAAAATAAAGTCACATATTGAGCGAGTAGAAAAACATATTAATAAATATTTTCAGCAACTTGAACAATCAGATTCACAAGAGAACTCACCAAATAACATTGCTAATATTGAATCTAAGTTAGATTTCCTAAAACAACATCTCGTCGAACTAAAAGAGATGGAGTTAGCCGTAAATAATCATCCTGATAAACAAATATCAATGGTCGATCCAGATAGTCGCTTGATGAAAACACAGGGTATGGCACGAGCGGTTTGCTATAACATACAAAGCGCTGTCGATACGAAACATCATTTAATTGTTGCTCACGAAGTCACCAATACAACCGATAGAGGCCAGTTGTGCAACATGACCAAACAGACACTTAAAGCGTTAGGGAAAAGTGTTACGACGATATTGGCAGATAAAGGTTATTACAGCCGACAAGATATTAAAGATACTCAAGATTTAGGTGTATCGACTCTTGTACCTAAAACCGATACATCAGGCTCAGAAAAGAAGGGGATTTTTAACAAGTCACTGTTTCAATACAATCAAGATAATGATGTTTATATTTGCCCCGCGGGCAATGAGCTTCAACATCGATTCAATGCGATAGAAGGAGGGTTAGATATCAAAATTTACTTCAATGGTATGGCTTGTAAAAATTGTACTATCCGAAGCCAATGTACCCGTTCTAAAAAAGACCCAAGAAGAATGAGACGTTGGAACCATGAAGCTGATATGGAAAAAATGGAAGCCTTGCTCGAAGCAACGCCTAATGCGATGCTTCAACGAAAACAAACGGTTGAACATCCCTTTGGTACGATTAAGTTGTGGGCAGGAGCCACGCACCTTTTAACAAGAGGGTTTAAAAATGTCAGTACAGAATTGAACCTGCATGTATTGGCGTATAATTTAAAAAGAATGCTCAATATATTTGGAATAGAAAAGTTGATGAAGGAAGTGATGTTGCCGTAAGAGGTAACTCTTTCCTTAAAAGACCCAAATATGTTTCAAATAGGAGCCAACATCAGCAATTTTGAACGAATAAAAAATATAAAGCATGGATATTCATAAATATCGGCTTCGCTACGCGAAGCCTTATAAAGAGCTGATATAAACCCTCAATAATGAAAACTTACAATAATTAGTTTTCACACAGGCTGGGCTA
>NZ_JACGVE010000022.1:0-494 GCF_014077065.1 Colwellia sp. MB3u-4 | reverse complement strand
GCTATAACGGTTTTTATCACCTCACCAAAGCTTTTCGCAGATTAACACGTCCTTCATCGCCTCTAACTGCCAAGGCATCCACCACATACGCTTAGTCACTTAACCATACAACCCCAAGTAGTTTCCGAAGAAGCTAGCTAGTACACCGTGGAGACTAATCCACAGCAATTGTAAAGTCTGACATTTTCACGCACACAAAGTGTGTCTTGAATAAGAGTGGTAACAAATTTAACTCGTAAAAGTAAACTTATTACCGGGTTGATTACGTCTTCGAGGAGAATCCGTAATCACCATCATTAACAGGCGATATTCCTATTAATAACAGCTTGGTATTTATAATTTACAAACAACAGCGCGACACCGTGTTTGTCATATAAATACCGGTATTTATATCAGCTTTCCAGATTGTTAAAGAATTAGTCTTTCACACGCATTCGGTGAGGACTTGGTTTAAAAAACCAAACTTAACTTATCAACTTTTGATAGTTTAAGTT
>NZ_JACGVE010000021.1:0-5833 GCF_014077065.1 Colwellia sp. MB3u-4 | reverse complement strand
ACACTGATGACAATACCTGAGGTGGTACCAATATCATCATTAGTCGGTGTGCCCGTTAAGCTACCGGTTATTGTGCTAAACGTTGCCCAGCTAGGTTTAATGTTAATACTAAAGCTTTGGGTATCACCTGCATCAACATCAGAAACTATAGGAGTAAAGCTGTAGGCAATATCTTCAGCCACCGTTGTGGCTGGCGTACCTGTTATTACCGGCGCATCGTTGGTGTTTGAAACGGTCAGATTAAAGGCCGCTAAGCTGTCTGATGTATTCGCACTATCGGCAACACTGATGACAATACCTGAGGTGGTACCAACATCCGCATTAGTCGGTGTGCCCGTTAAGGCGCCTGTTGTCGTGCTAAACGTTGCCCAGCTAGGTTTAATGTTAATACTAAAGGTTTGGGTATCACTGCTATTTGTATCTGTGACCGTTGGCGTAAAAGTATACACTGAATCTTCTACTGCAACATTGCCCGGCGAACCACTGATAACTGGTGCAAAATTTGTTATCTCTGTAATCGTCGGTATATCGATAACTTCTATGGCCCGTGTTGTTTGATTGCCCACTAAAAAATTATTCGCATTGCCGAGCGTAACTGGAGCATCTAATGTCCAACTACCTCCATTAACAGATGTAGACGCTAACGCCGTATTATTATCAGCAACACCATCATTGTTATTGTCGCTGTAAAGGTAGATCACCATGCCCTCGGTCGGACTAGTCCCAGAGATATTGAAGCTGCTACCTTGCACTTGTATATTAGCTGCTGGAACTAACGCAGAAATAAAGGCATTGTTGTTATACACAAGCGATAACTGGTTAGACGAAGAGTTTGCAAGGCTGTTATCTACCAGATCATCAACGCTATTAGCGGGTAAGTCTACCGTCACCTCACCGTTACTTGAGGGGGTAAGATCGACCTGATAGCTATTACCTGAACCACTAAAGTTAGCTAAGGTACCATTATTAACAACTAAGTCATTAACTGTAAAGTTGACTACGTCGCGGCTAAAATTAATATTAACAAGTATGGGGCTAATGGCTGTTGGATTGCCTGCAGTGCTTGTAAGCAATGCGGTTAACGATTGAACTTCCAATGTAGCCGTTGCAGCAACACTAATTGTGTTACTGCCATTAACAGTACCATTAACATTGCTAGTTACACTGTTGTATACTCCATCTGCCGCACCAGCTGGTACTTGAAGATCAACAATAAAGGTACAGGATTCTCCCGATTTTAAATTTCCTCCTGCAAAAGTTAAAGACGTTATACCTCTAGACGTTGTAACTGTGATACTTGACCCGACACCACAAGGATCGGTAGGTAGAGTGATCGCCTGAAATGAGTTAATCACTGAACTCATTGGATCAGTAAAACTAATCAGTGTAGCATCTGCAGAGCTGTTGGTAAGCGTATAAGTCAGCGAAATAATATCACCTGCTAAAACAACGTCAGGACTAAAAGACTTAGTTAAATGCAAGGCACTGATCACAAGAGTATCAGAGGCTGCAGCGCTGTTAACTGCTTGCCCACCTGTACTTCCTGTTACTGCTGAGCTGGTTAACGTAATAGTGCTAGGAGTTGCATTATTAGGTACTAACAGTGTAACAGAAAAAGTACATTGGCTAGCACTCGATAAAGAGCCACTAGAAAATGTGAGTATTGAGCTGCCACTAATAGTTGAGCCAGCACCACAAACGTCACCGGAAGGTGTTGATACTGCAGTCAGGCCACTCAAAACAGTATTCAAATCAACCGTAAAGGCAAGGTTGGAAACATCTGCGATAGCACTTTCACTGTAATCAAGCGTAAACTCTAGGGTCACTTGCCCCCCTGGTGCTATTTGTTCTTCAACAATTGCCAAGGACAATTTAGCAGCACTCATAACCACTAAAGTCTCCTGAGCTTGATTACCATAAACAGTTTCACCATTAACAGTCCCAACAATAGTTGAAGTAGTGAGCAGATAATTAGCCGAAGAATTGTCTGCAGGTAAAGTAAGCACAAGATCAAAAGTACAGTTGCCCCCAGCAGGTATTGTGCCATCAGCAAATTTGAAATACCTCGTAGAACCGTCATCAATTTCAGAGAAGGTGCTGCCAACGCCACAGGTATTTGCAGTAGGTAATGTATTCGTCACCATACCAGAAACTATAGAATCTATAGGCATAGTAAACCCTAAATTAGTAACGCTATTCGTCGGATCGGTATTAGTAACCACATAACGCAAGGTCAGGTTTTCACCGCTATTAACAGCATTATTGAGAAAAGACATACTAACTTGCGGTGCCTTTTTAATTATCAGTGTATTAGTGGACGCGGCTTTAGTAGTGGCCGAACCTAAAGTTAAGTTAATAACACTTGTGGTATTAGTATAATTTCCCGCAGCAGCACTTGTAGGTATCAACACGCTGATCTTAAATGTACACGAAGCTTCAGCTGACAAATTAGCACCCGTAACAGTAATCGGACTTAGACCTGTGCTGCGGCCGTTAATGTCTAAAATTGGGCTTGGTATTGTTAGGCTAGAGCCAACGCCACAAAAACCGTCAGACGGCAGTGCTGTCGCTGTTAAACCACTTAATGTCGCATTAAGATCATTGGTAAAACTGATGTTTTCAGCGGCATTAACTCTATCTAAATTATTAATAGTATAGGTAAGGTCAACATTTGTACCTGGGGCACTAGCGTTTGGAAAGGTCATAAACATAAATGAACTACCCACTGTTAGTTCAGCACTAGCCTGACCACTGGGATTTCTGCCATTTTGTGATAAATCAATACTTTTAGTTTGATAAATGCCAGCAGAAGGTGCGGTTACATCTACTGAAACAGTACAGGTTGAACCTGCAGTGACAAGCGGCAATAAGCTGCTTAACGAGGAAGACCTTGGCTCTGCAACCACGGTTGCTGAGCAGCTATTAGAAATATTAGGCTGCTCAGAAAAAGTAAGTCCAGTTGGCAAGCTATTGGTAAACCTTAGCGCAAAAGCATTTGAGCTATTAGCACTATTATCTATGGTATAAGTTAAGGAACTAACCGCGCCTGGGGTAATTGTAGCCGGTGAAAAAGCCATACTAAAACCGGGACGATTATCGTCAACTGTTAATATAGCTGAGCTCGTACCCGCACTGCCAGCGCTAGTGCTTAGTGCGTCAGTGGTATTAGTATGAGAACCTGCAGTGGTGCTAGTAACATCGACTTGAAAACTACAGCTTGCACCTGCACCCAAACGGTAATCACTAAAGGAGGTCACATTACTCCCTGGTGTTGAAACATAGCTACCGTTAAGACAAGTATTGAGTGCAACAGCAGGTGAAGCGATGGTCATACCGGCAGGGAGTGTGTTGGTAAAGGTGAGTCCACTAACACCGGTTGCCTGCGCCGAGTTGTCAATGGTATAGGTCATAGTTGAGACACTACCAGGACCTATCGTTGTTGGGGAAAAGCTAACACTAAATACTGGTGTGTTCAAGGGCACAGCATGGCTTAAAAAGTTCCACATTAGGCAAACCACAAGCGCTAAGGCTTTGAAGAAGCTAGGTATAAAAGACATTTTTTTATTCATTTAATAATACTCTTTTGGGAATTTTAAGCGAAGCACAACAAAACAAGCCCTGCGTTTGACTTTTACTTGGCGCCTGCAAACACACGGCTAAGATAATAAAAAGAGAATTAGCCATTTTTAACGAGAGATAAAAGTGCACTAATCACTTATATAGGTAATGAGTTAACTACATGTTTAAAAAATAATTAACTCGTGCACTCAGCAGTTATTGCATGTTTTTACTTTGCTCTAATTGTTCA
The DNA here is from genome assembly GCF_014077065.1 of Colwellia sp. MB3u-4. Taxonomy (NCBI): domain Bacteria; kingdom Pseudomonadati; phylum Pseudomonadota; class Gammaproteobacteria; order Alteromonadales; family Colwelliaceae; genus Colwellia; species Colwellia sp. MB3u-4. Next base: position 2,025 of record NZ_JACGVE010000021.1, on the reverse strand, counting down.
ACACGGCGCTGCAAATTTTCTATTGCTTTTTGTTGTTCTTGCACCAGTTTGGTGAGTACCGCAACAAAATCCATTGCCGCTAGACTTTTACGATCATTAGTGGCAACTATTTCAGGTACATCTTCGGCAATAAAACCAGCGTAACTTTCAGTAGGCTCAATTTTGTAGGTAAAAGTAACAGGTTTAAGCGCTTTAATAGTATTAAGTGCAACCTCGGCACTAATATCAGTAATATTATTTTTTAAATTACGGCTTGATGCATTGGTCCATACCCCACCTGTTGTCAAGTGTGCACCGTTGGCAAACTCAAGTACATTTGAGGCGTTAACACTTTGAACACCAACACCGATTGTGCCGTCAGTGTTAACCGTAAACAGAGAGGAACCGGCAGTTGTTTGAATATCAAATAAGCCATTAGGCACTTGTCCATCGTCAATATTAATACCGACATCGCCTGAAGGGCTCACTAAAAATGCATGGTTATTGGCATTGCTGGGGTGTGCAATATCTAACAGACCATCTGGTGTGCTGGTTTGAAAACCGATATTACCGTTCGTGTTGACCATAAACTGAGATAAACCGCCAGTTGTTTGAATATCAAATAAGCCATTAGGCACAAATCCATTGTCAATATTAATACCAACATCGCCTAAAGGGCTGACTAAAAATGCATGGTTATTGACATTGCTAGGGTGTGCAATATCTAACAGACCATCTGGTGTGCTGGTTTGAAAACCGATGCCACCATCAGCTGCGATATAAAGACTGTTAGAAGGTGCATTCGGTCTGATTCTAAAGGGTAATCTCCCACCATTAGTTACGTCACGAATGAAAAAGCTTGTTTCATTACCGCCAAGATCCCAAGTTTGCGGACTCCAACCACTACTAGAATCCTGCTCTAAGCGAATAGCTGGCGTGTTAGAATCGCGCACATGCAAGTCAACAATTGGCGCTGCTGTGCCTAATCCTAAATTACCACTACTAGCGACATATATGCTGTTTGATGGTGCACTAGCTAAAATAGTAAATGGGGTTTTGCCGCTATCAATATCGTCAATACTGAATCTATTAAGTCCACCGTTGGCGGAGTCGTTAACAGTGATTTGCCAATCAGTAGTCGGAAATGCACTAGAGGAACTGGTATCTATAAACTTTATCCGGAGATTATTTTCTTTGAGCCTTAGGGTGTCAAAACCAAAACTTTCGTTATTGACGCAATCAAATCCAGTACAAATACTACCAGTAACAACTAAATCGTCTTGTATTTGTTGATCAGCTAGTGCTGAAAAGCTACTAAATCCGGCAACACTGATGAGTGCAATAATGGGCGCTTTCACTAATCTAATTTTTCTATTTTTCATATTATATCTCTTGATTAGCTAATTTATTATTCAACTGAATGGGTCTGAGTAGCAAAATTTTTAATTTCACCTGATTCAATATAAAAATGGCCACTTTGTTTAATCGCTTTATGTAACTGCTTACGTTCATTTTCACCTCGGCCATTATTCAAAGGTTGATGAGTTGCCACAACAAACTCATCGGAAAGGGCTGCTGTTAACTGATAGGTATACAAACCATCAGTTAATTCACCAAAAGCGGATAATTCAATGGCGGGAATCTCAATATCAACCGATTCACTGACAGAAAAGCCATTAGGGCCTACTATGGTTAACGTAGAGGCAAAGACGTTTTTGGGGTTAGTAAAACCAATATAAGTACCACTAAAGTTTTCATTAGCGATTAGAGTAGTCGCATTCTCTGTGTTTGTTTTTTCAACCTGATTAGTTGCCATCACTAAAGGTGAGTTGAGCAGTAAACTTATTACTGACGATAGAAAAATGTGTTTGCTATTCATATTGGTGACCTTTCAGGTTATTTTATTATTTATACACAAACGTTCTCATTGCATGAAAACACTACTTTTGTGAATTGCATATATTGAACTAATAATATAGGATTACTCTACTTAAAAACACAGAAAAAGCAGAAACTACAGAAATTGCAGAAATTGCAGAAATTGCA
>NZ_JACGVE010000020.1:0-502 GCF_014077065.1 Colwellia sp. MB3u-4 | reverse complement strand
GCCTGGTGGGATAGCATGAGACAAAGATTTTTTGTCTGCTTGCTTTAAATCACGAGCAAATACTGCACTACCCACAGTCTTATTCACTTGTAAGGTTTTGCCCATCAACTGACGGGGATTTTGAATTGTGCCTTCAATTGCGCTCTGATCTATACGTTTTTGTTTAAGAAGCTCCGGCGTAATCACTTGACCAGCAGACATGTCAGTACTGATGATCCAAGCCATGTCAGTACTCAATTTGTCATACTGACGAATACCAAGCGCTGAGGCCAACATGCCTGATACAGTGAAAAGGAGCATGGCACCAGTAGCACTACCTGTTAATTTACCTTTCATGTATCACCTCATTAATTGCTTAAAAGTAGACGCTTAAGACAGGAGCTACACTATGGGAAGCCCCGCCTATAAGCGATGTCTCATTAGTTTGCCAGGCTACCTGCATTGCTAGACGAGTTAGCACCAGCACTTGGCGTACCACTAATAGAAGCAGCTGTTTCAGCAA
>NZ_JACGVE010000019.1:0-440 GCF_014077065.1 Colwellia sp. MB3u-4 | reverse complement strand
ATAGGTACCACCTCAGGTATTATCATCAGTGTTGCCGATGCTGCGAATGCAACAGTAAGCTTAGCGGCCTTTACTATCACAGTGTCAAACACCAACGATGCGCCGGTAATAACAGGTACGCCAGCAACAACGGTAGCTGAAGACAGTAGTTATAGCTTTATCCCAACAGTTTCTGATGTTGATGCAGGGGATACCCAAACTTTTAGTATTAATATTAAACCTACCTGGGCAACGTTTAGTACTTCAACAGGTGGCTTAACGGGCACACCGACTAATGCGGATGTTGGTATAACTAGTGGTATTATCATTAGTGTGACCGATGCTGCGAATGCAACAGTGAGCTTAACCGCATTTACTATTACGGTAGTAAATACTAACGATGCCCCAGTAATTTCTGGTACGCCAGCCACAACTGCGGTTGAAGATGCTGCTTACAGCTT
>NZ_JACGVE010000018.1:0-290 GCF_014077065.1 Colwellia sp. MB3u-4 | reverse complement strand
CTGAGGCAAAATGAATTAGCGAACAGATGTTTTAGTGGATATGAAGATATTGTTAATGAATGTAGTCGAGCCTGGAATATTTTTGTTTCAGATGCATCTAGGGTGATAGATCTTTGCTCTAGAGACTGGATAAAAGTGGGAAGTTAATTAATCAAATTGGTATAACTCAAGCTTTATTTATCAAATCCCAGAAAGCAAAAAACCCGTAGCATCAGCTACGGGTCTCTCTAAATAAAAGCCTAGCAATGTCCTACTCTCACATGGGAACTCCCACACTACCATCGGCGCTA
>NZ_JACGVE010000017.1:0-340 GCF_014077065.1 Colwellia sp. MB3u-4 | reverse complement strand
TAACGAGCCTGTAGAATTACTCGTTTTTATTATAATTATTTAATCAAAATACTCTAACTGGATTATTTTCTTTTAACAATCAAAAACGTTTACGTTTTTGGCGATTTTAATTTTTGCATTGTTAAATATTAAATAATGGGGAATGTCTTTCTTACTCTATGTTTTTAGACGGTTTTAATGGTGTGATGATGGGATTTCAAGTCCTAATGCAGGCTACTTCTTAACTTCTCAATGTTATGAACAAGGCAATACAGTTGCCATTGAGTATTCACTTTTTCTTGTCCGCGCAACGTGAATTTATTCATGCCTTTATTGACGGTAATATTGCCAAATACAGGTT
>NZ_JACGVE010000016.1:0-504 GCF_014077065.1 Colwellia sp. MB3u-4 | reverse complement strand
AAATCGTTTGTGATGCTCACCTTAACTCACCGAAGTGAACCAAGAAAAGACATCTGCTCAATGAATTCTGTCGTGTTACTCTATTCCGACTAAGGATAAAGTAACTACATAAAACGTATTATTTATTCATTCCTTAAAAAGGAAATTCTAAATGATACTTATTTTTGTGTGACATCATATTAAGCTGTTTTTTTGTTATCCGAGGATAACTATGTAAAATCAACGTTAATGTGAGTGTCCACACAAATTGCATGATAACTAATTGTTAAAGAAAGTTAGTTTCTTCTAAGTAAGATAACTAACCGAAACAAAATCTCATTCGCTTTGTTTCGTTGCTGCAAGCCTTGCCTGAAGCGAGATGCGTATTCTACGCACCTGGGTTTTAATGTCAACGCTTATTTCGTTTTATTTTAAAAGTTTTTTTAACTTTCAAACAACTCGTTTTATCACGTTAAGTTAACCAAATCAGCTTGAACTGAATAAGATAACTTATTAAAACAGCTC
>NZ_JACGVE010000015.1:0-332 GCF_014077065.1 Colwellia sp. MB3u-4 | reverse complement strand
GTTGATAGGTTGGGTGTGTAAGGACTGCGAGGTCTTGAGCTAACCAATACTAATTACCCGTGAGGCTTAACCATACAACACCCAAGTGGTTTTAAGTTGTGTGTAGTTTGACATAGTAGTATTGCATAGGAATATGCAACATCACGTACATGAGTGATGAATAAGAGAAATAAGAACACAAAACGTATTTATATATCACTGAGACATGTCTCACTGATACAGCTTTTTAGATTGTACCCTTTTTGTCTAGCGACAATAGCGACATGGCCCCACCTGATCCCATTCCGAACTCAGAAGTGAAACGTGTTAGCGCCGATGGTAGTGTGGGAGTT
>NZ_JACGVE010000014.1:0-530 GCF_014077065.1 Colwellia sp. MB3u-4 | reverse complement strand
GCGATATTCCTATTAACAACAGCTTGGTATTTATAATTTACAAACAACAGCGCGACACCGTGTTCATCATATAAATACCGGTATTTATATCAGCTTTCCAGATTGTTAAAGAATTAGTCTTTCACGCACATTCGGTGAGGACTTGGTTTAAAAAACCAAACTTAACTTATCAACTTTTGATAGTTTAAGTTTGGTCTCTTTCTTTAGTGAAGAAGTGGTGGAGCTAAGCAGGATCGAACTGCTGACCTCCTGCGTGCAAGGCAGGCGCTCTCCCAGCTGAGCTATAGCCCCGCAATGGGAAACACACTTTAAGCTAAAACGAAACGCAGATTTACGTCATTTGCAAGGCGGAAGGATGCGAAGTGTAGGTTTTCTACACGAGTATCATTCCAACGCAGCAAGTGGCGTAAATTGGTAGGTCTGGGCAGACTTGAACTGCCGACCTCACCCTTATCAGGGGTGCGCTCTAACCAGCTGAGCTACAGACCTATCTCTCTTTCAAGATTTTACGTCCGAAGCTAGCGTGTTTG
>NZ_JACGVE010000013.1:0-268 GCF_014077065.1 Colwellia sp. MB3u-4 | reverse complement strand
TCACCAAAGCTTTTCGCAGATTAACACGTCCTTCATCGCCTCTAACTGCCAAGGCATCCACCACATACGCTTAGTCACTTAACCATACAACCCCAAGTAGTTTCAAAAGAAGCTAGCTAGTACACCGTGGAGACTAATCCACAGCAATTGTAAAGTCTGACATTTTCACGCACACAAAGTGTGTCTTGAATAAGAGTGGTAATTTATTACTAGTAGATAAACTAAAAGTGAATAAACTACCGGGTTGATTACGTTTCCGAGGAGGACC
>NZ_JACGVE010000012.1:0-255 GCF_014077065.1 Colwellia sp. MB3u-4 | reverse complement strand
TCTCACATGGGAACTCCCACACTACCATCGGCGCTAACACGTTTCACTTCTGAGTTCGGAATGGGATCAGGTGGGGCCATGTCGCTATTGTCGCTAGACAAAAAGGGTACAATCTAAAAAGCTGTGTCAGTAAAGCATCGCTGCTCTACTTTTTATAAATACATTTGTGTTCTTTGTTTCTCTTATTCATCACTCATGTACGTGATGTTGCATATTCCTACGCAATACTACTATGTCAAACAGCACACAACTTAA
>NZ_JACGVE010000011.1:0-309 GCF_014077065.1 Colwellia sp. MB3u-4 | reverse complement strand
CACGTTTCACTTCTGAGTTCGGAATGGGATCAGGTGGGGCCATGTCGCTATTGTCGCTAGACAAAAAGGGTACAATCTTGAAAGCTGTGTCAATAAAGCATCGCTGCTCTACTTTTTATAAATACGTTTTTGTTCTTTGTTTCTCTTATTCATCACTCATGTACGTGATGTTGCATATTCCTACGCAATACTACTATGTCAAACTACACACAACTTAAAACCACTTGGGTGTTGTATGGTTAAGCCTCACGGGTAATTAGTATTGGTTAGCTCAAGACCTCGCAGTCCTTACACACCCAACCTATCAAC
>NZ_JACGVE010000010.1:0-436 GCF_014077065.1 Colwellia sp. MB3u-4 | reverse complement strand
GAGCTGTTTTAATAAGTTATCTTATTCAGTTCAAGCTGATTTGGTTAACTTAACGTGATAAAACGAGTTGTTTGAAAGTTAAAAAAACTTTTAAAATAAAACGAAATAAGCGTTGACATTAAAACAGAGTTGCGTAGAATGTGCATCTCGCTTCAGGCAAGGCCTGCAGCAACGAAACAAAGCGAATGAGATTTTGTTTCGGTTAGTTATCTTCCTCCGAAGAAACTAACTTTCTTTAACAATTAGTTATCATGCAATTTGTGTGGACACTCACATTAACGTTGATTTTACATAGTTATCCTCGGATAACAAAAAAAACAGCTTAATATGATGTCACACAAAAATAAGTATCATTTAGAATTTCCTTTTTAAGGAATGAATAAATAATACGTTTTATGTAGTTACTTTATCCTTAGTCGGAATAGAGTGACACGAC
>NZ_JACGVE010000009.1:0-218 GCF_014077065.1 Colwellia sp. MB3u-4 | reverse complement strand
CACGTTTCACTTCTGAGTTCGGAATGGGATCAGGTGGGGCCATGTCGCTATTGTCGCTAGACAAAAAGGGTACAATCTTGAAAGCTGTGTCAATAAAGCATCGCTGCTCTACTTTTTATAAATACATTTGTGTTCTTTGTTTCTCTTATTCATCACTCATGTACGTGATGTTGCATATTCCTACGCAATACTACTATGTCAAACAGCACACAACTTAA
>NZ_JACGVE010000008.1:0-361 GCF_014077065.1 Colwellia sp. MB3u-4 | reverse complement strand
AACCTGTATTTGGCAATATTACCGTCAATAAAGGCATGAATAAATTCACGTTGCGCGGACAAGAAAAAGTGAATACTCAATGGCAACTGTATTGCCTTGTTCATAACATTGAGAAGTTAAGAAGTTGCCTATATTAGGGCTTGAAATCCCATCATCACACCATTAAAACCTTCTAAAAACATAGAGTAAGAAATACATTCCCCATTATTTAATATTTAATATTTAATATTTAATATTTAACAATGCAAACATTAAAATCGCCAAAAACGTAAACGTTTTTGATTGTTAAAAGAAAATAATCCAGTTAGAGTATTTTGATTAAATAATTATAATAAAAACGAGTAATTCTACAGGCTCGTTA
>NZ_JACGVE010000007.1:0-362 GCF_014077065.1 Colwellia sp. MB3u-4 | reverse complement strand
AGCCTGCCGCCAGCGTTCAATCTGAGCCATGATCAAACTCTTCAATTAAAAATCGTTTGTGATGCTCACCTTAACTCACCGAAGTGAACCAAGAAAAGACATCTGCTCAATGAATTCTGTCGTGTCACTCAATCCCGACTAGGAACTAAGTAACTACATAAAACGTATTATTTATTCATTCCTTAAAAAGGAAAGTCTAAATGATACTTATTTTTGTGTGACATCATATTAAGCTGTTTTTTTTGTTACCCGAAGGTAACTATGTAAAATCAACGTTAATGTGAGTGTCCACACAAATTGCATGATAACTAATTGTTAAAGAAAGTTAGTTTCTTCAAAGAAGATAACTAACCGATACAGAA
>NZ_JACGVE010000006.1:0-261 GCF_014077065.1 Colwellia sp. MB3u-4 | reverse complement strand
GTATAGAGCGAATGAGATTCTGTATCGGTTAGTTATCTTCTTTGAAGAAACTAACTTTCTTTAACAATTAGTTATCATGCAATTTGTGTGGACACTCACATTAACGTTGATTTTACATAGTTACCCTCTGGTAACAAAAAAAACAGCTTAATATGATGTCACACAAAAATAAGTATCATTTAAATCTTCGGGTTTAAATAATACGTTTTATGTAGTTACTTTATCCTTAGTCGGAATAGAGTAACACGACAGAATTCATTG
>NZ_JACGVE010000005.1:0-298 GCF_014077065.1 Colwellia sp. MB3u-4 | reverse complement strand
TAATTAAAAAGCAAACAGTCATTTAATCGCAATTTAATTGATATTAGGTGTTGACGTGAAGCGAGAAATCTCTAGAATGCGCTCCAGTTCCAAGGGGTAACCCAAACGAACGGTTTTAATAGCTTAGCTACTCTTTATAAGAGCTAAACAGTTGAGTTAACGTTTTAAAAGTAAGTTTGAATCTTCTGAAAAGAAAGTTTAAAAAATCTAAATAAAACGTTGACATTAAAACTCAGGTGCGTAGAATGCGCATCTCGCTTCAGGCAAGGCCTGCAGCAACGAATTACTTTACGGTATA
>NZ_JACGVE010000004.1:0-295 GCF_014077065.1 Colwellia sp. MB3u-4 | reverse complement strand
GCAGTGGAACAGACGTAATATTGAGCACTAGTGACTCAGCTAGCACTTCGTTTATAACACCGGAAGTTACCAATAACGAAGTATTTACTTTTACACTAACGGTAACCGATAATGAAGGTGCAACTAAGACCGATACCATTACGATTAATGTTAATAATGTCAATATATTGCCATCAGCAAATGCTGGTGCGAACCAAATAGTAAATGAAAATACTGAGGTATCCTTATTAGGTGCAGGCTCTGACTCAGACGGAACTATTGCTAGCTATATCTGGACACAAAGCAGTGGAACAGA
>NZ_JACGVE010000003.1:0-223 GCF_014077065.1 Colwellia sp. MB3u-4 | reverse complement strand
ATTACCACTCTTATTCAAGACACACTTTGTGTGCGTGAAAATGTCAGACTTTACAATTGCGTCGGATTAGTCTCCGATGCGTACTAATGAGTCGAAAGACTACTTGGGGTTGTATGGTTAAGTGACTAAGCGTATGTGGTGGATGCCTTGGCAGTTAGAGGCGATGAAGGACGTGTTAATCTGCGAAAAGCTTTGGTGAGGTGATAAAAACCGTTATAGCCAA
>NZ_JACGVE010000002.1:0-257 GCF_014077065.1 Colwellia sp. MB3u-4 | reverse complement strand
AACGATGCCCCAGTAATTTCTGGTACGCCAGCCACAACTGCGGTTGAAGATGCTGCTTACAGCTTTACTCCAACAGTTTCTGATGTTGATGCAGGTGACACCCAGACTTTTAGCATTAGCAATAAACCTACATGGGCAACGTTTAATGCGACAACTGGTACGTTAACCGGCACACCAGTTCAAGCCGATATAGGTACCACCTCAGGTATTATCATCAGTGTTGCCGATGCTGCGAATGCAACAGTAAGCTTAGCGGC
>NZ_JACGVE010000001.1:0-385 GCF_014077065.1 Colwellia sp. MB3u-4 | reverse complement strand
ATCTGGAAAGCTGATATAAATACCGGTATTTATATGATGAACACGGTGTCGCGCTGTTGTTTGTAAATTATAAATACCAAGCTGTTATTAATAGGAATATCGCCTGTTAATGATGGTGATTACGGATTCTCCTCGAAGACGTAATCGACCCGGTAATAAGTTTACTTTTACGAGTTATATTTGTTACCACTCTTATTCAAGACACACTTTGTGTGCGTGAAAATGTCAGACTTTACAATTGCATTGGATTAGTCTCCGGTGTGTACTAGCTAGCTTCTTTTGAAACTACTTGGGGTTGTATGGTTAAGTGACTAAGCGTATGTGGTGGATGCCTTGGCAGTTAGAGGCGATGAAGGACGTGTTAATCTGCGAAAAGCTTTGGTGA